>NZ_WTYH01000001.1:0-314285 GCF_009827335.1 Aurantiacibacter arachoides | reverse complement strand
GCCCCTTCGTCACCAACATCGGCGATGGCTGGGTGAAGAAGGATCCGGCTGCCAAGGCCGCGTGGGACAGGCTGGTGCCCGTTGGCCGCATGGCGGAAACGTATCAGATCAAGCCGCTCGCCCTGCTCCTCGCCAGCGATGCGGGGAGCTATATGACGGGCAGCCACGTTATGATCGACGGGGGGATGCAACTGGGGCCGGTGAGGCCTTTGAACAACCAAGGAGATTGATGTGACAACCACGGCACGCGCCGCCATCTGCCCGGGCGAGGGCAAGGAATTCCACATGGCCGAGGTCGAGCTCGACGACCTGCGCGAAGACGAGATCATGATCCGCGTGGTCGCCACCGGCATCTGCCATACCGACATGGCCGTGCGCGATCAGCAGCTGCCCACGCCGCTTCCCGCAGTGCTGGGGCACGAGGGCGCGGGGATCGTCGAGGCCGTGGGTGACAAGGTCACCGTCGCCAAGGTGGGCGACCGGGTCATCGCCAGTTTCAATTCCTGCGGTCACTGCCCCAGCTGCGATGTCGACGCGCCCACCTATTGCTACGAATTCGGCGCACACAACTTCTCCGGCCGCCGCGCCGACGGATCGGCGACGATCACGCGCGACGGCGAGGCTGTCGGCGGCAATTTCTTCGGCCAGTCGAGCTTCGCCACCCACGCCATCGCGCACCAGCGCAACGTGGTGCGCGTGCCCGACAGCGCGGCTGACCTGCCGCTGGAACGCCTCGCGCCCCTAGGGTGCGGGCTGATGACCGGCGCGGGCGCAGTGCTGCGGAGCATGGACGTGCGCGAGGGGCTGCCCATCGCCGTGTTCGGCACCGGCACCGTGGGCCTTGCTGCAATCATGGCCGCGAAGATCGCCGGCGCCGATCCGATCATCGCCGTCGACATGCACGAGAGCCGGGTGGAACTGGCAAGGGAACTGGGCGCCACGCACACCGTCAAGGCAGGCGATGACGCGATGGACAAGCTCAAGGCCATCGCGCCACAGGGCCTGGCCTACGCCTTTGACACCACGGGCGTGAAAAAGGTGATCGAAGGCGCCTTCGAACAGATCGCGCCCAAGGGCATCCTCGGCCTCGTCGGCGCCAGCCCGCCCGAAGACATGCTGTCCCTCAACGAGGCGGCGCTGATGGGCGGCGGCAAGCGGGTGATCGGCATCCTGGGCGGCGACAGCGACGTGGGCAGCTTCATCTGCGAACTGATCGCCTATCACCAGGACGGCAGGTTCCCGTTCGATCGCCTGATCCGGTATTTCGATTTCGACGACATCAACGCCGGCATCGAGGCCAGCGAGAGCGGCGAGGTGGTCAAGCCCGTGCTGCGCATCTCGGCGGAATAGCCCGCCAGTGAAGGCCGTCAGCTTCCAGGGCCTCCACACGCCCCTCGCGTTCGAGGATGTGGCCGACCCCGTGCCCGATGCGGGCGAACTGGTGGTAGCGGTAGGCCGCTGCGGCATCTGCGGCAGCGACCTGCACATGACCGAGGATGCCGCCTACGGCTGCGAGCACGGCGACATCCTCGGCCACGAATTCGCAGGCGAGGTGGTCGCGCTGGGCCGCGACACGACAGGTCCGAAGGTGGGCGATCTCGTCTCGGTCATCCCGCTGAGGAGCTGCGGGGCCTGCGAACCTTGCCGCAAGGGCGAGGTGCAATGGTGCGCGGCCTTCGGCCTGCAAGGTGGCGGTTATGCGCAGTACGCCGTCACCCGGCCCAACCAGTGCGTGCCGCTGCCCGCTGGCCTTTCGCTGGCCGATGGCGCCATCATCGAGCCGCTGGCGGTGGCGCTCCACGGGGTCAACCTATCGGGCATGAAGCGGGGCGACCGCGTGCTGGTGCTGGGTGCGGGGCCGATCGGGCTGGCGGTGGCGTTCTGGGCGCAGCGCATGGGTGCCGCGCGCGTGGCGGTGCAGGATATTGCCCCCTTCCAGCAGCAACGCGCGATTGCTCTGGGGGCGGATGTGTTCGTGGTCGATCCCGGCGATCCTGTCGGTAGCGCGTCACGCAGTCTCGGCGGCCCGGCGGACGTGGTCTTCGAATGCGTCGGCGTTCCCGGCCTGATCGACCAGGCGGTGCAGCAGGTGCGGCCGCGGGGCACCATCCTGCTGCTGGGCCTCTGCACCCGGCCTGACACGATCCACACCTTTCCCATGCTGAGCAAGGAAGTGCGTCTCGTCACCAGCGCGTTCTTCACCGTGCCCGAATACGAGGCTGCCCTGCGCGCGCTGGAGGAGGGCGCGGCCCAGCCCCGCGCGCTGGTGACCGACATCATCGCGCTGGACGACGTGCCCCGTGTCTTCGAAACGCTGAAACGCCCCAACGCGCAGTGCAAGGTGCTGATCGCGCCCTGATCGCGGCCTGACTGGGTCCGCCTAGTCGTAGGTGACGTCCGCCAGTCCCTGCCCGCCGTCGGCAATGAAGCCGGCGATCCGCTCTTCCAGCACCGGCAGCGGGACGGATCCCAGAGCCAGCACCACATCGTGGAACTTGCGGATGTCAAAGGCATCGCCCAGCGCCGCCTCGGCCTCTCCCCGCAAGCGGCGGATGGTCATCTCGCCCAGCTTGTAGGCCAGCGCCTGTCCCGGCCAGCTGATATACCGATCCACCTCGGTCCCGACCTCGTGGCGGGAGAGCGCGGTGCGGCCCGCAAGGTAATCGACCGCCTGTTCCCGCGTCCAGCCATAGTGATGGATGCCGGTATCTATCACCAGCCGCGCGGCGCGCCACATCTCGTAGCTCAGCCGGCCGTAGCGTTCGTAGGGCGTGCGGTAGATGCCCATCTCCTCGCCCAAGAACTCGGTGTAGAGGCCCCACCCCTCGCCCATGCCGCTGAAATACAGGTTGCGGCGGAAGGCGGGCAGCTCGCCCGTCACCTCGCGCTGGAAATTGGCCTGGAAGCTGTGCCCGGGCGAACATTCGTGAAGGGTAAGCGCGGGGATGTTGTAGACCGGCCGGCTGGGCAGATCGTGGGTGTTGATCTGGCAGTAATCCTCACCCCCGCGCCCGGCGGTATAGAACGGCGCGATGGCATCGGGCACCGGGCGGATGGAGAATCGCGCGCGCGGCAGGAAGCCGAAATATCGCTCAATCTCGCCATCGACGCGGACCTGGACGTAGGCGGCAACGCCCATCAGTTCGTCGGGCGTGGCGGCAACGAAACGCGGATCGCTGCGCAGCGCCTCGTTGAACTCGGCGATGGAGCCGGAAAAGCCGACCTCGTCCATGATCGCCTGCATCGCCGCCTCGATCCGCGCCACCTCGGCAAGGCCCACCGCGTGGATTGCCTCGGCACCCATGTCCAGCGTCGTGTACTGCCGGATGTTCTGCGCATAATAGGCCGCGCCATCGGGCATGGCCTCGGCGGCCAGCGTCTCGCGCGCGGCGGGAAAATAGTCGTCGCGCAAAAAGGCCAGCAAGGCGGTGTAGGCGGGCACGATGTCCTGCGCGATCACCGCCTGCGCCTCGGCCCGCAGCCGTGCGCGCTCAGCCTCGGGGATACGTTGCGGCATCTGGTCGAAGGCTGCCAGGAACGGGTTGCCTTCGAGCTGGGTGTAGGGCCGCACGGATTCGTCGCGGCCCGCCAGCGTGGCGCGCGGCACGGAAAAGCCGCGGGCAAGGCCGGTGCGGGCGTTGGCCACGTTCTGCTCCAGATAGCGCGGCACCTGCCGCATCCGAGCCAGGTAGTCTTCGTATTCGCGCACCGTATCGAGGCCCGATGGCGCATCGAGGTAGGTCCAGAAGTTGGAATCGGAATCGAACGGCATTTCCCATTCGCGGTAGGTCGCATCGCCGATCCCCTCGGCCAGCACCGCCCGCAGCACGGCGGCGTTGACGCGTTCCGTGGGGGAAAGCGCCGCGGTATCGATCGCGTCCAGCCTTGCAAGGAAGGCGGCGGCGGCAGCGGCATTGGTCTCGCGCGCGGCGGCGCTCTGGTCCGACAGGGTGGGCCCCTGCTCGATCTCGCCGCTGGCGGTCTCGTAATAGCCGGCGCGCTCCAGCGTCCAGTCGTAGTATTCGCCATACAGCGCCTGCAGCGCGGCATCGGACGCGCCCGCTTCCTGGGCGGCAATGGGCGGAGCGGCAACGGTGGCAAGCAACAACGCGGACAAGGCGGCGCTGAACGAGGGGGCGATCTTCATGTGCGATCCTTTCGGCAAGCTTTGAACGTGGTGCTAGGCGCTTGCCCTCCATCCCGCAAACGTCCATCGCGCGCCATAATGACCGAACCGCAGGCCAGCCGCGCCAAGCTTATCACCGGTCCGATCAACGGACATCTCGTGCGGCAGACCGCGCCCGCCATCGTGGGCGTGGCGGCGATCATGTCGGTCGGGATCGTCGATGCCTATTTCGTCGGTCGCCTGGGCAAGGCCGAACTTGCCGCGATCAGTTTCATCTTTCCCGTCATCACCGCCTTGCAAAGCCTTGGCGTGGGGGTGATGGTGGGCATCAATTCGGTGGTCAGCCGCGCGCTGGGCGAAGGCGATGCCGAGCGAGCGCTGGCCCGCGCCAACCTGGGCATGGTGATGGGTGCCTTTGCCGGTCTGGTGCTGGGCATCGCGCTCTACGCGCTGCGCGGGCCGCTGTTCGCGGCCATGCAGGCCGATGCCGAGATCCTGTCGCTGACCGACGCCTACATGGCACCCTTCGCGCTGGGCTTTCCGCTGATGATGGCGATGATGGGCATGAACGGCGTGCTGCGAGGCCAAGGCGCAGCCAAGAGCAACACCGCCGTGCTGGTGCTGTTTTCCGCCGCCAACTGGGTGCTCGATCCGCTGCTGATCACCGGCGCCTTCGGGTTCGAGGGGCTGGGCGTGGCGGGCGCCGCCTGGGCCACGGTGGGCGGCTGGCTGGTGGCGATCGTCGCCGCCTTCTGGCTGCTGGAACGGCACGACCTGCCATTTGCGCCGGCGTCGATGAAAAACTGCAACTGGCGGCGGCAGGTCAAGGCGATCTGGCGCGTCGCCGGGCCAGCGGCCTTTACCAATGCCATCAACCCCGCCGGCCTCGCGGTACTCACCGCGCTGCTTGCCTACGAAGGGCAGGCGGCGGTCGCCGGGTTCGGCACCGGCGGGCGGTTGCAGGCCTTTGCGGTGGTGCCGCTGCTGGCCCTGTCAGGCTCGATCGGCGCCATCGTCGGTCAGAACTGGGGCGCGCAGGAGCATGGCCGGGCGCGAGAGGCGCTGGTCAAGGCCGGGCTGTTCAGCCTCGCCTACGGGCTTGGCGCGGCCGGCGTGCTGTTCTTTTCGCGTCGCTGGTTCGCCAGCCTGTTTACCGAAGACCCTGAGGTGCTCGTCGCCACGTCGGCCTATCTCGCGATCTCGGTGTGGGGCTATGCCGGATACGGCGTGCTGATCGTCGTCAACGGGGCACTCAACGCCATCGACCGGGCGGGCCATGCACTGGCGCTTTCGCTGGCACGGGTGCTGCTGGTGATGGTGCCCATCGCCTGGGTGGCGCGCGCCACGATCGGCACGCAGGCTGTCTACCTGGCGGAACTCGCCGCCAACCTGCTGGGCGGGCTGGCGGCGGCGGCCATTGCCTGGTGGGTGCTGTGGCGCACAAGCGAGCCCGGTGGCGAGCCCCTGCCGGAGCCCGCCCCGGAGGCGTCAGTCGAGCGGGCGGCTTGAACCGAAGAACAGTGCCTGGCTGATAGCCGCACGCACCGTGTCTTCCTGGAAGGGCTTGGTGATGAGATAGGTCGGCTCCGGGCGATCGCCCGTCAGCAGCCGTTCGGGATAGGCGGTGATGAAGATCACCGGCACCGAATCGATGGCCAGGATATCGTCAACCGCGTCGAGGCCCGAGGACCCGTCGGCCAGCTGGATATCGGCGAGCACGAGGCCCGGCGTCTTGCCGGCAACCACTTCCTGCGCCTGGGTGCGGGTAGCCGCCGTGCCGCAGATTTCGTGCCCGAGTGAGCGCACCAGGTCTTCGAGCTGCATGGAGATGAGCGGCTCGTCCTCGATAATGAGCACGCTGGTGGTGGTCTCGCGCTCGATCTCGCCCACGGCCTCGCGCACCAGCGATTCCACGTCGCCTTCGCCCACGCCCATGATATCGGCCGCCTCGGCGGGAGAGAAATCCTCCACCGTGGTCAACAGCAAGGCCTGACGGTTGATGGGCGTGATGCGCTTCAGCTGGTCCTGCGCGGCGATTTCATGGATCGAGCCGTGATCCCGTTCTTCGTCGACTTCCATGTAGGCACTCGACCACACCTTGTTGAACGCACGATAGAGCGGCACCCGGCCACCGCGCAGCGATTCGGCAAGCTCCTCATCCGCCAGCGCGGCTTCGAGCGTGGCCTGCACGAAGGCATCGCCGGTGGATTGCGAACCGGTCAGCGCGCGGGCGTAGCGGCGGAGAAACGGAAGATGAGCTGCGACTTCGGCGCCGATGGACATAGGTACCCTTCCCGTGAAAATTCGTCGCCCAACAACGATTGCGCGCGCGGAGGGTTCCGAACGGCTGGCTGGGCTGTCGACAGGCCCTAAAATCCGCCGTCGCCACAGTCGACACATATTTTCCCATTTTTTTTTGAAAACGCCTGGGAACGCAAATTCGGGAGGGTCATTTAGTCTATGTCACCGCCGAGACCCCCCTCCCGTCCAAGCGGCCGGTGACACGATCCCGAAAGGCCTCCGTTCACAACGAACGGAGGCCTTTTTTTTCATCGCGTGCAAAACAAGACGGAAAATCAGGTGGCAGCACCAGACGCACCGGGCCACCTACGTCGATAGTGTTCGAGTGTGGAAAAGCGGGCGCGCCGCTCAGCCGAACATGCGCGCGATCAGCCCGCGCTTCTGCTCGCGAGCGGACAGTTCCTGAACCAGCAGATCGGGGTCGTAGGGCTTCTCAAAGACCGGACCCAATTCGGCAACCTCGGGCGGTATCGATTCGGGCGACCCGGTGGAAAAGGCGATGCGCGGCGGCCGCGCGCCAAGCATGGTGACGATCTCGGCAATGGCCCAGCCATCGTTCCGGTCACCCAGATGAACGTCGAGCACGATGGCATCGGTTCGCTCGTTCTTTTCGAGTTCCAGCTTGGTGGCCTGCATCGTCGTGCAGATCACCACCTCGCGCGTGCCGGCGCGCAGGAATGCGTCCTCCAGCGTCATCGCCAGCACGGGATCATCCTCCACCAGCAACACGCGGCCGAGCGCCTTGCCGCGGGCAGCGGTCTTGGCGGAATCCAGCGACTTGTCTTTTGATGGCATGAGCGCGACGAACCTTTCGGATGCACTTGCGGCACCCAGACCATCCAACGTCGCGAAAGGCAGGCAAGTTCCCTGCTTCTCCGAAGGGTATCTACAGGTCCTTGGAAAAGATGCGATATTCGCGGTTCACGCGCGACCGGATGGCATCGGCTATGGCCACCATGCCCTGGTTGTCCTCCAGGATCCAGCCGATCTCCGCACGGTGCGCCCCGTGGCTGCCGACGGCGTAGCGGCGGATGTACTCGATCATCATGAAGGCCAGCTGGCTCGCCATGCGCGAGTTCTGATACTTGGGCACCACGCCCATCAGGGGCACGCGGAAATTGGCATCGTCGGGATCGCGCAGCCACCACAGCAACTTCGCCCAGTTGAAGGGGAACAGCCTGCCGCCATAATCCTTCAGCTTGCGATTGATGTCGGGCCACGCGAGCATGAAGGCGGCGGGTTCGCCGTCGACGTAGGCGATCATGTTCGCGCCCTTCAGGATCAACGGCTTGAGCTTTTTCGCGCCATAGGCCTTTTCCGCCTCGGTAAAGGGCACGAAACCCCAGTTCCGCGACCAGGCCTGGTTGAGGATATCGATGCAGATCGCCGCATCTTCCTCGAACCGCGACAGGTCGACCTCGCGCACCGTGATGCGGCTCGACCGTTCGCCCGATGCGACGATCCGGTTGATGAGGTCGGGAAACCCGTCGGCCAGAGTGTGGATGTCGTAGGTGTAGAGGCTCTTGGCCTTGGCGTAGCCCTGTCGTTCAATCCAGCCCCGGTATTCCGGCTTGTTGTGACCCATGAGCAGCATCGGGGCATGATCGAAGCCCTGCACCAGCAGGCCGGGCTCCTCCCAGATGGACAGGCTGATCGGCGCCAGCACGCGGGTCATGTTCTGGTCGCGCAGCCACTGCTCCGCGCCGGCGATCAGTGCGGCGGCCACGGGCTCGTCCGCCGCCTCGAACATGCCCCAGTTGCCCGTGCCCGGCCCCATGCCCTGTTCGGGCGGCTGTTGCAACGCCAGTTCGTCGTAGTGGGCAGAGATGCGCCCCACCACCCTGCCATTCCGGCGGGCGAGAAACAGCTGTACCCTGGCGTGATCGTGAAACGGGTTCTTGCCCGGCGTCAGCAGTTCGCGAACGTCGGCGCGCAGGGGCGGCACCCAGTTGGGATCGCTGGCGTTCAGGGTGTAGGCGAGTTCGATGAAGGCATTGAGGTCGCCCTTGCCCGAAACGGGTGCAATATCTATTTCAGCAGCCACGCAAAACGCCTTCCATTCAGCTTGGCGCAGCACTGGTTGCGCTACGGGCGGCGTGTCAAGCCAGACCATCCGGGAATACGCCGAAGTGAGCGATGCAACGATGATATTGGACCCTGCCCTTTCCGGCGATGCCGCCGGACGTAGGCGGGTGCACGCCAACATTCCCGATGACAAGGCGATGCTGCGCGCCGCGGTGGAGCTGACGCGCGACATCACCGAGGCGAAACCGTCGATCTACTGGCCCGACATGCTGCTGTCCGCCACGGTCGGCTATGCCGCGCTGGCAGGCACCATCCTCAGCCAGACGCCGTGGATCGCCTGGACCTGCGCCCTGGTTGCGGTCTTCGCGCTGTATCGCGCGCTGCTGTTCATTCACGAGATCAGCCACCTGCACCGCGATGCCCTGCCTGGCTTCCGCACGGCCTGGAACCTGCTCGTCGGCATCCCGATGCTCACCCCCAGCCTGATGTACGAGCACGTCCACACCCTGCACCACGCGCGCACCAAGTACGGCACGCAGGAGGACCCGGAATACATGCCGCTGGCCCTGATGAAACCGTGGAGCCTGCCGCTGTTCGTCCTTGTCGCCGCACTGGCACCTGTTGCATTGCTGTTCCGCTGGGGCGTTCTCACGCCGCTTGGCCTGCTGATCCCGCCGCTGCGCCGCCTTGCGTGGGAGCGGTTTTCCGCCCTGTCGATCAACCCGCAGTTCCGCCGCAAACCGGCCGACGCCAAGCTGCGCGGCTGGTTCCTGTTCCAGGAACTGGGCGCAAGCATCTGGGCGATATTCCTGATGACCACGCCGCTGTGGCTGGGATGGCGGCCGCTGTTGATCGCGATGGCAGTCACCGCGGCCGTCGCCGTGTTCAACCAGCTGCGCACGCTGGTGGCCCACCTGTGGGAGAACGAGGGCGAGGCGATGACGGTGACCGCGCAGTATCTCGACAGCGTCAACGTGCCGCGCGTCATCGCCGGGGCCTGGGCGCCGGTGGGGCTGCGGTATCACGCCGTCCACCACCTCATCCCGTCGATGCCCTATCACTCGCTGCACGAGGCGCACCGGCGCATCTCGGCGCACCTCGGTCCGCAATCGACCTTTGCCGAGTCAAGCCATGCCGGCATGTGGCCGTTGGTCGGGCGGATCGCCCGGTCGACGATGGGCAGGCGCGGCTAGAGCCCTTCGGATAGGGGCGCGTCGTCCGGCTGGCCGGACTCGTCGCCATCGTCCGCGGGCAGTTCGCCTTCCACCGCCTCCGCGCCCGAAGCGGTTTCGGTCGGCATCGGGTCGACCATCGGCTCTTCCGCGATCACGATGGGTTCCTCGGCGGACACCACGAGGTCGTCGCTTTCGTCGTTGGCGGTTTCGCCGCAGGCATTGAGCGTGAGCAGGGCGAGGACCGCCAGCGAGGCACCGCGCACCGCCATCATTCCTCCGTGCGGACGAGCACGGTCTCCCCCACGAACAGGAACAGGAAGAACGGCGCCCAGGCGGCAATCAGTGGGGAATACCCGCCGAAACTGCCCATCGCGAGCGCGGCGTTGTCGACCACGAAGTAGGCGAAACCCAGCGCCATCCCGATCACCGCGCGGATGAACAGGTTGCCCGACCGCGCCAGACCGAAACCTGCCACTGCGCCCAGCAGCGGCATCAGCACCGCCGACAGCGGCCCGGAAAACTTGTGCCACCACTTGGCTTCGAGCTCGGTCGTGCGCCGGTCGGCTGAACGCAGGGCCTGGATCGAGCGGGAGAGCTGCGGCAGCGTCTCGGCATCGGGATCGACCCGCCGCAGTTCGACCTGTCCCAGCTCCACACCGGGGGCCACGGTCAGCGCCGGCGCCGTCGTGGTCTGCGCGGTGGCGACATCGAAGCTGGTCGTGTCCTCCAGCCGCCACCCGGCGTCGGCCCCGGCATAGGTTGCCCGCGCGCCTTCCACCTGGCGCACGATCATGCCGTTCGCGTCGCGTTCGTAGAAGGTCACGTCGGTCAACACCGTGCGCGCGCCTCGGCCCGCCGCGGTCGCAGCCATCAGGATGTCGTTGCCGTCGTTGAAATACACGTTCGCGCGGGTCGCCGGATCATCCGGAATGGCGGCGTATTCGACCGCTTCCCACGCCTTCAGCGTCGCATTGGCGCGCGTTACCACGCGTTCGTTGAAAGCAAAGGAGACCCCTGCGACGATGACGCCCATCAGCAGCAAGGGGGCCAGGATCTGGTGCGCGGACAGGCCCGCCGCCTTCATCGCGATCACCTCGGAATTCTGGTTCAGCCCGGCAAGGGTGATGATCGTCGCCAGCAACACCGAATAGGGCAGGAATCGCGACACCAGTTGCGGCACGCGCAAACTGGCATAGGTCAGCAGTTCGCCCTGGCCATTGCCCGGCGCCGCCAAAATATCCCCCGTCTTGCCGAGCAGGTCGAGCATCATCAGCACCAGAACCAGCATCGCCAGCACGGCCACGATGCGCATGAAGAACATCTTGGCGAGGTAGACCGTCAGCACTCGCGAGGGGAAGAAATCAAGCATCGCTCATCGCCTCCCGCTGCCGGGTCGCGGCGCCGTGGGTGTCGTGGTCGTCCTGATCGTCGAATTCGTCCTCCGCGACGAAGCCCTTCAGCTTGTCCCGGCCGAGCAGCTTGCGCAGGCGGCGGCGGATCTTCTTCCAGAAACTTTCGAGGAACCCGATCGCCTGCCCGCCCGGCACGAAGGCGACCTGGTAATACATCCACCCGATGATCGCGACCATCACCGCGAACGGTCCCCACAGCGCGAGGAACGGGTCGACCTGGCCGAGCGCGGCCACGTCCGATCCGTACTGGTTGATCTTGTGATAGGCGACGACGATCACGATCGACAGGAACACGCCCAGCGAGCTCGTCGACCGCTTGGGCGGGATCGCCAGCGCCACGGCCAGCAGCGGCAGCATCAGCATCATCACCACCTCGACCATGCGATAGTTGAAGGCGGCCTGGCTCGCCGCGCGTTCGATGCCGCTGCTATCGGGGCTCCAGCCGATTTCGAGGAGTTGCGGCAGGATATATTCGCGCTCGTCCTCGCCCCGCTGGCGAAATTCCTCCAGCGCCGGCAGGTCGATGGGCAGATCATGCTGGCTGAAGCTGAGAACGCGGGGCGTGCCGTTCACCACGTCGTGGACGATGGTGCCGTCCATCAGCCGCAGCACCAGGGTGTTGCGGTTCTCCCGATTGGCGAGAAACTGCCCCTCGCGCGCGGTGATCGACAGGACCTGGCCGCGGGAATCCTCCAGCCGCGCGAAGATGCCGTCGAGCTGGCGCCCTTCATCGCGGCTGCCCTCGATACGCAGCGCCAGTCGCCGGTCGATGGTGTTGAATTCGCCGACCTTGATCGAAGCGCCGAGCGCGCCCGATTGCAGCTCGAACTCCATTTCCTCGTAAGCGAAGCGGGCGTTGGGCTGGATGTAGCCGACGATGGCGAAATTGAGCGCCACCAGGGCAAAGGTGATGAGATAGGGCACGCGTAGCAGCCGGGTGTAGGACCAGCCGACCGCGCGCATCACGTCAAGCTCGCTCGACGTCGCGAGCTTGCGAAAGGCGAACAGCACGCCGAGCATCAGGCCCAGCGGGATCGCCAGCCCGGCGTATTCCGGCACGACGTTCAGCAACATCGAGAACACGACACCGATGGGGCCGCCTTCCGTGCTGACGAATTCGAACAGGCGCAGCATCTTTTCCAGCATCAGCAGGCTTGCCGCGAGCACGAAGATGCCCAGCATGGGCACCACCGTGAGGCGGAAGATGTAGCGATCAGCAGAGGTGATGAAGCGGGACACGTGTCTCAATGGACGTAGCGGGCAGGAACGGGTTCCCGCAGGCCTTAGCGGCAAAAGCCGAAGCGGTCATGCGCGAATGCCGAACGCCGCCGCTGCGCGCGCCGGGCGGCAAGGCTCAGGCCTTTTCCAGCGTGCACTGGAGCGGGTGCTGATTCTCGCGCGCGAAATCCATCACCTGGTTCACCTTGGTTTCGGCAACTTCGTAGGGGAACACACCGCAGATGCCGACGCCGCGCTGGTGGACGTGCAGCATGACCCGCGTCGCCTGTTCCAGATCCATGCGGAAGAAGCGCTTGAGCACGAGCACGACGAATTCCATCGGCGTGTAATCGTCGTTCAGCATCAGCACCTTGTACTGGCTGGGCTTCTTGGACTTGGCGCGGGTCTTGGTGGCGACGCCGATCTGGTTGTCGCCCTCGCCGTGGCCCGAACCCCCATGCCCGTCGTCTCCATCGTCATCGCCGGCAGCGAGGGTGGAGGCCCGATGGGAGGCAGAGGAGGATTGGCGAATGGCGAGCATGGGGAAAGGCGAATATCGTATCATCGGCGCGGGCTGCAAGGGGGTGAACGCAGATTCAAGGTCGCGGCTTAGTATGAAGCACGCCCGGAAACGAAACAGGCCGGACAGCGCGAAGCTGTCCGGCCCGTGAGGCCGCCGGGGAGAGGAGAGATGGCGGCCCGATTCGTGTGAAGATGCTTCAGGCGACCTTCGACATCTTTTCCGCGGCGATGTTGACGCGGCCCGAAAGGGGGGCAGCAACGTCGTTCGCCAGCTTGACCGCGGCATCGGTGTTGCGGGTGCCGACGGCCATCATCGCATCGAAGTTGCGACGCATCATGCGGCCCTGCAGCTGGAACAGCTCGGTCGGGCTCTTGACGGCAGCCATTTCCTTGAGGTCGGCGGTGATCGTCTCGTAGGCGGACTTTGCTTCCTCGGCGTAGGTCTTGCCCAGCGCCTGCATGCCTTCGGCCATCACCTTGGTGCTTTCGACCATGGCTTCGACGTTGCCCTTGGCAAAGTCGGTCATGTCCGAAAGGTTGGCAGTGCCCTTTTCATAGGCGGCCTGCGCGCGGCTCTGCATCTCGGTCACGGCGCCCGACATGGAGTCGGTCATCGCACTGGTGTAATCGTTCGAATAGTCGGGCTTGCTGGCCATGATGGTTTCCTTCAGCTTTGAAATGGTTGTTTCAGGGATCTGTTGCTTGATCGCCGCCTTGGCCACGCGGGGCCGGGCGGCAGCCTTGACCGACGCCTTGCGCGTGGCGGTCTTGCGGGAAGCGGGCTTCCTGGACGCTGGCTTCACGGGCTTGCCGGAGGCCTTGCCAGCCTTGGCTGCTGCCTTGTCAGCCGGAGCCTTCGTCGCCGAAGGCTTGCTGGCAGGCTTTGCTACCGTATCGGTCGACGCCGGCTTGGCCTCTTCGGTGGTCGCCTTTGGCGCGCTATCCGCAGCATCTGCCTTCGACGTTTCCACCTGCGGCTTTGCCGTTGCAGGCTTGGCGACGGAATCGGCGGCGGTGGCCTCTGGGGCCTGGGAATCGGTTGGCTGAGCCATGAAACCTCGCTTGGCACGGGCAGCGGAATTGCCACCCTTGTTGCATTGCAATATAGATTGCTGCACCGGCTAAGTCAAGATTTATTGTGCACTGCACCATTTCCGAGAGAAGGCTTTGCGGTCAACGGCTTAAGTCGGATCAGCGCATCCTTACATACCGTCCCGGCGCGTCCTCGATCACCCGGTCGCCCTTCCCGCCCGGCTTACGCTTGCCCCGGACTTTCACCTTCTTCGGCGCCTGCGCCGCGATCCACGCGATCCAGTCCGGCCACCAGCTTCCCGGATGCTCGGCCGCGCCTGCCACGAACTCCTCTATCGTCGTGAACGCGCCATCGTTGGTCCAGTACTGGTATTTCTTCGCATTGGGTGGATTGACCACGCCCGCGATGTGGCCGCTGCCAGCAAGGACGAAGCGGTTGTCGCCCCCGAAGTGATCGAGCAGGCGGAACACGCTTGCCGCCGGTGCGATATGGTCCTCGCGCCCTGCCTGGATATAGGTTGGCGTCTGCACCAGGGAAAGGTCGATGGGCGTGCCGTCGGCGCTGAGCGCGTCGGGCCGGACCAGCAGATTGTCACGATAAAGATCGCGCAGATACACGCCGTGCCACCTTGCAGGCAGGTTGGTGACGTCGCCGTTCCAGTACAACAGGTCGAAGGCCGGATAGTCCTCGCCCAGCAGGTAATGGTTGACCACGTAGTTCCAGATCAGGTCACCGCCGCGCAGCAGGTTGAACGTCGCCGCAAGGTAGCGGCCATCGAGGGTGCCGCCCTTCGACGCCTGACGGATCAATTCCAGCTGCCCGTCGTCGATGAACCGGGACAGGTCGCCCGCGTGTTCGAAATCGACCTGGGCGGTGAAGAAGGTCGCGCTTGCCACCTTGTCCGCCTCGCCCCGCCGCGCCAGCACTGCCAGCGTGCCCGCCAGCGTCGTGCCCGCCACGCAATAGCCGATGGTGTGCACGGCCGGCACGCCCAGCCGCTCGCGCACCAGGTCGATCGCCTGCATCTGCGCGCGGAAATAATCGTCCCAGCCGATATGCGCCAGGCTCTCGTCGGCGCTTTTCCAGCTGACCATCATCACGGTCAGCCCCTGTTCGACGGCCCAGCGCACGAAGCTCTTTTTGGGATTCAGGTCGAGAATGTAGAAGCGGTTGATCCACGGCGGAAAGATCAGCAGCGGCGTCTCGAACACCTCGTCCGTGACGGGCGCATACTGGATCAGCTGGAACAGCTCTGTCTCGAACACCACCTTGCCCGGCGTCGCCGCCACGTTCTCCCCCAGTACGAAGGCGCTGGTATCGGTGTGCGTCAACTGCCCGCGCTCCAGGTCGCCGGTCAGCCGCTCCAGCCCCTTGACCAGGTTTTCCCCACCCGTCTCGATCGTGCGTTCCAGCACGACCGGATTGATGAGCGGGAAGTTGGCCGGGCTCATCGCGTCGAGCACGTTGCGCGTTGCGAACTTGAGGTCGGCGCGCTCCTTGTCGCTCAGGCCCTGCGCGGTGTCGACGCTTTCCCCCAGCCTTTCGGCAAACAGCAGGTAGGTCTGGTGGATCAGCGCGAAGACCGGCTGATCGCGCCAGGCCTTGTCGGCAAAACGGCGATCGCGGCGGGGTAGCTGCGGCTCGCCCTGCCCTTCGCCGGAATACTGCGCGATCACATCCTGCCACAGCTGCGCGCTCTCGGCCCACAGCTGCGCCTGCCCGGCGGGATCGGCCATCGGCATCGTCGCGGCCCACTGTCGCATCGTCTCCATCCAGCTGGCAGGATCGGCTGCCAGCGGTGCGGCAGCATCGGCGGACGGATTCACCAGGTTCAGCCAATTCGCCTGGAACGCCTGCATCGCCTCGCCCATCGCGTCCACGGGGCGCATCCCTTCTGCCGGGGGAGGGGCAAAGGCCGCCATCATCGCCTGCGCGCTTTCGCCCTGGATGCGCAGCATCTGCGTGAACAGGTCGGCGGCATCGTGCCCCGTGCGATCGATCGGGTCGTCGTCTTTTTCGGCCATGCCCAATCTCTTATGCGCAACGATGGGCAAGCGAAAGCGTCTTCGGATCGAACGGAATTGCGCCCACAGCAGGTTTGCGCCATCACGGGCCTGCCGCAGCCCCCAGGATCAAGGACCCGATGGACAACGATTTCTACCGCATCAAGCGCCTCCCGCCCTACGTCATCGCCGAGGTCAATGCGATGCGCGCGGCCGCGCGTGCAGAGGGGCGTGACATCATCGACCTGGGCATGGGCAACCCTGACCAGCCCCCGCCCCAGCACGTCATCGACAAGCTGTGCGAAGTGGCCGCCAAGCCGGACGCGCACGGCTATTCCCAGTCGAAAGGTATCCCGGGCCTGAGAAAGGCGCAGGCGAATTACTACGCGCGCCGGTTCGGCGTCGACCCCGATCCCGAAACAGAGGTCGTGGTGACGCTGGGCAGCAAGGAAGGCCTCGCCAGCCTTGCCAGTGCGATCACCGCGCCAGGCGACACCATCCTCGCCCCCAATCCCAGCTACCCGATCCACACGTTCGGGTTCATCATCGCCGGCGCCAGCATCCGCTCCGTGCCCACCACGCCGGACGAGAATTACTGGCGGGCGCTGGACAACGCGGTCGCCTTTACCGTGCCACGTCCCACCGTGCTGGTGGTCAACTTCCCCTCCAACCCGACGGCCGAGACGGTCGACCTCGCCTTTTACGAACGGCTGGTGGACTGGGCGCGCTTCCACAAGATCTGGGTACTGTCGGACCTGGCCTATTCGGAACTCTATTACGACGGCAAGCCCACGCCATCCATCCTGCAGGTGCCGGGCGCAAAGGACGTGGCGATCGAATTCACCAGCCTCTCCAAGACCTACGGCATGGCCGGATGGCGAATCGGCTTTGCCGTGGGCAACAAGACCCTGATCGCCGCGCTGACGCGGGTGAAGAGCTACATCGATTATGGCGCCTTTACCCCCATCCAGGCGGCCGCCTGCGCCGCGCTCAACGGCCCGCAGGATTGCGTGGAGCAGACGCGCCAGATGTATCATCGCCGGCGTGACGTGATGATCGATGCCTTCGGCCGCGCCGGCTGGGACATCCCCGCCCCGCCCGCATCGATGTTCGCCTGGGCACCGCTGCCCCCGGCGCTGAAGGCAATGGGGAGCATGGAATTCGCCAAGCAGCTGCTCACCCATGCGCAGGTCGCGGTGGCACCTGGCGTGGGCTATGGCGAGGATGGCGAAGGTTATGTGCGCATCGGCCTGGTCGAGAACGAGCAGCGCCTGCGGCAGGCGGCGCGCAACGTGAAGCGCTACCTGCACAGCATGGGTGTGAACGCTTCGGCGGCATGAGGGCACGCACGCCGGGGATCGCGGTGGCTGGGACTGCTGCCGCGCGAATTTGCCCAGCTCTGGTGCCTCGCGGACGCCTCCGGCGAACGGGTCACGGGCCGCCAACTGCTGGCTGACGTCCGGCGGCTCAACCACGATCCTGAGCTAGCAGCGTGGAGGTGCATGTCTCGCGCCTTTCGCTCCAAGCTGGCCGGGGCGGGCTGCTACGGGCTGGTGGCAGAACGGCCGTTCATGCCTGCCCAACGCCTTGCGCGACAGGCCGATGCGCGGGATGATTGCCTGTTGAAAATGGGTTGGTCAGGAGCGCCCGTTCCCTGACGGACCGACCCCTTCACTGCTCCCCGATCATCGCCTCCAGCCGGTCGAACACTGTTTCGTGCAGCGGGTGTTCAAAGGCAATGCCGGCGCGGCCATCCTCCATCCACACCAGTTCGGCGGGCTGGGCGGATAGGCCCGGCAGCGTGACCAGCACCCGCTCCCCCACCTCGGCGCTCCATCCGCGCGATTCGACCATTGCCCCGCCGATCGAGATGTCGAGCACCTCGAGATCAGCACTGGCCCCCCGCCGCGAACGGCACTTGAGGCGCAGGGCCTGGGTATCGGTGGCATGCATGAAAATAACCCTCGTTCGCGTGGGCGCGGGTTTATCGGTAATTCGCAAACAGGTGCTTACCGTCCAAGCAAACGATCCGTTACGATGGCCTGGTCCGATCGAAGGGCATTGCACGTCCGCACAAGGCGCGCTAGGTGGCCCGCCTTCGTGAGGCCCGATGGCGGAGTGGTTACGCAGAGGACTGCAAATCCTTGCACGCCGGTTCGATTCCGGCTCGGGCCTCCACTTCCCGGCAACGGGGACGCCGCTTTAGCTCAGTTGGTAGAGCACATCATTCGTAATGATGGGGTCACAGGTTCGAGTCCTGTAAGCGGCACCACTTCTTATCAGAGCTGGGCACCGTGCCCCTAACCCAGCGTCACCACCTGTCCGGCAAGCCGTTCGACCTCCTCGGCGGCGTGGCTGACCAGCAGGATCGGCACCGCGATCTCGTCGCGGATGCGTTCTATCAGCGCGGCGAGACGCTCGGCCTTTTCGGCGTCGAGCGAGGACAACGGCTCGTCCAGCAACAGGAAGCGGGGCGCGGCGAGCAGCGCGCGCCCGATCGCCACGCGCCGCGCTTCCCCGCCTGAAAGCGTTGCCGGCCAGCGATCCAGCAGGTGGCCCACGCCGAGGAGCTCGATCACCTCGTCTCGCCCAATCCATCCCGCGTTCCGAGCCAGCCGTTCGCCGTAGACCAGGTTTGCATGCACGCGCTGGTGCGGGAACAGGCGCGCGTCCTGAAACACGTATCCCGCGCCCCGCGCCTCGGGCGGCAGGTTCACGCCCGCTTCGCTGTCGAACAGCACCTGTCCTGCCACCGCGATCCGGCCTTCGACTGGCGCCAGTATCCCCGCGATGGCGTTCAGGACGCTGGTCTTGCCGACGCCGGATGGGCCGACGAGCGCCGTCAGTCGCGCTTCGGAGGCGAACCGGGCGATGATGGGCGCCGCCCCCGGCCGCACGACACAGTCCAGATCAAAGGACATGGGCGCGTGTCCCCTGCGAGCGGCGCACCAGCCATTCCGACACGATCAGCGCGCCCAGCGACAGGACGATGGAGATGATCGCCAGGCGTGCGACTGCCGCTTCTCCGCCGGGCAGTTGCAGCCCCGTATAGATGGCCAGAGGCAGCGTGCGCGTCTGTCCCTCGATGTTGGCGGCAAAGGTGATGGTCGCGCCGAACTCGCCCAGCGAGCGGGCGAAGCCGAGCATGGCCCCTGCCGCGATGCCCGGCGCGGAAAGCGGCAGGGTGATGGTGAGGAAGGCGCGCCAGGGGTTGGCGCCCAGGGTGCGCGCGGCGTCCACCAGGCGGCGGTCGACCGCCTCGATGGAAAGCCGCATCGCGCGCACCATCAGTGGCAAGGCCATGACTGCGGCAGCCAGCGCCGCCCCGGTCCAGTGAAACACCAGCGTCAGGCCAAGGGCCCGGTCGAGCCATCCGCCCACCGGCCCCCCGCGCCCCAGCAGCAACAGCAGCAGCCAGCCCGTCACCACCGGGGGAAGCACCAGCGGCAGATGGATCGCGGCATCGAGCAGGGTGCGCCCCGGAAACGTCCGCCGCGCGATCAGCCAGGCCAGCGCATAGGCGACGGGCAGCGTTATCAGTACCGCGACAAGGCTGACCTTGAGCGATAGCAGCAGGACATACCACTCGGCCTGGGTCAGCATCGCATCCCTTATGGCGATCCGAACCCGTAGCTTGCAACACGCCTGCGCGCCGCATCGCTGACGAGGTAATCGGCAAAGGCCTGCGCCTCGTTATCGCGCGAGGCGGCAACCTGCGCGCGGTAGTACAGGATGCGCGGATGGAGCGAGGGATCGACCCGTTCGATCACGCGCACGCCATCGCTCGCCTGGGCATCGGTGGCATAGACAATGCCAAGCGGAACCTCGCCGCGTTCGACAAAGGCAAGGGCGGCCCGCACGCTCTCGGCCGGGACAACCCGGGGCTCCAGCACGTCCCACAGGCCCATGCTCTGCAGCGCCGCGCGGGCATAGCGACCTGCCGGTACGCTGCCCGTTTCAGCCAATGCGATGCGCCCGCCATCGGGATCCTGGGCAAATTCGCGCAGCGACATGGGCACAGGGACTACGCCCGCCGGATCCGCTGGCGCCACCACCACCAGAGTGTTGCTGGCAAAGGCGCGCGGTTCGCCGGCGAGCAAATCACGCTCCTCCAGCCAGTCCATCCACTCACGATCGGCGGTCACCACGATATCTGCCGGTGCGCCCGATTCGATCTGCCGGGCGATGGCCGAGGTAGCGCCAAAGGAAAGCACGGGCGCAGCTTGTCCTTCAGCCTCCCAGTCGCGGGCTATTCCTTCCAGCGCTTCCTGCATGCTGGATGCCGCCAGCACCGTAGGCCCTGCGGGCGGTTCGGGCGCACAGGCGCCAAGCGCGAGCGCGGCGGAAAGGCAGACCAGGAGTGTTCGAAACACCGGCGATCAGCCCTGAAGGGATTCGCTGCGGTTCGCACGCAGGACGAAGTCGGTTGCCCGGCGCACCGGGATCAGCAGCACGCAGCGCACCCCCTCGGGATCGAAATCAAGCTCCACCGGGTGTTTGAGTTCATGCGCCACGATACGTTCGATAAGGTCGGTGCCAAAACCCCGGCTGCGCACCTGCTTGACCGGCGGACCGCCGCGTTCCAGCCATTCGACCCGCACCAGCGACTGGGTCATCGCTTTCCAGCGCACCGATACGCTCCCGCCGGGCTGGCTGAGCGAACCGTACTTGGCGGCATTGGTGGCCAGTTCGTGGATGGCCAAGCCCAGGGACAGGGCATCGTTGGGGGCAAGTTCCACGTCCGGCCCCTCCAGCCTGACTTCGTGGTCGCCGCCATGGGCGTAGGGCAGGAGTTCGGCATCGATCACCGCGCGCACCGGGGTCGATCCCCAGTCGGACTGGGTGAGCAGGTCGTGGGTTGCCGAAAGCGCGCGGATGCGGCCATCGAGGCCGTCGGCAAATTCCTCGATATCGCTGGACCGGCGCCGGGTGAGGGCGATGATGGAGAGCACGTTGGCCAGCGTGTTCTTGACCCGGTGATTGAGCTCACGGGTCAGCGAATTGCGGATCGATGCCTGCTCCTCGAACCACGCGAGCGAGGCTTCGTCCTCCTGCGCCTGCTGGGTCAGCATCCGTACCAGCAGCATCAGCAATGCGCCCACCAGCAGGCCGAAGATCAGCGTCGCCATCGACAGGCCGGAGAGGCCCGCGTCCTCGTGCGAGGTGATGACGAGCTGGAACGGATTGTTGGCGATTGTCAGCACCTGCGTGACGGATCGCACTTCGGGCTGATCCTCGCCGTCATTGATGCTCGCCAGCAGACCCTCGTCGCTCCGGCTGCCGTCGTAGAGGCTGATGCCGAACGAACCGGCATCATCCAGTTCGAGCGCGCTCTGCACGAAGTCCTGGGCGTTGAAAGGGCTGAAGATGAACCCCTTCAGCGCACGGCCGCCCGCCGATGGCTCGAACACCGGCATGTAGATAAGGAAGCCCGCTTCCTCGCCGTCACCCTCCTGCGCGAGCACAATGCGCTCGGTCGCGGTGGGCCGCGCCGTCCGCTCCGCTTCCTGCATCGCCGCGCGGCGGACGGGTTCGGAATACATGTCAAAGCCCAGCGCCTGGCGATTGCGTTCGGTATCGGGCTGCAGGAACGTCACGGGAATGGCGAAGGGACGGTTCCCGTCAGGACGCGGATGCAGCTCTGCGGTGCGCGAACCCTGCGCGGAGACGAGGGCGTTGAAGGCCTCTTCCTCCGACGGACGCACCACCTTGGCCCAGCCAATGCCATCGGCACCGCGATAGTCGGCATCGAGGCGCAGTTCCGAAACGAAGCGCCGGAATTCGTCCGCCGGCACTTCTTCCATGCCGGACAACAGTGCGGCACCGGCGCGCAGATAAGCGCTGGAGGCGTTCGCGCGCCGTTCGAGTGCCGCGGCGATGGTAATGGCCCGCGCGTTCAGCTGCGCGGCTTCCCGCTGGTTCTCGCCCCGCTCGATCGCAAAGATGCTGAGGATGGTGACGGCAGCAATCAGCACGAAAATACCCAGCGGCATTCCGCGCGGAAAGCGCATAAGCCACCGCCTCGTGCTGCTTCGCCGGGAAATCTGCTGCTGCAAGACAACTCCTGGGCCGCGCGGGCGACCGTCCCTGTAATCACGCGTGAACCCATTCGACGGGCCATCGGCTGTTGCCGGTTTGCGACCACTGCCGTACACACATATGTTCATGCGGGGAACCGGACGGACCGCGTTTCGTTCCGGACGAACGCAATATCGCACATGACCCCCGGCTTTTGCCTGCCATCGCGCAGGCAAGGCAACAGCCGGGTGGCGGGATGGGAAGCTTTTTACGACGATGTCGGGCACACAAAACGACAAGAAGGTTGATAAGCCAGCATCGAGACACGATGTTGGCAAGGAAGGCGATCCGGAATGGACAAACGGACTGAAGCGCCTTTACGACAGCGTGCTCGATGAGCCGCTGCCGGATGCATTTGCAGACCTGCTGGCCAAGCTGGACAAAGACGGGGGTCGATGACCAAGGGGTCCCAGACACGCGAGCTGCCGGAACGCAGCAACGACGACAAGCGCGATTTCAAACGGGAACTGACCGAGGTCGTCCCGCATCTTCGCGCTTTCGCTCGTGGCTTGTGCGGTCGTCCCGACATGGCGGACGACCTCGTGCAGGAAACGCTTCTCAAGGCATGGGCGGCGCAACAGCGCTTCGAGCCCGGCACCTCCATGCGTGCGTGGACCTTCGTGATCCTGCGCAACGCCTATCTTACCGACATGCGCCGCAATCGCTTTCGCGGCGAATATGACGAGACAGTGGCGGAACGCATCCTGACCGCGCCCGCCGGTCAGGAAGAGCCGATCCACCTTTCCGACCTGCACCGGGCATTGCTGACGCTGCCGCCCGAACGGCGCGAGGCACTGTTGCTGGTCGGTGCGGGCGGTTTCTCCTACGAGGAAGCGGCCAACATCTGCGGCTGCGCCGTCGGCACCATCAAGAGCCGCGTCGGGCGCGCCCGTGCGGCATTGACCAGCATGATCCAGGATGGCGACATTCCCGATCGCGCGATCAGCGATCCCATCGCTCATCGCGCCATCCTCGAAGAACTGGACGAGGTTGCCGCCGGCAGGGGCGAATCCGCGGCCACGCGGTAGACCTATGGCGCGGCGATGAGCGCGACGGGGGACGAGGTGAGGTCCGGCGCGGCAAGCGGACCGGCGTCGACCCCGCGTGAGCGGCAGATGCGGTTCGCGGCACAGGAACTGCGGCTGATCTCGGCCCTCGTGGTGCTGCTCGCCATCGGCCTGTTTCTTGCCCTGCCGTTCGTGCTGTCGATCGGATCGGTGGTGTTCCTGCCGCTGTTTGCCGGCCTTATCATCACCATCATCCTGTCCCCTCTGGCGGACAAGCTTGCGATGTGGGGGCTGCCCAACTTCCTCGCATCCATCCTGTCGCTGCTGATATTCTTCGGCATCCTGGGCCTGGCCCTGACGGCGATCCTTACGCCGGCGGTATCCCTGTACGATCGCTTTCCGGCGATGATCGCACAGGTGCGCGACCATTTCAGCGACCTGCGGCTGGCCTTTGCCTGGGTCGACCAGTTGAACGCACAGATCGCGGAGTTATCGGGCGACAAGGCGAACGAAGTCGTGCTCGCGGATCCCAGCATGCTCGAACAGCTTGCCTTCGCCACCCCCACGGTGCTGCTGGAAATCCTGCTGACCTTCCTGCTCGCCTTCTTCATGATTGAGGCGCGGATCCGCCTGCGCCGCCGCCTCCTGCTCGATCGCGCCGAGGTCGGCTCCAGCCTGAAGGCGGCCCGTGCCCTGCGCGATGTGCAGGACAGGGTCGCCGCCTATATCACCACCGTGGGCCTGATAAACGCCGGGGTGGGCATCGTGACCGCTCTCGGCGCCTGGGCGCTGGGGCTGGAGGCGCCGATCATGTGGGGTGGCCTTGCCATGCTGCTGAATTTCGTCCCCTACGTCGGACCGCTGGCCATGATCGGCCTGCTCGCCCTGTTCGGCCTGGGCACCGCGGAATCGGTGTTCGTCGGGCTGATTCCCGCGGCGGCCTACCTGGGTCTGCACACGGTGGAAGCGAACGTGGTAACGCCATCGATTCTGGGCGCGCGATTCACGATGAACCCGGTTATGATCCTGCTCGCGCTGAGCTATTTCGGGTGGATTTGGGGCGTGGCGGGCGCCCTGCTCTCGGTGCCGATCCTGCTGACGCTGACCGCGCTCGTCGACCATCTCGGCCGCCCCAACTTCATCGGCTTCCTGTTCGGCGAACCCCTGTTCGGCGACCACGGGCCGGACCTTGGCGTGCCCGACACCGCCTGATTTTCTAATTACTCGTGCTTGCCACGAAAAAAGGCCCGCCCGTCTTTTGCAAGAGGGGCGGGCCTTTTGTCAGTGGCAATTGGCCGACGCTGCGGTCAGCCGGGATAGGTCCAGGCAGTGCCGCGGGCCAGGTTCTCGGCTGCAAAATCCCAGTTCAGGTGTCCGTCCACCACCGCGTCGAGATAGCTCGGGCGGGCGTTCTGGTGGTCGAGGTAATAGGCGTGCTCCCACAGGTCGATGACCAGCAGTGGGTTGGCATCGCCATCGGCCATGGTTTCCGCATCGTGGCTGTCCTCGACGGAAAGCTTCCCGTCCTTTTCGATCAGCCACACCCAGCCGCTGGCAAAGTGGCCGGCGCCCTTTTCCTTCAGCTTGTCGCCCAGTTCCTTGAGGCTGCCGAAGCTCTCCTCGATCTTGTTGGCAACGTCGCCGCTCGGGCCGACGGCCGACGGGCTGAGCGAGTGCCAGAAGAAGCCGTGGTTCCAGACCTGTGCAGCGTTGTTGAACAGGCCCTGGTTGCCGCCGCGGGCGGACTTGATGACGGTGATCAGGTCCTTGCCGTCGAGGTCGGTGCCTTCGATCGCGGCGTTCGTCTTGTCGACATAGGCCTTGTGATGCTTGCCATGGTGATAGCTGAACGTTTCTGCCGAGATGGCAGGCGCGATCGCCTCGTCGTCGAATGGCAGCGGGATGAGAGTGAAAGCCATGGGGTGGTCCGTCCTTCCTGTTGTACGGGTCTTTGCAAGACCAATGCGCGAGGCGCGCGAGGGTTGCAATGCAGGCCGCATTTAGTCGGGCGGGAAGGCGCGTGACAATACCGGCATGAGGCGGCATGGCATGGCGCACTTGCCTGCGACAAAAGAGGTAACAATGGGACGCGAATTCTTCGGCACCGACGGTATCCGCGGACGGGCCAATGGCACGAAACTGAACGCCGCCGTGGCGATGAAGGTGGGCCAGGCCGCGGGCCTGCATTTCCTGCGCGGCGATCACAAGCATCGCGTGGTAATCGGCAAGGACACCCGGCTGTCGGGCTACATGATGGAGAACGCGCTGGTCGCGGGCTTCACCAGCGTGGGCATGGACGTGGTGATGACCGGGCCCCTGCCCACCCCCGCCGTCGCCATGCTGACGCGCGAGATGCGCGCCGATATCGGCGTCATGATTTCCGCCAGCCACAATCCCTACGCCGACAACGGCATCAAGCTGTTCGGCCCGGATGGCTTCAAGCTCTCCGACGAGGACGAGGAGGCGATCGAGGCGGCCATGCATGCAGAGCCCGTTCTGGCCGAAGGGGAGGCCATCGGCCGGGCCCGCCGGATCGAGGATGCCCGCGGCCGCTACATCCACGCGGTAAAACGCGCGCTGCCCTCGGACCTCAGGCTCGATGGCCTGCGGATCGTCGTCGATTGCGCCAATGGCGCGGCCTACAACGTCACCCCCACCGCGATCTGGGAACTGGGGGCGGAAGTGGTAACCATGGGCGTCACCCCCAATGGCCTCAACATCAACGACGGCGTCGGCTCCACCTCGCTCGATGCCATTCAGGCCAAGGTGCTGGAGGTCGGCGCCGACATCGGCATCGCGCTGGATGGCGACGCTGACCGGCTGATCGTGATCGACGAGAAGGGCCAGGTGGTCGACGGCGACCAGATCATGGGCCTTATCGGCAGCCGCTGGAAGCTGAAGGGCCTGCTGAAAGGTGACGGGATCGTCGCCACGGTCATGTCCAACCTGGGGCTCGAGCGCTTTTTGCAGGGCGAGGGGCTGAAACTGGTGCGCGCCAAGGTGGGCGACCGTTACGTGCTGGAGGCGATGAAGGCCGGCGGCTACAACATCGGCGGCGAGCAATCCGGGCACATGATCCTGCTCGACCATGCCACCACCGGCGACGGCACCATCGCCGCCATGCAAGTGCTCGCCGCCATGGTCCGCACCGGCAAGCCGGCAAGCGAACTGCTGCACCTGTTCGATCCCGTGCCCCAGCTGCTCAAGAACGTGCGCTATGACGGCGGCGATCCGCTCAATGCCGAAAGCGTCCAGGCCTGCATTGCCAGCGCCGAGGCCGAATTGCAGGGCCGCGGTCGCCTCGTCATCCGCAAATCCGGCACCGAACCGCTGGTGCGGGTGATGGCAGAAGGCGACGACGAGGCGCAGGTCCGCCGCGTGGTCGACGACATCTGCGAGGCCGTGGCCAAGGCCGCCTGACGTGTCGGCCCGCCCACCCCGCGTGCTCGCCATCGCCGGCTCGGACAGCTCCGGGGGCGCAGGGATCCAGGCCGACATCAAGACGATCACCATGCTCGGCGGCTATGCCATGACCGCGATCACCGCCGTCACCGCGCAAAACAGCCGCGGGGTGCGCGGGGTCGAGGCGCTGACGCCCGATTTCGTCGCTGCGCAGATCGATGCCTGCCTGGAAGACATCGGCGTCGACGCGGTGAAGATCGGGATGCTCGGCAGCGCCGACATTGCCGAGGTGGTGGCGGACCGGCTGGAAGACCTGCCCTGCCCTATCGTGTTCGATCCGGTGATGGTCGCTACCAGCGGCAGCGTGCTGGCCGACGCAGCGACCATCGCGGTGTTCGACTGGCTGATGGAACTTGCCACGCTCACCACCCCCAACGTCCCCGAACTCGCCGCGCTCGGCGGGGCGGCGGGAATGGCGGGCAGGAACGGGGGGCGCGGGGTCGCCTATCTCGCAAAGGGCGGCGATGCCGACGGGCCGATGGTGGAGGATCGCCTGGTGCGGCCCGGCATGGCCGATGTGCTGTGGACCGAAGCGCGCATCGTCACCAAGCATACCCACGGCACCGGCTGCACGCTCTCCAGCGCCGTGGCCACACACCTCGCGCGCGGATTGCCGCTGGAGGAGGCCGTGGCACAGGCCCGCCACTTCGTGCGCGAGGCGCTGAAGCACGCGCCGGGGTTCGGGCTGGGCCATGGGCCGCTGGGCCACCAGGCCGTGCGTCCGGCTGATCCGGTTAGTCGATGATCTTGACCAGCAGGCGGCGCAGCTCCACCGCCTCCGCCTCTGTCAGGCGGTCGCGCAAAGACACTTCCGCCTCTCGCGAAATCTCGGCGAACAGCGGCACCAGCGCCTCGCCAGCCGGCGTCAGGAAAAGGCCGTAGCTGCGCCGGTCGTCCGGATCGACCCGGCGTTCCATGCAGCCGCGCTCCTGCCAGAAATCCACCGCCAGCGTGGCCGCGGGCCGCGACAGGCGCAGCGCTTCGCTCAGGCGCACCTGCGACGTGCCGGGATTGGCGGCCACCAGCGCGAGCACCGACATCCGCTGCGAGGTGTGCGCCTTGTCCGGCGTATCGCGGGCAAGCTGCGCCAGGTTGATGACGCTCGCCATGCGCAGCAGGAACCCGATCCGGTCGGCCAGGAAGCCATAGTCCAGACCCTGTCCGGCATCGTCTATCGCCATGGTCGGTCGTGCCATCCTGCCCCCGTCCCGTTTTTTTCTCGTTCTGATGGAAGCGTAAGTCGCGGGCGGGCGGCGGGCAAGCAGGTTGTTGTTGTCGACATCTGTTACTGGTGATAACAGAATGCCAAGGCCGTCCAAAACGGTCGTTCTTTGGGAGAGACATCATGCGCACCTTCGGCGTAGCCGCACTTCATCGCACCATTCTTGCCGGCACGGCCTTTGCTGCCCTCGCCTGCGCCCTGCCCGCCCATGCGCAGGACGATCCCGCCGACACCGGCGCCGGAGCGGCCGAGGCGCAGGCGAATGAGCAGGCGGGCGAAGTCATTCTCGTCACCGCGCGCCGCCGCGAGGAATCGCTGCAGGATACGCCGGTCGCCATCTCCGCCTTCAGTGCCGAGACGCTGGAAGACCGGCAGATCGTGCAGACATCCGATCTGGAACGCATCACCCCCAGCCTGCAGTTCAAGCCTGCCGGGCAGCTCTCGGGCAACAGCTCCTCGTCCGTCGTGTTCATCCGCGGGATCGGCCAGCTCGATCCCACGGCGGCGGTCGATCCCGGCGTCGGCATCTACATCGACGAGGTCTATGTCGGCCGCGCGGCGGGCGGCACCCTGGAATTCGGCGACATCGCCGGCGTGGAAGTGCTGCGCGGGCCGCAGGGCACGCTGTTCGGACGCAACACCATCGGCGGTGCCATCCTGGTGCGCACGCGGGAGCCGGAGTTCGGCGAGTTCTCCGGCCGGGCGCGGGCGCGCTTTGGCGAATTCAACCTGTTCGAAGGCTTCGCCGCGCTCAACGTGCCCATCGCAGACACGCTGGCGGCACGCGTGTCGGGCGGCATCCGCCAGCGGCAGGGCTACGTCATCCGCGAATTCGATGGCCGCGACCTGGGCAACGAGGATGTCATCTCCGGCAACGCGGCCCTGCGGTGGGAGCCTTCGCCGGTGTTCGAACTGAACCTGCGGGCCGACTATTCGCGGCGTGACGAGAACGGCGCGCCGTTCGTGTTCGCCGGAATCAACGAACAGGCTCCCGTGCCGGCCATCGTCAGCGTTGCTGCCGGCTGCCCCGGCGCGACCATTCCCTTCGCCCCGCTCGCCCCCGGCAATCCCCGGTTCGGCGCCCCCAACGTGCCGCTGATCAACGATGCGCGCTGCGCCAACGATTTCCAGGCGCGCGGCAACTTCGTCAACGGCGGCACCGCGCCGGTTCGCAGCGAATCGGAGATCTGGGGCGTGTCGGGCACGGCCACCTACGAGCTGTCGGACGCCATCACGCTGAAAAGCATCACCGCCTACCGATCGACCGATTCGCGCGGCATCCGCGATGCCGACAACACCCCGTTCGAAATCCTGACCACCGACGTCGGCTCGCAGTCCGACCAGGTCAGCCAGGAACTGCAACTGCAGTACAATTCGGACCGGCTTAGCGCGATCCTTGGCGGCTACTACTTCGACGAGGACACCACCGAGCGCGCGACGGTGTTCCTCGCCTTCCCGCCCTCCCCGCCGGTGATCGGGTCCGTCCTCAATGGCGGACCGGGCAGCCGCGACCTGCAGTTCTCCGATCTCGAAACGCGCTCGCTCGCAGCCTTTGGCGAGGTGTCGTACGAGCTGATCGACGGGCTCGAGCTGACCGGCGGCCTGCGCTACACTGAGGATCGCAAGACCTATGCGGGAACGGTGTTCAACCTGTTCCCGTCCACCCTGCCCGATCCCGATCCGCTGCCCACGCTGGCGATCCCCGAGGGCGGCCCGCTGTTCATCTTCAACGATCCGTTCCGCGAAACCTTCAGCGCCCTCACCGGCTCGGCCAACGTCGCCTATGAATTTGCCGACTGGCTCAACGGTTACGTCTCCTATTCCCGCAGCTTCAAGTCGGGCGGCTTCAACACCCGCTACAACGCGCCGCCCGCGGGCTTCGTGCCGGTGCCCTTCGACGAGGAGAGCGTCGACAGCTACGAAATCGGCGCGAAGATGGATTTCGGCGATGTCCGCCTGAACCTCGCCGCCTTCCAGGCCGATTACACCGACATCCAGCTGGTCTTCCGCCAGGGCCCGGTGCCTCTGCTGTTCAACGCCGGCGAGGCGCGCATCCGCGGGTTCGAGGCGGAGGCGACCTACGATCCCTACGGCAGCGGCCTCAGAATCGACGCGGGCCTCTCCGTGCTCGACGATGAAATCCGCACAATCACGCCTGTCCCCGGCACCACCGCCACCGTGGCCCCGGGTGACGACCTGCCGCTGACCCCGTCGTTCCAGGGCAACTTCGCCGTGGGCTACGAATTCGACCTGTCGCCGCGCGTCACCATGACGCCGCGGTTCGACGGCAGCTACACCTCCAGCCTGGTGTTCATCACCGGCAGCGTGCCGGAGATCGAGCAGGACGGCTACTTCGTGGGCAATGCCTCTATCGAGGTGGAGATCGACGAGGCCTATCGCATCCAGGCAGGCGTCCTCAACGCCTTCGACGAGGAGTACCTGATCCAGGGCAACGCCTCGCTCGGCACGCTGGGTTACGCGGAGAAGATCTTCGCCCGCCCGCGCAACTGGTACGTGCAGGTGTCCACCGAGTTCTAGGTATCGTGATGGGACGGGGGCGGCCCTTGGGCCGCCCCCGTTATCCCTTGATACGATAGAAGCCCGCGATGGCGGCCCAGGCCTCTTCCGCCGTCTCGCACCAGGTGATGAGGTCGAGATCGCGGCGCGAGATCGTGCCTTCCTCGGCCAGCGCATCGAAATCGATCACCCGGGTCCAGAAATCCCTGCCGAACAGGATGATCGGCAGTGGCTTCATCTTGCCGGTCTGCACCAGCGTCAGCAGTTCGAAGAACTCGTCGAACGTGCCGAACCCGCCGGGGAACACCGCCACCGCCCGCGCGCGCAGCAGGAAGTGCATCTTGCGCAATGCGAAGTAGTGGAAATTGAGCGACAGGTAAGGCGTGACGTAGGGATTTGGCGCCTGCTCGTGCGGCAGGATGATGTTCAGCCCGATGCTCTCGGCGCCGGCATCGCTGGCCCCCTTGTTCGCCGCCTCCATGATCGACGGGCCGCCGCCCGAACACACCACAAACTGGCGCTTGCCGTCCTCGATGATCGATTTCTCGCTCACCAGCTTGGCCAGCTTGTGCGCCTCGGCGTAGTACTTGCTCTTGGCCACCAGGCTGCGGACGACCACCGCCTCTTCCTCGGGCAGTTTTTCGGCTTGCGCCAGGGCTGCCTCGGCCGCCTCTGGCGGGGGGATGCGGGCAGAGCCATACATCACTAGCGTCGATCCCACGCCGGCCTCGTCCAGCAGCGTTTCCGCCTTCAGCAGTTCGAGCTGAAAGCGCACCGGACGCAGTTCCTCGCGCAGCAGGAAATCGGTATCCTGGAACGCCAGCTTGTAGGCCGGGTGCCGCGTCTGCGGGGTGGAAGGCACCGCCTTCTCGAACTGCGCCTCGGTATCGGCGTGGTAGAACTTGTGATCTGTCAATTCGTCTTCGGGGCTCACGCCGGTTCCTTTCGCAAAGCGACGCACGGCCTTAGAGGCCGGTGGCAACGTTGGGAAGGGTGAGGAAAAGCTGGATGCCCCGCAAGGACTCGAACCTTGATTGACGGAGTCAGAGTCCGCTCTCTTACCATTAGAGGACAGGGCACTACAGCGAGGGCGCGCGTTTATAGCGGGTCGCGGATGGCGTCAACCCTTGCCGCTGCACCTGTCCATGTCGCGGGCCCTGGTTTACGCGGCGGGCCAGGTGACCGTGCGGCAGACGATGGACAGGCAGCCCTGCACGCTCAGCGCGCCGCCGCGGCCCGGGCGCACCACCGCGCGGTAGGTGCCGCCGTCCTCGGGATTGTAGACCTGTCCGCGCCAGGCGCCGTCGCGCCAGGTCATGTTCTGCAGCAGGCGGATGCCGGTGATCGGCCGATTGCGCAGCGCGGGATCGTCGTTGTACCGATCGCGGTTGGTTTCGCCTTCCTTCATGCGCAGGATACGCGTGATCGTCCCGCAGCGTGCGGCCGCGTTGGCGCTGCACGGGGCCACCACGATCTGCACGTAGCCATCCTGATCGCGGTATGTGCCGTCGATCCTGCTCTGGGCCGAGGCGGCATGAGGGGCGGCGGTCGCTGTCAAAGCGAGGACGGCGGCGGAAGCGAGGATGGTTCGGATCATGGTTGGACTACGCTCGAAAAGGACAGAAGGGTGCGTCAGGCCGAACAACTTGCTCCGCCCAGCACGCAGAACCGCGCGCAGTGCGGATGGTTGAGCCTGACGGGGCGGCTCGCCTCGGCAACGCTGGCGCCCAGATCGAACTGCGGATCGTAGGGCAACAGCGTGCAGGCGACGACCCGCGCAGCCGGCTCGCCCTTGCGGTGGACGACCATGCGGCTGGACGCGCACATGACGTCGTCCGGCGACGTGTCCAGGATGCCCCAGCAGGCCGTGGTGATTTCCGGCACGTCGGCGCTGGCGTCCATTTCGGGAAACAGCAGCAGGCGCGCGGGGTCGGCGGTGTCGACGGCTATGCCCTCGGCTTCGAACAGCAGGCGATAGGCATTGCGGGCCAGCGCCTCGCTCTCCCCGCGCAGCCTTCGTCCGGCAGCGGCGATCGAGAACCCGTGGGCCGAAAGCCAGCGCAGGCCGTCCAGCATCGGCGCCCAGCTTTTCGGCCCGCGCTCCTCCTCATGCACCCGCCGCGTATGGTGATCGATCGAGACGCGGATCGTGAGCGCGTCGCCATACGTCGCGCGCAGCCGCAGCAACGCGGCCTCGTGCCGCCGCAGCGGCTTCATCGCGTTCGACAGCACCAGCACCGCGTGTCCGCGCGACAGGGCATCCTCGATCATCGCAATGATCTCGGGGTTCATGAACGGCTCGCCGCCGGTGAAGCCGATTTCACGCACGTCGCGTGCAGCGATCTCGTCGAGGAAGCGGGCGATTTCGGCGGCGGTCAGGTAGATCAGCGCATCGTTGGTCGGGCTGCTTTCGATGTAGCAGTTGGCGCAGGCGAGATTGCACAGCGTGCCGGTGGCGAACCACAGCGTGTCCAGACGTGTAAGCGCCACGCTCGCCCGCTCCGATCCGTCGGCGGTCAGCAGGGGATCGGCGAATTTCTCGCGCGGCAGGGCACTGACGTCGACGGCGAAGGGCGATGGGCCGGCGGGCGCGTTCCTGCTGCGGCTCGCCATCAGAACGCCCGTCGCATCCGCGCGACCAGGCCTGCCCAGCGTTTCGGCCAGGTGCCGAACAGCAGCGGCTCCCACGCCTTGAAGGCCGCCGCCTTGAGGATCTCGGCACGGGTCGGATAGGCGATCACCGCGCCGCCGAGAGCGAAGGTGGAAGTCTTGCCGGTCATCGACTGGGCCAGCGGCAGCAGCAGTTCGCCCGCGCCTTCCCCCACGATGCTGGCGCCCACCAGTTTCTTGCCCTTCAGCATCAGCTTGATCTGGCCCGCCGGCCGCCCTTCGGCAACCGCGCGATCATTGTGGTCGAAATGTTCGGTGACGACGGTCAGCCTGTCCCCCAGCGTCTCGCGCCCCTCGGCCTCGGTCAGGCCGATCTGCGCCACCTCGGGCGCGGTGTAGGTGCACCACGGCAGCGCGGTGAAATCGGCCTTGGCGGGAACGCCCAGCGCGATTTCCAGCACCACGTTGGACCCTTCGTAGCCCGATACGTGCGTCAACCGCGGCCCCTCGCGGCAATCGCCGATGGCGTAGATATGCTTCACGCTGGTGCGGCGGCGCGCATCCACCGCGATGCCGTTCTTGCCCAGCGCGACCCCCGTCGTCTCCAACCCGTAGCCTTCGGTGCGCGCCTTGCGCCCCGTGGCGACCAGCAGGTGCGAACAGGCGATCGTTTCGCCGCCGTCGGTGGTGACCGTGATGGCGCCCCCTGCGCCCGCCACCCTGGCCGCCGCGCCCTTTACGAAGCGCACGCCCTCGTCCTTCATCGTCTCCACCAGCAGATCGACCGAATCGCGATCGTCGCGGGCCAGCAGGTCGCCGGGCTCGATCAGCGTCACCCTGCTGCCGAGGCGGCGGAAGCTCTGCGCCATTTCCATGCCCACGTTGCCGCCGCCCAGCACCACGAGGTGCTGCGGGCACTCGCCAAGTTCGAACAGGGTCTCGTTGGTGAGGTAGGGCACGCTTGCCAGCCCCTCGACCGGCGGCACGGCGGGCGCTGACCCGGTGGCGATCACGATGCGCGGCGCGGTGAGCGTGCGGCCCGCCACCGCGATCGACTTCGGCCCGGTGAACACGGCGCGCTCTCGAATGACCTCGCAGCCCATGCCCTCGAACCGCTCTTGCGAATCGTGCGGGGCGATGGCGGCGATGGCCCCGTGGACGTGGGCGTGGACCCCCGCCCAGTCGACCTGCGGAGCTGCCAGCGTCACGCCAATGCGCGCGCCCTCGCGTGCCTCCGCAGCGCGCCTTGCCGCCGCGATCAGCGCCTTTGACGGGACGCAGCCGTTGTTGAGGCATTCGCCCCCCATCGGCCCGGCCTCGATCAGTGCCACCTTCAGCCCGAACAGCGCGCAGCCGCCCGCGGCGGTCAGCCCCGCAGCGCCGCCGCCGATCACGATAACGTCATGGGTATAGTCCATCGCTGCCGTGCCTAGCCGATTGCGCCGGGCGGGCGAAGCGCTATCGGGGTTCGCCAGAGCAGGGACCGGACCAATGAACCTTCAGAACGCGCAGGATTACTACGGCAAGGTGCTCGGCGGATCGCAGGACCTGCGCACCGATGCCTGCTGCACTTTCGAGCGACCCTCTGATGCCATCATGCGCGCGCTCGCCAACGTCCACCCAGAGGTCAAGGCACGCTATTACGGCTGCGGGCTGGTGGTGCCGCAGGCGCTGGAGGGGTGCCGCGTGCTCGATCTCGGATCGGGCAGCGGGCAGGATGCCTACCTGCTCGCGCAGCTCGTCGGGCCGCAGGGCAGCGTGACCGGGGTGGACGCCACGCCCGAACAGCTCGCCGTCGCGCGCGAGCATCTGGGCTGGCACGCCGAGCGGTTCGGTTACGCCAATGTCGCCTTCGTCGAAGGTGACATCGAGACGCTGGGCGAACTGGGGCTGGAGCCGGAAAGCTTCGACGTCATCGTCTCCAATTGCGTGATCAACCTCGTCGCCGACAAGGCCGCGGTCTTCGCTGCCGCGCACCGGCTGCTGAAGCCCGGCGGCGAACTGTATTTCTCAGACGTCTATGCCGACCGCCGCGTGCCGCACGCCCTGCTGGCGGACCCTGTGCTTCATGGCGAGTGCCTGTCGGGCGCGCTGTACTGGGGCGATTTCCTGGCGCTGGCCAAGGCCGCCGGCTTCGCCGACCCGCGCCTCGTCACCGATCGACCCATGACCATCAACGATGCCGAGATTGCCGCCAAGCTTGACGGTATCGGGTTCGTGTCCGCCACATGGCGGCTGTTCAAGCTCGCAGGGCTGGAGCCGCAGTGCGAGGATTACGGACAGGCCGTGGTCTATCGCGGCGGCGTGGCGGGGGAGGAGCGGGTATTCATGCTCGACGCGCATCACGCGATCGAGGCGGGGCGGGTGTTTGCCATCTGCGGCAATTCCTGGCGGATGCTGGCGGAGACGCGCTTTGCGCCGCACTTCGCCTTCATCGGCGACTTTTCCCGGCACTACGGCGTGTTCCCCGGCTGCGGGATGGCCATGCCGTTCGGGCAGGTCGAGCGAACCGCGGCGGCCGGCGCGGCCTGTTGCTGAGGGTCCTCGTCACCGGCGCGGCCGGGCTGATCGGCGGCGAGGTCTGCGCGCGGCTGGTGGCACGCGGGCACCGGGTGACGGCGCTGGTGCGCCGCAACCCGGACGTGCGCGGCAACGACGGTGCGCTGGTGACCGGCATAACCGTGGTGCGCGGCGATGTCACCCGGCCGCTGATGGGCCTCGATCCCGACCCGCAGGACGTGGTGATCCACTGTGCCGCGCATCTCGATTTCGATGCGCCCGAGGTCGAGCTTCACGCAGTCAACGTGGCGGGAACGCAAAACGCGATCGACTATGCCCGGGCGGCGGGCGCGCGGTTCCTCCACGTCTCCACCGCCTACGTCTGCGGGGACGGTGACGGCGTGATCAGCGAAACGCCAGTGCCCGAAGGCACACGCTTCACCAACCGCTACGAGGCAAGCAAGGCGGCGGGCGAGCTAGTGGTGGCGGCCAGCGGCCTGCCCTTCGCCATTGCCCGCCCGTCCATCGTGCTGGGCGACAGCGCGACCGGCCGGATTCGCGACTTTCCCTCCTTGTGCAATGTCTTTCGCCTGATGGCGCGGGGCAAGGTCACCCGCTTCCCCGCTGCACGGAACGCGACATTCGACCTGGTGCCGATCGACCACGTCGCTGCCGCGCTTGTCGCCCTGGCCGAGCGGATGGAGGCGGTGGCCGGCGGTTATTTCCACCTCGTCGGCGCGCAGGCCATGCCGGTGGCCGAACTGGCCCACGGCGTGGCGCGGGTGGCGCACTTTCCCAATCCGGCGATCGTGCTGCCGCAGGATTATGTGCCCGAAGGCCCCCTCGCCCAGCGCATGGTGGCGACGTTCGGCCCCTACCTCACCCGCAACCCGCGATTCGCCGACAGCGCCTTGCGCCGGGCCACCGGCCTGCGCTGCCCGCCTACCGACCGCGCCTGGCTGGACCGGCTGATCGCCTACGGCATCGCGCGTGGCTACCTGCCTTTGCCGCCTGTGTAGCGCAGGTCAGGCCTAGCGAACGTCGGGGTAATGCTCGTGCAGACGCTGGCGCGCACCGACGGCCCACATGAGGCCAACCTTCAGGTAGACCCAGTTGGCCTTCAGCGCGCCCCACTCGGCGATCCGCCGATCGGAGGTTTCCACGGTGCGCCGCAGCAGCCGCACGCGGCCAAAGCGGTTGAGGCGGATGCACAGGTCCGCTTCCTCCATCACCCGCGCCTCGGGATCGCAGCCCCCCACCTCGAGGAACTGGGCGCGGCGGAAGAACATGGCGTGATCGCCAAACAACAGGCGGCACCCGCGCACGAACAGATGCGGACGGAACAGCAGCGGCGCATAAAAGGTCTTGGCCCAGTTGTGCGCCGTCGTGCCCCAGCGCGTCCGCTCCGTCCCGCGGATGATCGGGGTGAAGCCCGCCAGCGCCACCTTCGGATCGGCCAGCGTGGCCGCAATGACCGCGACCATATCGGCGGGCGGCACGGTGTCGGCGTGGAGCACCACGACACGTTCGCCCGCCGCGGCCGCCACCCCGGCGTTGATCTGCCGCCCCCGGCCCGGCGCGGTCTCGACAACCCGCCAGCCCGCCGCGCGCGCCAGGGCGACCGAGCGATCCGCACTGCCACCGTCGACCGCCACCACCTCCAGCGGCGCGGGATCGAGGCGGGCAAGGTGCGCGACCAGCGCGGGCAGCGCCGCCTCCTCGTTCAGCATCGGCACGACGATGGAAACCGCGCTCACCCGAGCAGCTCGGGCCAACGCGCCAGATCTTCGGGCCGGTCACAATCGGAAAGCGGTTCGAGCAGGCGATAGGCAACCCCGGCCCGGCGCAGGCGCGCCTCAGTCTCGCGCAGCACGCGGTCGGTGCCCCAGGCCATGTCGGGCCACAGGAACGGCACGGGCTGCGTGAAGCCCAGCAGGTAATAGCCGCCATCCTGCGCGGGGCCGATCACCACCGGCACCTCCTGCAAGGCCCCGGCCGCATCGCGCAGGTGCGCAGGCGACAGGTCGGGCACGTCCGCGCCCAGCAGGATCGCCGGGGCGGGCACCTGCGCCAGCCGGGCGCCGAGATCGCCTTCGCCCTGCGCCGTCAGCGCCATGGCATCGCCCAGCCAGTCGCGAAATTCCCCTTCGTCCGCGCCCGTGGTCCATACCGCAAAGGGCAGGCCGCTTGCGCGGATGACCCCCAGCGTCCGTTCGACCAGCCGGCGGTGGAGCGCCGCCGCGCCATCGACTCCCAGCGCCGGGATGAGGCGGGTCTTCGCTTCTCCCGCGCGCGGATAGCGGGCGAACAGCGCGACGGTGGGCGAACCGGTACAGGCCGAAGGCGATGCCATCGGACCGACCTAGCCGCGCCCCAACTTGTGTCAAACGGCCAGAAGGTCTAACCTGCCTCCAGGTTCCGCCCGGAATGGGCGGTGAATGAGAAAGTATCATGCAATGGCGGATCATATTCCGCCGGTTGGACGCGACAGGGCCGGTGGGTCTGCGGCAGGCGATAGCGGCCGCGATCACCACAAGAGCGGGGGCCCGCAACGCGCTCCCGGCGATGGCAGGACCGGAAGCACGGCGTCTGGCGACCGGGCCGTGAACAGCGGCTGGCGGCGGCCACCCCATCACAAGAGCTTCAGGCAGGCCTATGCCGCGATCGACCTCGGCACCAACAACTGCCGCTTGCTGATCGCCCGCCCGGCGGACGACAACTTCGTGGTGGTCGATGCCTTTTCACGCGTGGTGCGGCTGGGCGAAGGGCTGGCGCAGACCGGGCGGCTGAGCGACGAGGCGATGGACCGGGCCATGGGCGCGCTGAAGGTCTGTTCGGAGAAGTTGAAGAAACGCAACGTCCACCTCGCGCGCTCTGTCGCGACGGAGGCGTGCCGCCGGGCCACCAACGGTGAGGCCTTTATCGAACGGGTCTATGCCGAGACGGGAATCGCGCTCGACATCATCAGCGCGCAGGAGGAAGCGCGCCTGGCGGTGCTGGGCTGCCACATCCTGCTGGAAGACGGGGTCGGGCCGGCGGTGATCTTCGACATTGGTGGGGGGTCGACCGAACTGGTGCTGATCGAGCCCGGCGCGCCGGTGCCGCGCATCATCGACTGGCAGAGCGTGCCCTGGGGCGTCGTATCGCTGAGCGAGACCGTCGGCCACGAAACCGGCGGGCTGGACCAGCGCCTGCGCCGGTACGAAACGATGAAGCAAAAGGTGCGCGACAGCTTTGCCGAATTCGGCCAGCGGATCGCCGCCCACTCCGCGCCCGACCAGCGCCTGCTGGGCACCAGCGGCACCGTGACGACGCTGGCCAGCGTGCACCTCGAACTGCCCCATTACGACCGCAAGCAGGTGGACGGCCTGATCGTGCCGACCGATGCCATGCGCGAGATCTCGCAGCGGCTTTCGCGCATGTCGCCGGCCGAACGCAGCGAGCTTGACTGCATCGGCAACGAGCGGGCCGAACTGGTGGTGGCAGGCTGCGCCATTCTGGAAGCGATCCTGGAGATCTGGCCCGCCGACCGGCTGGGGGTTGCCGACCGCGGCATCCGTGAAGGCATCCTGCGTAGCCTGATGTCCGCCGATGCCGAGGGCGCGGACGCCCAGGCGGCGCTGCGGCGGCTCAAGTCCGGCGGGGCAAGGGCGTCATGACGCGGGCGGGGCCCGAGCCGGGGCGGCGGCTGAAATCGAACAAGAAGCGCAAGGAAAGCAGCAAACGCTGGCTGGAGCGGCAGTTGAACGACCCCTACGTCAAGCGCGCCAAGGAAGAGGGCTGGCGCAGCCGCGCGGCTTTCAAGCTGATCGAACTCGACGATCGCTTCCACCTTATCAAGGGCGCGAAACGGGTGATCGACCTCGGCATTGCGCCCGGCGGCTGGGCGCAGGTGGTGCGCAAGCGCGCGCCGGGTGCGGCTGTCGTGGGCATCGACCTGCTGGAGGTGGAACCCATCGAGGGCGTCACCATCCTGCAAATGGATTTCATGGCCGACGAGGCCCCCGCCGCGCTGCAACAGGCGCTGGGCGGCACGCCCGACCTCGTGCTGTCGGACATGGCGGCCAATACCGTCGGTCACAAGCAGACCGACCACCTGCGCACGATGGCGCTGGTGGAGGCGGGGGCATGGTTCGCCGTCGATGTGCTGGAAAAGGGCGGCGCCTTCATTGCCAAGGGTTTTGCCGGGGGCACCGACAAGGACCTGCTCGACCTGCTGAAGAAGCACTTCACCGTGGTCAAACACGCCAAGCCACCCGCGAGCCGCAAGGGTTCGAGCGAATGGTATGTCATCGCGCAGGGGTTCAAGGGCCGCGACTAGCGCGCCCGGTGACCACGCCAGGTTACCGAATCCCGGATCGCGACTGGCACGACATGAGATCCCGTTTTGCGGTAATCAGGTGTTGTTCTGGTTCGCCGTGGCGGCCTGGCCGGTCGATACCGGACCGTCCGTCGCCTGCGCGCCAGCCTCCTCGCCGGGCTGGTTCTGGTCGGCGGTGTCGGTCGCACCCGTGGCGTCGGCCTCACCTTCGGCGGGAGCGGCTTCCACTGGCGGCGGGAAGTCCGGTCCGCCGCCGCCTGCCGCATGCAGGTAGGCGATCAGGTCCGCGCGGGCCTGCGGATCGGCAAGGCCGGGGAACGACATCTGGTTGCCGGGGATGAACCCGCTGGGGCTCCTCAGCCACTCGTCCAGGTTCTCGTAAGACCACTGGCCGCCGTGCTCCTTGATGGCGGAGGAGTAGGAGAAATCGCTGGCATGGCCGCCGATGGCAGAACCGATGACGCCGTTCAGGTTGGGGCCAAGCCCGCTCGGCCCGGCGGCGACCTGGTGGCACGACTGGCACCGCGCAAAGGTCGCCTCGCCATTGGCGAGGTCGGCCACGGCCAGGCGATTGCCGATGGGTTCGACCTCGGCTTCCGCCGCGCCACCCTCTGCCGCCTCGATCACGTAACCCCAGGCGAAATCGTCTTCCAGCCGTTGGCCGTCGCCGTGGAAATACATGCCGGCGACGATCGAGCCGCCAAGGGCAATGCCCGCGCTGGCCAGCAGCCAGCCGAAAATGGTATTCATGCGATCGTTCATGACTGGTCGTTCTGCCGCGTGTTTAAAGGCCAATTCGAATGTGGCTCGCGCTCTAGTCACCATGGCCCGATGGCGCAAGGGGCGACGTGGCGCGATCGGCGCTTGTCGACATGGAGGGCGCGGTCTAGGCGCGGCGCCATCATGGACGTCTTTCCCGCCCCCGCGCTCGCCATGGTGGAAACCATGCGCGCCGCCGCCGCCGCACAGCCGCAGCGCGCCATTGCCTTCCAGGGCGCCCCGGGGGCGAATTCCCACCGCGCGGCGATGGAGTGGGATCCCGACGCCCTGCCCTACCCCTGTTTCAGCTTCGCCGCCGCGATCGAGGCAGTGGAGGCGGGGGAGGCGGCCTGCGCGATGATCCCCATCGACAATTCCCAGGCCGGCCGGGTGGCGGACATCCATTTCCTGCTGCCCGAAAGCGGCCTGTCGATCGTGGGCGAACATTTCCTGGCCATTCACCACGCGCTGATGGCGACGGTGCCCGCCGGGCCGTTTCGCGCCGCCTACAGCCACCCGCACGCGCTCGCCCAGAGCCGCGCCTATCTGCGGGCACGCGGCATCGTGCCGGTGGCCCACGCCGATACCGCGGGCAGTGCCGCCTGGGTGGCCGAACAGGGCGACCCCACCATCGCCGCTATCGCTCCCGCGCTCGCGGCAGACCTTTACGGCCTGAGGATCGTGGAGGAGAACGTGGAGGACGCCGCCGACAACACCACCCGTTTCGTCGTGCTCGCGCGCAAACCACTGGATGCCGCCGCGCTGGGCGGGCGGCCGGCCATGACCACCTTCGTGTTCGAGGTGAACAACGTGCCCGCCGCGCTCTACAAGGCGCTCGGCAGCTTTGCCACCAACGGTGTCAACATGACCAAGCTGGAAAGCTATCAGAAGGGCGCCAGCTTTGCCGCCACCATGTTCTTTGCCGACATCGTGGGCGCGGCAGGAGAACCAGCGGTGGACCGCGCGCTGGCGGAATTGCGGTTTCACTGCAAGGACGTGCAGATGTTCGGCAGCTATCCACTTGCGCGGGAGCGGGGGTAGATGCCCGCCTTCGCCATCGCGGCGGAGGATCCCGCCACGCCCGACATTGCCGCGCTGATCGGGCAGCACCTGGCCGAAATGCACGCCTGTTCCCCCGCCTGCAAGGTCCACGCCATGCCCGCCGCGCGGCTGGCCCAGACCGACGTCACCTTTTACGCCGCCCGGGTGGATGGCGCGCTGGCGGCGGTAGGGGCGCTCAAGGCGCTCGACGCGACTGCCGGCGAGATCAAGTCGATGCGCGCGGCGGACGAATGGCGCGGCACGGGTGCGGGACCGGCCATTCTGGCGCATATCCTCCGCGAGGCCCGGGCGCGCGGTTATCGCTGGGTGGGGCTGGAGACGGGGCGGCATCCGGTGTTCGGCCCGGCGCAGCGCCTCTACGCCGCGCACGGCTTTCGCGAATGCGCGCCCTTCGCCGGTTACGTCAGCGATGATTTCAGCCTGTGCATGGGGCTGCCGCTCGCCTGACCCGCGGCGATTTCCGACATCATCTGGGGTTCGCGTTTGCATGGGTGCGACGGGCATGGCATCCCCTGCATCGTGACGACGGGCACGGGGACAAACACGGGGGCGCGCAGCGCGCAAGGGGAAGACTTCGGCGACGCGTGGCGCGGCGTGCGCGACGATGGTGACATCCAGTTCACCGATATCCGCTTTCAGGAACAGGAGCCGCCGCCCGATTGGCTGACCACTCTGTTTGACTGGCTGGCCGCCGTGTTCGCGCCGATCGGGCGCTTTGTCGTGGCGATCTGGCCGGTGCTGATGTGGGTCCTGATCGCGCTCGGCGTGGCGCTTCTCTCGTGGCTCCTCTGGCGCACGCTGGCACCGGTGGAGTGGAAGGCCCGCAGGCGCGGCCAGCACGACACAGCCCAATGGGTGCCTGACGCGGGCGAGGCGCTGGCCTTGCTGGAGGAAGCGGACCGGCTGGCGGCGGCGGGCGAATATGATGCAGCGACGCACCTGCTGCTGATGCGCTCGGTCGGCCAGATCGCCGCGTCGCGCCCGCACCTGTTCCAACCGTCGAGCACCGCGCGTGAACTGTCCGCCGACACGCGCCTGCCCGATGCCGCCCGCGCAGCCTTTGGCGTGATCGCGGGCCGGGTGGAGCGCAGCCTGTTCGCCCTCACCCGCCTTACGCAGGACGACTGGACCGCGGCGCGCGCCGCCTATGCCGATTTCGCCTTGCAGGAAGGGGGGCTGGCGGCATGAGCCGCGCGCGCTCCGCCTTCAGCGCGCGCACGGTGCTCGCCATGCTGCTGGTGGGTGCGCTCGCCTTCCTGCTGATGCTCTACGCCATCGGCAAGGGCTGGACCGGCGATGATGCGGGTGCGGGCGGCGCCCATGCCGCATCGAACGGCCTCAACGGCTTTACCGGACTTGTCGCCCTGCTCGAGGCGACCGGCTCGCAGGTGGAGGTGTCGCGCAACCGCGCGCAGTTGGACGACATTGCGCTTGTCATCCTTACCCCGCAGTTGATCGGTGATGCCGACGCCATCGGCGAGGCGATCCTGGAGCGCCAGCGTACTGGTGACGGGCCGACCCTGCTGATCCTGCCCAAGTGGCACGCCATGCCCTTTCCCGAAGGTGCCGAGGCCGAGAGCGTCGATGGCACCCCGGTCGAGCCCGCGCCGGGCTGGGTCACGCTGGCCGCGGCGGACAGCCCCGAATGGTTCGGCGAACTCGACATGGCCCGGGGCGGGGCGCTGGCGGTGGGCAAGACGCGCGGCTGGAGCGGTCTGGAGCGCCGCGGCAGCCTGCCCGACGCGAATCAGGCACAGGCGCTGGTGGACCAGCCGAACCTGGTTATCGAGCCGCTCGTCACCGACAGCGAAGGCGACCTGCTTGCCGGCGTCCTGCAACGAACGAGTGATTACGACGATTACGTGCCCTACCCGGTCGTGGTCGTGTTCGAGCCCGACCTGCTCAACAACTACGGCCTCGCCGACCGGGGCCGCGCCGAACTGGCGCTGGCGCTGATCGACACCGCAGTAGAAGGCGACACGGACCTGCCCATCGTCTTCGACATGACGTTGGCGGGTCTCGGCGCCAGCGAAAACCTGCTCACCCTCGCCTTTCGCCCGCCCTTCCTTGCTGCCACGCTGTGCCTGCTGCTCGCCGCGCTGGTGATTGGCTGGCGCGCGTTCAACCGCTTTGGACCGCCCGTGGCGGAGGTGCCCGCCATGGCGCGCGGCAAGCGGCAACTGGCGCGGAACGGCGCTGCACTGGTGGCGCGCACCCGGCGCTTTCACCTGCTCAAATCGCCCTACGAGGCGCTGGTCGGCCGCCGCGTGGCCGCGCGGCTGGGTCTTCGCGTGGCCGATACCGACGCGCGCGAGGCGGCGATCGACCGCGTGCTCGCCGCGCGCGGCAATGCTGGCCCGAGCTTCTCGCGCCTCGCCGCCGATCTTCGCGATGCGGACCACCCGCGCGACATCATTCGTGCCGCCACGGCACTTCGCACATTCGAAAGGACCCTTCATTCATGACCATGACGCTGGAAGACACCGCCGCGCTGGCCGCCCGCATCCGCGACGAGATCGGCAAGGCCGTCGTCGGCATGGACCAGACCGTCGACCACCTGCTGATCGCACTGCTCAGCCAGAGCCACGTGCTGCTCGAAGGTCCGCCCGGCACCGCCAAGACATTCCTCGCCAACTGCTTCGCCTGTGCGACGGGCCTCGATTTCGGGCGTATCCAGTTCACCCCCGACCTGCTGCCGGGCGATATTCTCGGCTCCAACCTGTTCAACTTCCAGACCAGCCAGTTCACCCTCACGCGCGGGCCGATCTTCTGCGAGGTGCTGCTGGCTGACGAGATCAACCGCACCCCGCCCAAGACCCAGGCCGCGCTGCTCGAAGCCATGCAGGAGCGCAAGGTGACGCTGGACGGAGAGACCCACTCGCTGGGCGATACCTTCATGGTTGTCGCCACGCAGAACCCGATCGAGAACCAGGGCGTCTACCCGCTGCCCGAGGCGCAGCTCGACCGTTTTGCCTTCAAGCTGCTGGTGCCCTATCCCAGCCTGGAGGAAGAGGCGCAGATCGTGCGGCGTTTCGGTAACCGGAGCGGGCCGCAGAAGCCCGCCGATTTCGGCATCGCGCGCGTGGCCGATGCCGCCATCATCGGCGCCGCGCAGGCGAGCGTGAAGCAGGTCACCCTGTCGGACGAGGTGCTGAATTACTGCGTGGCGCTGGTGCGCGCCACCCGCGACAACGCCGACATCGCCAGCGGGGCCAGCCCCCGCGCCGCGGTCCTCCTCGCCAATGCCGCGCGGGCGCGTGCCGCGCTGGAGGGGCGCGCCTACGTGGTGCCCGACGACGTCAAGGCGCTCGCCACGGCCTGTTTGCGCCATCGCCTGCTGCTGAGCCCCGCCGCCGAGATCGAGGGCAAGCTGGTCGAGGACCTCGTTGCCGGCCTGATCGAGCAGACCGAGGCGCCCCGCTGAAGTGGAGCGCATCCGCGCCCTTCTGTCGCGCGTGCCCGCGCCGCCCGTGGTGCCCACGGCGCGCACGCTGGTGCTGCTGGTCCTGCTGGCGCCGCTCGCCGTTGTCGTCGCCGCGACTGCGCCAAGCGCGTGGGTTGTCGCTCCTGCCGCCGGACTGGCGCTGCTGCTGGTCATGCTGATCGATGGCTGGCTGGCGGGACCGCTCGTGGATTTCGACTATCACGTGCCTGCCGATGCCGAGGTCGGCCAGCCCGCCACGCTGCGCGTCAACGCGCGGATAGAGCGCGACAGCGACGCCGCCCTCCCCGAGGTCGCCATCGGCTTCGACCCACGCCTCGGCGCACAGGGCCGCGCGACTTTTCGCCTGCATCCGACCGGGGTCGCCAGCGTGTTCTCCGGCGTCGGCGATACCGTGCCGGTCCGCCGCGGGCCCGGCGCGCTGCACGATCTGTGGCTGCGCTGGCCCGGTCCGCTCGGCCTGGCGGTGCGGCAGAGGCGCGCCGCTCTCGATGCGGCGATCCGCGTCTGGCCCGACCTCTCGCCGGTGCGCAGCCCCGTTCTCCAGCGCTTTCTGCGCGACAGCCAGTTCGGCCTTGTCGCCCGGCGCATCCGCGGCGAGGGCACGCAGTTCGAGGCGCTTTCCGAATACCAGCCCGGCATGGACCGCCGCCGCATCGACTGGAAGGCCAGCGCACGCCACACCGCGCTCTACGCCCGCGAGAACGAGAGCGAGCGCGACAACCAGATCGTCTTCGCCTTCGATTGCGGCCAGTCGATGATCGAGCCGGTGGACGGCCTGCCGCGCATCGACCGCGCCGTCTCCGCCGCGCTGACCGCGGCCTATGTCGCGCTGAAGGGCGGCGACCGGGTGGCGCTGTTCGGGTTTGCCGACCAGCCGCAGCTGATGACGCCCTTCGTCACCGATACCCGCGCCTTTCACCGGCTGCAAAGCGCGGCGGCACAGCTGGACTACACCCCGCGCGAACCGAACTTCACGCTGGCGCTGGCGACGCTGGCCGCGCGGCTGAAGCGCCGCAGCCTGATCGTGCTGTTCTCCGATTTCAGCGATCCCACCAGTGCCGAACTGATGGTCGAGAGCGTGGAGCGACTGGTGCGCCACCATCTCGTCATCTTCGTCACCATGATCGATACAGAACTGGAAGACCTTGCCGCCACCGCGCCGCAATCCATCGGCGCCATTGCCGTGGCCGTCAGCGCCGATGCGCTCGCCCGCCAGCGCGCGCTGGTGCTGGAACGGCTGCGCCGGCTGGGCGTCAACGTGATCGAGGCCGGCCACGCTTCCATCGGTTATCGCCTGATCGACCTCTATCTCGACAAGAAGCGCAGCGAGGCGATCGGCTGATGGCGCTGACCCTGTTCCGCAAGGCAGAAATCGCGGCCCCCGCCGATATCGCGGCGGCCAGCCTGCGCTCCGACCGGTTCCGGCTGGAACGCGAGGTCGACTGGCAGCGCCTCGACGCCATCGTCACCGCGCTGGAAAAAGGCCGCCCGCGCAGCATCAGCGATGCGGACCTGCTCGATCTGCCGGTGCTTTACCGCAAGACCGCCTCCAGCCTCGCCGTGGCGCGCGAGACCTCGCTCGATGCCGCGGCGCTCGATTACCTGGAGGCGCTGGTACGGCGGGCCTGGTTCCAGATCTACGGCCCGCGCATCGGCTTCGTCGGCTGGCTGCGGACGTTCCTCGGCGGCGGCTGGAGCGCGTCGGTGCGGGCCATCTGGCTCGACATCTGCATTGCGCTCGCCGTCTCGCTTGCGGGGGTCGCGGTGGGCTGGCTGCTCGTCGCGCGCGATCAGGAATGGTTCTACGCCCTCGTGCCGCCGGGCATGGCGGGCGGCCGCGTTCCCGGCGCCTCGCGCGCGGTGCTGGAAGAAACGCTCGCCCATGATGGCGGGGCCGAGGGGCTGACGACATTCGCCGCCTCGCTGTTTTCCAACAATACCGGCGTCGCCATCATGGCCTTTGCCCTGGGCTTTGCCTTCGGCGTGCCCACGTTGTTGCTGCTGGTCTACAACATGGCCCTGCTGGGCGCGATGCTGTGGGTGTTTGCCGATGCGGGGCTGGGATACGCGTTCGGTGCCTGGCTCTCCATCCACGGCACGACCGAGCTTCTGGCCATCGTGCTGGCCGGCGCGGCCGGGCTGCACGTCGGGCGCACGATGGCCTTTCCGGGCGAGCGTTCGGTCCTGTCCGCCTTGCAATCCGCCGGGGTTCGCGCGGCCCAGGTGATGGCAGGCTGCGCGCTGATGCTGGTCATCGCGGGTCTGCTGGAGGGTTACGGACGCCAGCTGATCGACAGTGCGGAAGCCAAATATGCCGTGGGCGGCTTCATGCTCGCCTTCTGGGTGCTGTATTTCCTCGCCCTGAAGCGTCCGCGCGAAGCTGAGAGCGAGCGCGCGGGATGAGCGTGCCCACGATCCAGATGCGCGGTGAGGCCAGCAAGCGGGCGCGGATGCTGGTAACGCCCGAAGGCCTTGCCCTGCCCATGACCGTGGCCAGCCGCGGCAGTCGCGCAGGGGCCTTGCTGCTCGACCTCACCTTTATCGTGCTGGGCATCGTCGTGTTCATCGTGTCGCTCGTTCTCCTCGGCGTCAGCATCGACACGCTGGACGATGCCCCCAGCGGGCCGGTCGAGCTGGTCATGGTCATTTGCATCCTGCTGCTGTTCCTCGCCCGGTATGGCTACTTCATGTATTTCGAACTCGGCCCGCGCGCGGCGACGCCGGGCAAGCGCCTGCTCGGCATCCGCGTGGCGGCGCGGGACGGGGGGCAACTGACGGCGGAGATGGTGATCGCGCGCAACCTGGTGCGCGATGTCGAGGTGTTCCTGCCGGCCTTCTTCCTGCTTGGCGGCGGCGAACAGGCGGGCGTTGCCGGTCTTGCCGCCTTCGTCTGGCTGGCGGTGTTCGTGCTGTTCCCCTTCTGCAATCGCGATGGCCTGCGCGCGGGTGACCTGGTCGCCGGCACATGGGTGGTGGAGGCCCGCGCCGCCAAGCTGAGGCAGGCCATGTCGATCGCACCCGATCGCAGCACCGACTATCGCTTCGGCCCGCAGGAACTGGCAATCTACGGCGAACACGAATTGCAGGTGCTCGAAAGCGTGCTGCGCCAAGGCCAGCCCGAGGCGCTGCGCGACGTGGCGCAGGCAATCACCCGCAAGATCGGCTGGCAACTGGGGGCTGGCGACGAGCGCGAGTTCCTGGAAGCGTTCTATGCCGCGCTGCGCGGGCACCTGGAAAGCGGGATGCGGTTCGGCCGGCGCAAGCGTGACAAGTATTCGTAATCGGGCAGTCGTAATCAGGCAGTCGTTATCGGGCATTCGTTATCGGGCATTCGTTATCGGGCGCTAAATTGCGCTGCCGATTGCGTATTCCCGAAAAGCCGTGTTACCTTCGCATTACACGACATAAATGGGGAGACAGTCCATGAGGATTGGCAATTACGTGTGGGATGAACGGGTCGCGCTCATCCTGCTGCAGAAAGTGGGCCTCGCGCTCGTCGCGCTGCTCGTCACCTGGCTGTTGGCGCGGGCCGCCAAGTGGGCCTTTGCCAAGCTGGTCGACAACGTCGGCTTCCTCCAGCGGTCGACCTCGACGGGAACGTCCATCGGCGAACAGCTGGGCAAGATCGTCAGCCTGCTGATCTGGGGCTTCGGCCTGCTGGTGATCCTCACCATTCTCGGCCTCGGCAGCGTCGCCGGACCGATCGACAATCTCCTCAACAACGTGATGGAATTCATTCCCCGCCTGATCGGCGCGGGCCTGATCTTCTTCATCGGCCTGATGCTGGCACGCATCGCGCGCGACCTGATCGTCGCCACGCTGCAGACTGTCGATTTCGACAAGTGGGCGAACCGCGGCGGCGTGGAAACGGCGACCGGCAACACCACCATTTCCAAGACCATCGGCACGATCGCCTACGCCGTGATCGTCATCTTCGTGTCGATCCTGGCACTGGACGCACTGAACCTGGAAAGCGTCTCGGGCCCGGCCAGCGACATGCTGCGCCTGATCCTCGACGCCATTCCGCGGATCATCGGGGCGGCGCTGCTGCTGGCCCTGGGCTACCTCATCAGCCGCTTCGTGGTGCAGGTGCTGAAGGAAGTGCTGCCGGGTCTCGGCGTCGACCGCGCGCTGGCGAGCAGCGAAGTGCTGCCCGCCACCACCCGCGTTTCCGACGTGGTGGCGCGCGTGGTGCAGGTGGCCATCGTGCTGTTCTTTGCCATTGCCGCCACGCGCCTGCTCGGCTTCCCGGAGCTGACCGCCATTCTCGACCAGGTGCTGGAGCTTGGCGGCCGGGTGATCTTTGGCGCCGTGGTGATCGGCGTCGGCTTCGCCATCGCCGGCTTCCTGGTGCGGATGATCGCGGGATCGGGCGGCGAGACGACGCTGGCGGCCACCATCGTCAAGTGGGCGACCATCGTGCTGTTCACCTTCATGGGCCTGCAGTTCATGGGCGTGGGCGAGGAAATCGTGCAGACCGCCTTTACCGCCGCCGCCATCGGTGCGGCGGTTGCAGGTGCGCTGGCCTTTGGCCTCGGCGGACGCGAGTGGGCCGGTCGCAAGCTGGAGCAGATCGACCGGCACGTGGAGACCTATTCTCCCACCACGACCCAGCCGCCCGCACCGCAACCCGCATCGCGTCGGGCATCGCGCCCCGTATCGCGCCGCGCAGCCGAGGCGGGGCCGGATACCTCGGCCAGTGCCAACCCCTCGCCCACGGACGATCCGGCAGACCTGCCGCCGGGCAGCTAGGGCTTATGAAATCCCCCTGATGACATCACGGGGCGATCACATTACGGGGCGCAGGGTCATGATCCTGCGCCCCGCTTTGTTGGCCGATGCCGAACCGCTCGCCCGCCTGGGCCGCATAAGCTTCTGCGCCGCCTTTGCCCATCTCTATCGGCCGCAGGACCTCGCGGCGTTTCTGGAGGAGGTCTATTCGGTCGATGCCGTCGCGACGGAGATCGCCGACCCCACGATCACCCACCGGCTGGTGGAGGACGATGACGGCGGGCCGCTGACCGGGTTCATCAAGATGCGCAGCCCCAGCTGGTACGCCGATCATTCCGACGCCGCCCGGCCGATCGCGCTCGGGCAGCTCTACACCGATCCCGCCCGCACCGGCGAAGGCATCGGTGCCGCGCTGATGGACTGGGCGCTGGATTTCGCCCGCAGCGGCGGCCACGATGCCGTGCAGCTGTCGGTCTGGGCGGAAAACCACGCGGCGCAGCGATTCTACGCCCGCTACGGCTTCATCAAGATCGCGGACATCCACTTTCCCGTGGGCGAACAGCTGGACGAGGAATTCCTGCTGGAGCTGAGAATATAGCGTTTCCCGAGGGTTAAGCAGGCTTTAGGGATTTTGCGGCAGACAGCATGGCAATGGCTTCTGCAGCAATCCAACTCCCCGACTTCGAAACTCCGGCCCGGCCCCTGCCGATCGAACTGGTTTCGGACCCCGGCATCGACCGCATCCTCGCCAGCGTGCGCGGCCATCTCGGCGTCGAGATCGCCTTCGTCGCGCGCTATGTCGAAGGCGAGCAGCGTGAACTGACCCACGTCAGCAGCGATCTCGACCTGCCGATGGGCGCGGGCTTTCGCAATCCGCGCGAAGACGGGTATTGCTGGCACATTCTCAACGGACGGTTGCCGGAACTTATCCAGGATCCGGAAGACCATCCGCTGTGTGCGACACTGGCGATCACCGATTTCCTGCCGGTGGGATGCCACATCAACACGCCGCTACGCCTGGCCGACGGCACCGTCTGGGGCAGTTTCTGTGCCCTCGGCCGCAAGACCGACCGCACAATGACCGCCCGCGACCTCACCATCCTCAAGAGTTTCGCCGGCCTCGCCGCCGAGAGGATCGAAAGCGCGCTGGAGGGTGATGCCCTGCGCCGCCATGCGCGCCGGCGGGTCGAAAGCATGCTCGACGGCCACGGCGTGTCGACGTTCCAGCAACCCATCGTGTCGCTCGCCACGGGCCGGCCGGTGGGCGTGGAATGCCTGTCCCGCTTCCCCGACCTTACCAAGCGCGGGCCTGCTGCCTGGTTCGAAGATGCGGAGCTGGTGGGCCTGGGCGAGGAACTGGAAATCACCGCGCTCAAGGTCGCGCTCGAAAGCATCGCGCACATTCCCGACGGTCTCTACGCCAGCATCAACGCATCCCCGCGCACTGTCGCCTCGGGCGCGGTGCGTCGCCTGCTGGAAGCCAGCGTGGCAAGGAACCTGGTGGTCGAGATAACCGAACATTCCGATGTCGAGGATTTTGCCATCCTGTCGCGCGAGATCGCCGCGCTCAAGCCGTTCGCCCGCATCGCCATCGACGATGTCGGCACCGGCTATGCCGGACTGCGACACATTGTCGACCTGCAGCCCGACATCCTCAAGATGGACATGGTGCTCACCCGCGGGATCGAGCGCGATCCGGCGCGCAAGGCGATGACCGCGGCGCTGGTGCAACTGGGCCAGGGGCTTGGTTGCTCCATCGTCGCCGAAGGTATCGAGACCGAGGCGGAGGCCGAAGCCATGAAGGCGCTGGGCGTCGATTGCGGACAGGGTTACCTGTTCTCGCGCCCCTTGCCCACGGTCGCCGCGCAGCAATACCTGCTCGGCTTCGTCAACCACTAGCGGACCGACGGACCATCCAGGCGCAGCACGCGCTGCTGTTCGCGGGTCATGTCCTTCGCCGCGTAGATGTCGCCGCCCTCGATCTGCAGACGCATGCGTTCACGGTCGTTCTCGCGGTAGTGGAGGGATGCGCTGTCGCGTTCCTCCTGGCTCAGCCCCACGTGCTCCAGCGCGATGTCCGCCATGCGAATGGCCGATTCGAAAACCTCGCGGATGACGTACTGCGCCGGGCTTTTCGCCAGGTCGATCACCGACTTGCGATCGAACCCGCGCACGTAGATCGCCGCGTTCGGCCAGGCATCGGCAACCGCGGCGACAAGTTCGGCATCGGGCACCTCGTCCATGCAGAACATGATCAGCTGCGCATCGCCCGCGCCGGCCTGGCGCAGCATGTCCATGCGCGTGCCATCGCCGTAATAGACCTTGCTGCCGAATTCCTCCGCCACGTCGATCTGCGCCGCGTTGCGGTCGATCACCGTCACCGACAGGCCGCCCGCCATCAGCACCTGCGCCACGCTCTGCCCGAAGCGGCCATAGCCGACGACCACGGCGCTGGCGCCTTGGGGCTGCGGTTCCTCGCGGGTTTCGGCCTCGTCCGCAACCTCTTGCCGGATGCGGCGGGTGGCCATCATCAGGAAGGGCGTGGCGGCCATCGACAGGGTCACGATGGCGCCGAAGATGCTGGCCGATTCCTGCTCGATCAGCAGTGCGTTCTGCGCGGCAGTGTAGAGCACGAAGGCGAACTCGCCCCCCTGGCTCAGCAACAGGCCCAGCCCCACGGCGGCCTTCCAGCGCATCTTCATGATCATGCCGATGCCGGTGATGATGGCGGTCTTGATCACGATCAGCAGCGCGGCAAAGCCGAACACGAACAGCGGCCGTTCGGCGATGGCGCCAAGGTCCAGCATCATGCCCACCGCCACGAAGAACAGGCCGAGCAGGATGGCGCGGAACGGCTCGATGTCGGCTTCCAGCTCGTGGCGATAGGGGGTGTCGGCCAGCATCACGCCGGCGATGAAAGCGCCCAGCGCCGCCGACAGGCCGAGCCACTGCATCAGCGTGGCGCTGGCGAGCACGGTGAACAGCGCGGCAACGATGAACAGCTCGCGCTCTCCCATGCCGCCGATCAGGCGGAACAGCGGGCGGATCAGCAGCCGCCCGGCCAGGATCAGGCCGACGATGGCGCCGATCGTGATCAGGGCAAGCTGCCACCCGCCCGGCCCCTCGTCCGCCTGCGGATTGCGGCTCATCGCGGAAACGATGGTGATGAGCGGGATGATCGACAGGTCCTGGAACAGCAGGATCGCAAAGGCTTTTTCACCGAACGGTGTGCGCAGCCGCCCCGCGCTCTGCAGCATGGGCAGGACCTGCGCGGTGGAGCTGAGGCCCAGTGGCAGGCCGATCGCCAGTGCCGCCGCCAGAGTGTAGCCGGTCAGCGCCAGGATGGTGGCGGTGACCGCCAGCCCGCAGGCCGCAACCTGCGCAAAGCCAAGGCCAAAGATCAGGTGCTTCATGCGCCACAGGCGTTCGGGGCTCAGTTCCAGCCCGACCACGAACAGCAGCATGACGATGCCCAGTTCGGCAACGGTCGCCATCTCCTCCGCCCCGGCGACCCAGCCGAGCACGAACGGGCCAAGCAGCGCGCCCGCCATCAGGTAACCCAGCGTGGCGCCCAGCCCGATGCGGCGAAAGGCCAGCACGGCCAGCAAGGCAAATCCCAGCATCAGCAGGGCATCGAGCAGCATCAGGGAGTCGTGTTGTTCCATCAAGCCCGCCGCTACAGCCACTTCCATTTCAGGAACAGCACGACCTGTGCCACGATGATCGCCGCGCACAGCGCGCAGACGATCCAGAAGGCATCGGGATCCTCCGCCCCCGGTATCCCGCTCACGTTGATGCCCAGCAGGCCAGTCAGAAAGGTCAGCGGCAGAAAGACGGCGGCGACGATGGTGAGCAGGTAATTCGTCCGTTCGGAGCGCGCATCGGACCGGGCGCGGATGTCATCCTGCAGCACGACGGCGCTTTCCTTCGAAATGTCGATGTCGTCGAGGTAGCGGCGCAGGCGGTCGATGCTCTCGGCGATCTCGCGCCGGTCGTGGCGTTCGAACCAGGCAGGCGCATCGCGGGCGATGATCTCCAGCGCCTCGTGCTGCGGAGCCATGTGGCGTTGCAGGGCAAGCCCGTTGCGGCGGATGACGGAGATGCGCGCGAGCAGCGCCCCGGTTCCCTCGTCCAGATCGGTGTCCTCCATCGCGTCGATGGCATCGTTCATGTCGACGATGGAACTGCCCATCCGCCCGATCATCGCCTCGATCAGGTCCGTGATGGTGCGCCCGGCATCGTGGGGGCCGTGGCCCGCATCGATCAGAGCCAGCACGTCGCGCGGGGTCTGCAACCTGCGCCGGCGCAGGGTGACGAGGCGGGTGCCGTCGCACCACAGTTGCATGGAAACCATGTCCTCTGGCTCGGCGCCGGGGTTGAAGTTGATGCCGCGCAGCACCGCCACCAGCGCATCGCCCTCGCGAAAGGCACGCGGGCGGGTGGATTCGCTGGTCAGCACCTCCACCGTGGGTTCGGGCAGGCCCAGCCCCGTCTCCAGCCATTCGGCAACGCCGGGCTGGTTGCGGCACAGGTGCACCCACAGGAACGCGTCCGCATCGGCGGGGCGCCATGCCTGTGCCTCGGCCCAGGAAATCGCCCGGCCGCCGCCCTTGCCGTCGCAAACGCGGGCGAAGATGACGGGCCCGTCCATCTGCTGGTCGTCGGTATGGGTCGCGCTCATCCCCGCCGACTAGCGCGTCGCGGTGGCGCTGTCATTGCTCCTTCATCGCGGCTCGCCTATATCGCGGGCCATGTCAGCAGACGCCCTTACTAAGATCCGCCCGTGGCGCACGATTTACCGCCGCCAGTCCCGCCAGATCATGGTCGGCAACGTGCCCGTTGGCGGCGACGCGCCGATCAGCGTGCAGACCATGACCAACACCCCGACCGAAGACGTCGGCGCGACGATCGACCAGATCCGCCGCTGCGTGGATGCGGGCGCGGACATCGTGCGCGTGTCCTGCCCCACGGAAGAAAGCACCGCACACTTCGACGCGATCACCCGCGCCGCGGGCGTGCCGATCGTCGCCGACATCCACTTCCACTACAAGCGCGCATTGGAAGCGGCCGACAAGGGCGCGGCCTGCCTGCGGATCAACCCCGGCAACATCGGCAGTTCCGCGCGCGTGGCCGAGGTTGTGCGCGCCGCCAAGGCTAACGGCTGCGCCATCCGCATCGGGGTGAACGCCGGCAGCCTCGAGAAGGACCTGCTGGAGAAATACGGCGAGCCCTGCCCCGAGGCGCTGGTGGAAAGCGCGCTGGATCACATCAAGCTGCTGCAGGACCACGACTTCCACGAATTCAAGGTGGCCGTAAAGGCGAGCGACGTGTTCCTGGCGATTGCCGCCTACCACGCGCTGGCCGAAACGGTCGACTGCCCGCTGCACCTCGGCATCACCGAGGCGGGCGGGCTGATCGGCGGCACGGTGAAAAGCTCCATCGGCATCGGCAACCTGCTGTGGGCAGGCATCGGCGACACCATTCGCGTCTCGCTTTCCGCCGAGCCCGAGCAGGAGGTGAAGGTCGGCTTCGAGATCCTCAAGGCGCTGGGCCTGCGCACCCGCGGCGTGCGCGTGGTCTCCTGCCCTTCGTGCAGCCGCCAGGGCTTCGACGTGATCCGCACGGTCGAGGCGCTCGAGGCGCGGCTCGAACACATCAAGACACCGATGAGCCTCTCGGTCCTCGGCTGCGTGGTCAATGGCCCCGGCGAGGCGCGCGAAACCGACATCGGAATTACCGGTGGCGGCGCGGGCAAGCACATGGTCTACCTCTCGGGCGTCACCGACCACCACATCGAGTCGGCGGACATGCTCGACCATATCGTCGCGCTGGTCGAGGCAAAGGCGGCGGCGATCGAGGCGGGCATGGCCACGGCCTTCGATCCCCACGCCCAGGCGGCTGAATAGGGGGAGTGACAGGCATGGGTGACCACAAGAACGCCGATACATCCGCTGGCAAGACCGGCGGCGAGAAGCTGACCGACGCGGAACGCGCGCGCATCGTCGCCGAAAAGCAGGCGGGCGCAGGCGGCGACAGCGGCCCGGTCGGCACGAAGGGTTGGGACAAGCCCGGCTCCGGCAAAAAATAGCATGGCGATCCGGCGGGGCGGTCACAGCGTGCTGCGGGCACCGATGCTGCTGTCTCTCGCCCCGCTGGCGCTGTTGCCAATGGCAGGTTGCGCCACCCCGCCCGCCGGGACCGGGATGCCGGCAAGCGCCCATCCCGAGGCGACCCCCTTCGACCCGGCCGCGGATGCTGCCGCCGCGCTCGACGCCGCCTTGCTCCGCGCTGCCGAGACCGACCGCCGCGTGCTGCTCGTGACGGGCGCGAACTGGTGCCACGACAGCCGTGCCCTGGCCGGCTGGCTCGGCACCGATCGCTTTCGCCAGTTGGCGGACGAGCATTTCGAGGTCGTCCATGTCGACGTCGGCCAGCCGCAGACCGGCGAGGGCCGCAACCTCGACCTCGCGCGTCGCTTCGGCCACGCGCAGTCGGGCACCCCCAATGTGCTGATGCTTACGCCCGAGGGCCTGCCGGTGAACGCCGATACCGCCGCCAGCTGGCGCAACGCCGCCAGCCGCAGCGGGGAGGCGATCTACGCGGAGCTGCTCGACCTGGCACAGCGGCCGGCGGGATTAACGCAGCCCAATGAGACGAACGGTGGCAACTAGGCAAAAGGCGACAGTTCTTCTGCTCGCATCGATCACGGGACTTTCCCTGTCTGGATGTGCGAAGCATCCGAGCGAAGTGGCGCTACGGCAGGAGTTTGCCGAACGGCGTTCCGCTTTTGACGCGCTCGCCAACATGGCAAAGGAAGACTCGAACTATTCGAGGATCGCGGACTCCTTCAGCCATGCGGACTGGGGTCTGCCCGAGAACCAGCGACCCGGCGATCCAGACCCGGCGCGCTGGGCGCGATACCGACAAGCATTTGCGGCCAAGACCCTTACAGGGGACTGGTACCTTTTGCTCGAGCAAGATTGATGCTCCACGTCGTCCACCACGCCGATTACATGGCCCCCGCCCCTACACGCGGCACGTTCCGGTTCGACAAGTACATGGCGGTGATGCAGGTGCTGCGGCACAGCGGCTTTGGCATCACCGAGCACGCGCCCGAGCCATCCCCGCGCGAGTGGCTGGAGGCGGTCCACGACCCGGCCTATGTCGAGGAGGTCTTCACCGCATCCGTCCCGCGCGAGAAGGAGCGGCGGATCGGCTTTCCCGTCACCCCGCGCATCGCGGCCCGCGTGCGCCACACCAACGGCGGCACCTGGCTCGCCGCGCAGCTGGCCCTGCGCCACGGCTATGCCGCCAATTCCGCCGCCGGCAGCCACCACGCGCTGCACGAGACGGGCGCGGGCTATTGCGTGTTCAACGACCTCGCCGTCACCGCCAACCGCCTGCTTGCCGAGGGCGCCGCGAAACGGGTGCTCATCGTCGATTGCGACGTGCACCAGGGGGACGGCACCGCCAGCCTGATGGCGGGGCGCGCGGACGTGTTCACCCTCTCGCTTCACGCCGAGAAGAACTTTCCGGCCCGCAAGGCCCGCTCCAGCCTCGACGTGGGCCTGCCCGACGGCACCGACGATGCCGCCTACATGGCGGCGCTGACAGTGCATCTGCCGCGCGTGATGGGCAAGTTCGCCCCCGATTTCGTGCTCTACCAGGCGGGCGTCGATCCGCACGGCGACGACCGGCTGGGCCGGCTCAGCCTCACCGACGCGGGCCTGATCGCGCGCGACCGCTACGTGCTGGCGCAGGCGCAGGCGCGCGGTCTGCCGGTCGCCAGCGCGCTCGGCGGTGGATACGGGGAGGACCCGGTGACGGTCGCCGCCCGCCATGCCCGGTCGATGCTGGCGATGGCCTACCCCGATGCGCCGCTTGAAAATCTCCTCGCTGTCGGCACGGTATTTACCCCGGTTTAAGCCCCGCGCGGCTATCGTGCCGGCGATGGATTTTCGCATTCCCCTCGCGGTCGTGCTCCTGATCGGAGGTGCGATCGGCCTGCTCATGCCGGCAGGCGAGGCCGTGCCTGGCGCGGTCGCTACGCAACCCGCCCCCTCGGCCGACCCTTCGCCGGCCCTCGCAAGGGCCGATGCCGTGATGACCTGGGAGGAGGAAACCGAGATCCATCGCGAGCGTGACGGCCATTTCTATGCCGACGCGGTGATCGACGGCACGCCCACCAGGATGCTCGTCGATACCGGCGCCAGCGTGATCGCATTGACGGGAGAAGATGCCTCGGCACTGGGCCTTACCTGGGACGAGAGCCAGATCGCCCCCGTGGCGCACGGTGCCAGCGGCCCGGTCTACGGCGTCCACACCCAGCTCGGCGCGGTGCGCGTCGGCGCGTTCGAGGCGGAAAACGTCGCGGCGATGATCATTCCCGAGGGCCTTGGCGTGTCGTTGCTTGGGCAATCGTTCCTCTCCACCATCGCCAGCGTGCGCATCGCGGACGATCGCATGGTGCTGGCGAGTTGAGGCCCATGAGCAAGTTCTCGCTTCTCCCCCGCCGCTGGCGCGTCAAGGCCGATGCCGCGCGCCATGCCGAGGCGATTGCCGGCATTCTCGACACCGCGCCCATACGGCCCGCGCAGGACGGCGTCGTGCTGTTCTCCATGATCGGCACCGCGGTGCTGCTGCCCTATCTGGTCGCGGTGAAGAGCCTGTGGCGCGAACTGGGGCGCGGGCGCGTGGCCATTCTCGACGACGGCACGCTGACGGCGCAGGACCGCGCCATCCTGGCCCATCACTGCGGCGACCCGGAGATGTTCTCCATCGCCCAGGTCGACACCGCGGGCTTTCCAAAGGGCGGCTGCTGGGAACGGTTCCTGACCATCCTGGACCACCGCGCGGGCGAATACTGGATCCAGCTCGACAGCGATACGGTGACGCTGGGCCCGGTGCCCGAACTGGCGCAGGCCATTGCCATCAACCGCAGTTTCACCCTGCTGGGCGGACCGGACGCTGCCGCGCTGCCGCTGGAGCTCGCCGCCTTTGCCGGCGCCGCCTATCCGCAGGGGCCGATGGGCGGCCACATACAATCGCAGGTGGAAAGCCGGCTGGGACTGGTTGACCGGCCCGGCTGGCGCTACGTGCGCGGCTGCGCGGGCTTCGCCGGGTTCGCGGCGGGCGGACCAGGGCGCAACCTTGCCGCCGCGTTCCTCGCCGAGATGGCGGGGTTGGCGGGGCCTGAGCAGATGGCGACATGGGGCACCGAGCAGATCGCCAGCAACTTCCACATCGCCAACGAACCGGGCGCCGTGCTGCTGCCCTACGATCGGTACATGAACTACTGGAACGAAGATTGGGCCCCCGGCACTGCCTTCGTCCACTTCGTTGGCACCCACCGCTATGACAACGGCGCCTACGAGCGCGCCAGCCTGACCGCCATCAATCGGCTGAAAAGCTGAACCCGTCGCAAGCGTATGGACAAGGTTCAGCCTTTCCCCGCTAAGACTACGTGATGAACCGCCGCCAGCTCCTCACCCGATCCCTTGCCGGCACACTCGCCGCCGGGGCCGCGCTGGCCGCGCCTGCCCGTGTTTTCGCGCAGGCCGCTCCCTCGGCGCGCGACCGGCGCCTGCTCGACATAGCGCGTCAGCAGGTGGACCGCGTCGGCGCCTCCCTGTGGCACCGCGACGTTGTGGGCATTGCCGATTTCGGCCTGCATTCCAGCCTGCCGCGGTTTCATTTCGTCGATCTTCTGGGCGGACGGGTGAACAGCGCGCTGGTGGCTCACGGCAGCGGGTCCGATCCCGAGCATGACGGCTGGATCAACGGCTTTTCCAACCTGCACGACAGCTGGGCGACCAGTCGCGGCGCCTATATCAGCTGGGAATGGTATGTCGGGCGCTTCGGCACCTCGGTTCGTCTGGGTGGGCTGGATGCGGACAATTCCAACGCCTTTGATCGTGCCATCGTGTTGCACCCCGCCAGCTACGTCACGCCGGAACACGTGGCCCAGTGGGGCCGGTGCGGGCGATCGAACGGGTGTCCGGCCTTCGGTCCGGTCGAATTCCAGGAAGCCCTGGTGCGGCTGTCTGGCGGGCGCCTGATCTTTGCCGACGCCCTCGGCATAGGCGAGGGCGGCGAGAATGTTGCCATGCCGTGGCAGGCCCCGGTCGATTTCGCCGGCGTCGCCGCCGCCAATCGCTCGCGCTATGCGGCAGCCGACGATCCGCAGGGTGACGAACTGGCGCGCATCTACGCCGCTGCCAATCCCACGTTGGCCACCGACTGATCGCTCAAGACAAGTCCGGGTAGAAAACGGAAAACCGCCCCGGCAGCGATGCCAGGGCGGTTTCGTGCGGTTTCGTTTGGTCAGGTCACCGTCGTGCGGATGTCGTCGACGATCTCGATCACTTCCTCGTCGGTCTCGCGCGCGCGGTTGCCAACGCGCGGTGCGTCCAGCGCGGCGAACACGGGCGCATCGCGACCATAGATGTCGTTGAAGCTGCGCAGGTTGCCCTCGATGTCGGTGCCGTAAGTGAAATAGGTGATGTAGACCGGCATGGTCCGTTCCACCGGCACGCGGGTGTAATCGCCGCTGGTGCTGATGGCGACCGCTTCGTCACGCGAGGCGCCCTGGCCCAGGATCGCCACGGTCATCGCCAGCTCCAGCGCCCGTTCCACGCGGATGCAGCCGTGGCTGCGCGCGCGGTTCTCGCTGGCGAACAGGTTGCGCGCGGGCGTGTCGTGCAGGAAGATCGCGTGCGGGTTGGGCATGTCGAGCTTCATCATGCCCAGCGAATTGCCCGCGCCCGGCTGCTGCACCACGGTGATCCAGCCGTTCTCGCCGCGCGTGGCGCGATAGCCGTTGGCGCGCGCCCAGCTGGGGTTGTTCAGCACCCGGTTGCCCAGCCCCTCGCCACGCACGATCGACTGCGGCACGGTCCAGGTCGGGTTGAAGACCACGCCTTCCACCGTTTCCGCCAGCTGCGGGGTGGGCGAAGTGACCGCGCCCACGATGGTGCGATAGGTGCGGATGATCTGGTTGTTCACCGTCAGGCGCAACTGGTATTCGGGCACGTTGGTGATCAAATACTGACCGCCAAGATCGCGCGCCAGCCAGCGCCAGCGGTCCATGTTGGCGCGGATCAGGCGGCGCTGGGCGCTGTTGGCCTGCGGCGTATCGGCCAGCGCCTCGCGCAGCGCCACGTAGTCGGGATGGGTCGGGTTGAGCGAGGCGAGCGTGCCGCGCACGTCGCCGCTGGCAAGCGCTTCGGTCATCAGGCGCCCGGTCGGCAGCAGGTCGGCGTCGGGATCGACCACGAACCACTGGCGGCGCGATTCCATCGGCGTGCGCCCGTCGCGCAGGTCCTCCACCAGCCAGGCAAAGGTGGTGCTGGCCAGCCTGTCCAGCGCCTCGCCCTCACCCTGTGCCATGGCCTCGCGCAGGCGATCGGCGCGGTAGTCCGCCGGGTCGAGCCCCTCGGCACCCACCGCCTCGATCGCCGCGATCAGCGCATTGGCATTGGCCAGCGACCAGCTCTGCACCGTGGCGATGCGCGGATCCGCCTGGACCACCTCTGCGGTCTGGTTGCTGGGGGTGAGGGTCACCTGCGCGGCGTCCTCCTCCAGGAAGTTCTCGGGCAGCAGCGTCTGCGCCACCGCGGGCGATGCCGTGACGGCAGCGGTTAAAGCGATGGTGGCAAGCGCGCCGAGCGGAGCGACGATACGCATGAGACGTTTCCCTGTAGGCCAAGTATGTGCGGTGGCGACGGATTATGCCGCCTTGTGCGCCGGCTATCAACCGCGCGCGCTTTCCGCCGCCTGAACCGCGCCCAATTGGCGACGAAGCGTGGTGACGACGCCACAACCTGCTCGTATTGGCCGGGCCATGGATCATCCTCAACGACACCTGCTTCCGTTCCTCGCCGCACTGGCGGGGGTGGGCTTCCTGTCGCTGATGGACGTGTTGATGAAGAGTTCGGCGCTTGTCGCAGGCGTCTATACCGCCTCGCTGCTGCGATCGTTGCTGGCAGCGGCGATGGTGGCGCCGATCTGGCTGGCGTCCGGTTTCCGCTGGCCGCGCGGGACGCTGCTGCGGCTGCACGTCGAACGCGGCGTGCTGTCCGCCTTCATGGCGCTGTCGTGGTTCTTCGCGCTCACCCGGCTGCCGGTGGCCGAGGCCATCGCCATAAGCTTCGTCGCCCCGCTGATCGCCCTTTACCTTGCACGGGTATTGCTGGGGGAGACGATCACCCGGCAGGCGATCCTCGCCTCGCTGCTCGGCTTCGCGGGGACGCTGGTGATCGTGGGCGGGCGCATCGGCAGCGCCGATTTCACCGCCGACACCGCGCTGGGCCTTGCCTCGCTGTTTTTCTCCGCCCTGCTCTACGCCTACAACTTCATCCTGATGAGGAAGCAGGCGCAGCTGGCCGGGCCGCTGGAAATCGCCACCTTCCACGGCGGGGTTGCCGGGCTGGTGCAGGCGCTGGCGATCCCCTGGCTGTTCGTCATGCCTGCCGGCGGAATGCTGGGCAGCACCGTCGGCGGCATCGCTGTGTCGGCGATGCTGACGGCAGCCGGGGCCATGGCGCTGGCCTGGGCCTACCGCCGTGCCGAGGCGCAGGTCCTGGTGCCGGTGGAATATTCGGGCTTCCTGTGGACCTCGGCGTTCGCGTGGATGCTCCTGCGCGAGACGGTAACCGTCACGACCATTGCGGGCGTCGTGCTGATCGTGGCGGGATGCTGGATTGCCGTGCCCCGGCGCCGGCGTGCGCTCGCGCCGCTCGCCCGGCCGGAAGCGCCCTGATCGCGCGCCTCAGGAGGAGGCGGTTTCCGTAGTGAGGACCTCGTCGGCCGGCGGCTCATCGCCGAACCCGTCGGCGCTCTGCCAGATCAGGCCAGCGGTCGCACCGACAAAGGCCGCCACCACCAGTGCCACCAGCATGACCAGCACGCCGATCGGGTCCCGCGGTCGGCCGGGTCTGCCAAGCATCATCGCCAATCCTTTCCTGAGAGCGCGGATCTGCCGCCGCCCCCTTGACGCGCGACCTGCAAACGCGCAGGTCGCGGGCCAAACACGGCACGCCCCCCTGGCATCCCGGGGGCCGGTTTCGCAACACGAAAAAGGATCACGCACCATGACCCAGGTCGGCGCAAACTCGCTCGAAACCCGCAAGACGCTCAGCGTGAACGGCAAGGACTATGCCTATTACGCACTTGACGCGGCGGCGGAGAAGTTCGGCAAGGTGGACCGCCTGCCCTTCAGCATGAAGGTGCTGCTGGAAAACATGCTGCGGTTCGAGGATGACGGCTTCACCGTGGGCGAGGAGCACGTCCAGGCCATCGTCGACTGGCAGGACAATCCCGTGACCGGCGCGGAAATCCAGTATCGCCCGGCGCGGGTGCTGTTGCAGGATTTCACCGGGGTGCCCTGCGTAGTGGATCTTGCGGCCATGCGCGATGCCATCGGCACGCTGGGCGGCGATACCGCCAAGATCAATCCGCTGGTGCCGGTCAACCTGGTGATCGACCACTCGGTGATGGTGGACGAGTTCGGCCATCCCAAGGCGTTCGAGAACAACATGGCGCTGGAATACGAGCGCAATGCCGAGCGCTACGATTTCCTCAAGTGGGGCGCCAAGAGCCTGGAGAACTTCTCCGCCGTGCCGCCGGGCACCGGCATCTGCCACCAGGTGAACCTGGAACACATCGGTCGCGGCGTGTGGTCGAGCGAGGACCAGGACGGCCAGCTCGTCGCCTATCCCGACACCTGCGTCGGCACCGACAGCCACACCACCATGATCAACGGCCTCGGCGTGCTGGGCTGGGGCGTGGGCGGGATCGAGGCGGAGGCCGCGATGCTCGGCCAGCCGGTCTCCATGCTGATCCCCGAAGTCGTCGGCTTCAAGCTGACCGGCAGACTGGCGGAAGGCGTGACCGCCACCGACCTGGTGCTGACCTGCGTGCAGATGCTGCGCGCGCACAACGTGGTCGGCAAGTTCGTGGAATTCTACGGCGAGGGCGTTGCCAGCCTCAGCCTTGCCGATCGGGCCACCATCGCCAACATGGCGCCCGAATACGGCGCCACCTGCGGATTCTTCGGCATCGACGACAAGACGCTGGAATACCTGCGCCTGACGGGTCGCCCGGAGGAAACCATCGCCCTGGTGGAGGCCTATGCCAAGGCGCAGGGCATGTGGTTCACGCCCGAGAACGAGCCGGTGTTCAGCTCCACCCTGTCGCTCGACATGGGCAGCGTCGTCCCCAGCCTCGCTGGGCCCAAGCGCCCGCAGGACAAGGTGGCCCTGCCCGAGGTGGACGACCTGTTCAATGCCGAGCTCAAGAGCGTCTACGGCAAGGACGCGGCCAAACGCGTCGCCGTCGACGGCAAGGCGCATGACCTGGGCGACGGCGACGTGGTGATCGCCGCCATCACCAGCTGCACCAACACCTCCAACCCCGACGTTCTGATCGCCGCCGGCCTGGTGGCGAAAAAGGCCAACGAGCGCGGCCTGAAGCCCAAGCCGTGGGTGAAGACCAGCCTGGCACCGGGATCGCAGGTGGTGACCGACTACCTGGTGAAAAGTGGCCTGCAGGACCATCTCGATGCGCTCGGCTTCGACCTCGTCGGCTATGGCTGCACCACCTGCATCGGCAATTCCGGCCCGCTGGCGCCGCCCATCAGCGCCGCCATCAACGGCAACGACCTGGTCGCCGCCAGCGTCCTGTCGGGCAACCGCAACTTCGAGGGCCGCGTCAGCCCCGACGTGCGCGCCAACTTCCTCGCCAGCCCGCCGCTGGTGGTCGCCTATGCGCTGAAGGGCACCGTCACGCAGGACATCACCACCACGCCGATCGGGCAGGACCAGGACGGTGACGACGTGATGCTGGCTGACATCTGGCCCTCCAACGAGGAGGTCGCCCGCAATCGCGCCGCCAATATCGACCGCTCCATGTTCGAAAAGCGCTACGCCGACGTCTACAAGGGCGACGAGCACTGGCAGGCGATCCAGGTTGATGCGAGCGACACCTACGGCTGGAACGCGGACAGCACCTACGTCGCCAACCCGCCCTATTTCGACGGCATGGGGATGGAACCCTCGGCGGTCGAGGACATCGTCGCTGCAAGGCCGCTCGCCGTGCTGGGCGACAGCGTGACCACCGATCACATTAGCCCGGCCGGTTCGATCAAGGCCGACAGCCCCGCCGGCCGCTACCTGATGGAGCACGGCGTGGAGAGAGCGGACTTCAATTCCTACGGCAGCCGCCGCGGCAACCACGAAGTGATGATGCGCGGCACCTTTGCCAACATCCGCATCAAGAACGAGATGGTGCCCGGCGTCGAGGGCGGGGTGACCACCTACAAGGGTGAGCAGATGGCCATCTACGATGCCGCCATGAAGCACCAGGCCGATGGCACGCCGCTGGTCGTCGTCGCGGGCAAGGAATACGGCACCGGCTCCAGTCGCGACTGGGCGGCGAAGGGCACGATCCTGCTGGGCGTGCGGGCGGTGATCGTCGAAAGCTTCGAACGCATCCACCGCTCCAACCTCATCGGCATGGGCGTGCTGCCGCTGCAGTTCCAGGATGGTGAAACCCGCCAGACGCTGGGCCTCGACGGGGATTGCACGTTCACCATTCGCGGGCTGGACGCGCTGTCGCCGCGGCAGGACGTCGAGGTCGACGTCACGCGCGCCGACGGGTCGAGCGCCAGCTTCACCGCCCGGTGCCGGATCGATACCGCCAACGAGATGGAATACTACCGCAACGGCGGCATCCTGCACTACGTGCTGCGCAAGCTCGCCGCCTGACCGATAGCTCCGGGTGCGCGCAACGGCAGGGGTCGTTGCGCGCGCCGAGGCTGAATGGATTTTCGGCACGCACGCCCGGGCATTTGCCCTGGTCTGGCTGGAACCTGCCTGCCTGAACGAAAAAGGGCGGCCCTCGCGAGCCGCCCCTCCCCCCCGTTGTCTGTCTATACCCTAGGCGGCGGCCAGCTGTGCCTCGCCACCCTTGCGGCGGCGCCGCAGGAACACCGCACCCGCGCCCGCACCGAACAGCAGGAGCATACCCGGCGCGGGAACCTCCGTCGGCGGGATGTCGCCCGTGCTGGTGGGCGGATGAACCGGCGGAGGCAGGTCGCCCGAAGTCGACGAACTGGTCGAGCTCGACGTGGAGGTGCTGGAACTGGTCGACGTGCTGGTGCTGGTCGAGGTGCTGACATCGCCCGATGTGGACGTCGAGGTCGAGGTCGTGCTCGACTGCTGCTGGCCCTGCTGCTGCTGCTGGCCCTGGTTCTGTTCCTGGTTCTGGTTGATGTCGCCCGAACTGGTCACGTTCCCCGAGGTCGTGGTGCTCGATACCGAGACCTCGCCCGTGGAGCTGGTCACCGATCCGGTGCTGGTGGAAACCTGCCCGGTAGACGTCGAGACCGCCCCGGTGCTGGTGGAAACGGACACTTCGCCCGTCGAACTGGTGATGGTGCCCGAACTGGTGGTCGTCGAGTTCTGGTTGTCGATGTCGATGATGATATCGCCGCTGGTGGCGCCCGGCGTTCCGCTGGATGTGGTGGTCGTGGTGGTGCTCAGGTCCACCGCCGCCGTCGCCCCGGCGCTCGCCCCGCCGCCGCCGAAGAAGCCACCGAAGAACCCGCCGCCAAAGCCGCCACCGAAGCCGCCGGTGCCGCCAACCACGATCGGCTGGCCGCCGCCGCCACCGCGCACCGGTGCGGCGGGCAGGGGCGGAAGCGGCAAGGGCACGCCGGCCAGCGCGTATTCTTCCGTTTCCTCGCAACACTCGCGCTCGATCGTGCGGCGGGCGCGAAGCTGCTCGCGTGGCCGCGGCGGAATGGCCCGGCGCGCAGTGCCTTCGGTCTTGTCGTCGATCAGGGCGACCTGCGCATCGTCCTTGTCGGACTTGTAGCGGACCTGCGAGGTCTGCGGCTCGGCCACGTGGACCGCGCCCCCGCCGATGATCGCCCCGCCGGCGGCGGCGATGCTCAGTTTGGCGATGGCCATGCGTACGGACATGAAAAGTCTCTCTCGAATTCCTGGATCGGACCTGCAGCATCCTCAGCGATGCCGACGGCCTTTACCGGTTCCTGCCAAAGAGACGCGCAAAGCCTGTCCGGGCAATGGCCTAAGTGCTGTTTTTGCAGGGCGATGGCCAAAAAAAGCACGCGATTCCGCGCGTTCGGGTCAGTATGTCCCGGAATGGAACCGAAAGCGGCGCACTTGGAGCAGGAGAGCGGCGGCTAGCCGCCTCACTTGCCCGAATCGAACAGGCCCGTCTGGCTCCCGTTCGGATGCGGCAGGCCAAGGTGGCTCCATGCCGCGTCGTTGAGGCAGCGCCCGCGCGCGGTGCGGGCGACAAGGCCAAGCTGGATGAGGAAAGGTTCGATCACCTCCTCCACCGTGTCGCGCGGCTCGGCTAGGCCGGCGGCGAGCGTTTCCACGCCGACCGGGCCGCCCTTGTAGATGTCGGCGATCATGGTGAGATAACGCCGATCCATCGCATCGAGGCCCAGCGCGTCGATCTCCAGCCGGGTCAGCGCCTCGTCGGCCACCTCGGCTGTCACCTCGCCTGCGGCGCGGACCTGGGCGAAATCCCGCACCCGGCGCAGCAATCGTCCGGCGACGCGCGGCGTCCCCCGGCTGCGGCGGGCGATCTCGCGCGCGCCCTCCGCCGCCATGGCCACGCCCAGCAGCCGCGCACCGCGCGTGACGACCTCGGTCAGCTCCGCCTCGGTATAGAAGATCAGCCGCACCGGGATGCCGAAGCGGTCGCGCAGCGGCGTGGTCAGCAGCCCCTGCCGCGTGGTAGCGCCGACCAGCGTGAAGGGTGGCAGGTCGATCCGCACGCTGCGCGCGCTCGGACCCTCCCCGATGATGATGTCGAGCGCGCGATCCTCCATCGCCGGGTAGAGCACCTCCTCGACCACGGGATTGAGGCGGTGAATTTCGTCGATGAAGAGCACGTCGTTCGGCTCGAGATTGGTGAGCAGGGCGGCAAGGTCGCCCGCCTTGGCGATGACCGGCCCGCTGGTGGCGCGGAAACCGACGCCCAGTTCCTTGGCAACGATCTGCGCCAGCGTGGTCTTGCCCAGCCCCGGCGGTCCGAAGAACAGGACATGGTCCATCGCCTCGCCCCGCGCGCGGGCGGCCTCCACGAACACGCGCAGGTTATCGCGCGCCGCCTCCTGGCCGATGAACTCGGTCAGCGACTTCGGACGCAGCGCGGCGTCCGGGTCGTCCGGCTGGCGCTGGGGGGTGTGGATGGGCTGGTCGGTCACGCCAGTCCCCTACCGTCATGCTGAACTTGTTTCAGCATCCATCGCGCCCCACACACCGGGCCATGCGGCAAGAACGCCAACCCTGCGTCTACATTCTTGTCAATGGGGCTTACGGCACGCTGTATATCGGGGTCACCAGCGATCTGATCGCGCGCGTCTGGCAGCACCGCACGGACGCGGTGCCCGGCTTCACCAGCCGCTATCGCGTAAAGACCCTGGTGCGATACGAACTGCTCGCCACGATGGATGAGGCCATCGCGCGCGAGAAGCAATTGAAGCGTTGGCACCGGCGGTGGAAGATCAACCTGATCGAAAGCGATAATCCCGATTGGCACGACCTGGCTCCGGGCCTCGGCCTTCCGCCGCTGGCGCCGCACCAAATGCGCGATGGATCCTGAAACAAGTTCAGGATGACGGGCGGGTGTAATGCAACGCCTCACCCCGCCGCCCTCCGCAGCGCCACGCGGATCAAGTCGCCCTCGCCTGCGCCTTCGCCCAGTTCCTCCTGCGCGCGCGCAACGGCCTGCGCCGCGACGGCGGGCTTGAAGCCGAGGTTCTGCAGCGCGCTGACGGCATCGGCGCTCGCGCCGCCCGCGTGGCTCACCGCGATGCCCATCGCCAGTCCACTGCCGCCGGGCATACCGCCCTCCTTGTCCTTCAGCTCGTTGACGATGCGCCCGGCCAGCTTCGGCCCCACGCCCTGCGCCCGCGCCACGCTGGCGGCATCGCCTGCGGCGCAGGCATCGCGCAGTTCGCCTGCCGACAGCGCCGAGAGGATGGCGAGCGCCACCTTCGATCCCACGCCCTGCACGCCTGTCAGCAGGCGGAACCAGTCGCGCTCCCCGCCGTCCGCGAAGCCGAGCAGGCGCATGTCGTTCTCGCTCACCTGCAAGTCGGTGAAGACGGTGCACTGGCCGCCCCGTTCTGGCCCCATTGCACTCAGCGCGGCCAGCGTGCGGGCGGAACAGTGGACGAGGTAGCCCACCCCGCCCACGGCAATAACCGCCCAGTCCGCGCCGGTCTCGTCCAGGGTGCCTGTCAGTTTCGCGATCATGGATTTGTTTCGGCGCTACCGCTTTGCTGCTTGAGCGCACCGTGTGGCGGTCAAAGCGGGAACAGTCCAGCCCCGCTGGACAGCGGCCCACGCCTGCGCCAGACCCGCGTTCCATGAGCTGGAACACCTTTGGACGCATATTCCGCTTCACCACCTGGGGGGAAAGCCACGGACCCGCGCTGGGCGTGGTGGTCGACGGCTGCCCGCCGGGCCTTGCCCTGGCGGAGGCGGACATCCAGCCCTTTCTCGACGCGCGCAAGCCCGGCCAGAACCGCTATACCACGCAGCGGCGCGAGGCGGACGAGGTGCAGATCCTCTCCGGCGTGTTCGAGGGGAAGACCACCGGCACGCCCATCAGCCTGATGATCGCTAATACAGACCAGCGCAGCAAGGATTATGCGGACGTCGCCAAGGCCTATCGCCCCGGTCACGCCGACTACGCCTACGATGCCAAGTACGGGTTTCGCGACTATCGCGGCGGCGGGCGCAGTTCCGCGCGCGAAACCGCCGCACGGGTGGCGGCCGGCGCGATCGCGCGGCTCGTCATACCCGAGGTGGCGATCACCGGATACGTGGAGGCGATCGGCGGCGATGCCATCGATCCGGCCCGCTTCGATGCAGGCGCGATCCGCAACAACCCGTTCTGGTGCCCCGATGCGGATGCCGCGGTGCGCTGGGAGGCACTCGTCGACGCGGCGCGCAAGGCCGGGTCGTCGCTTGGCGCGGTGGTCGGCTGCCGGGCGACGGGCGTTCCTGCGGGCTGGGGTGCGCCGCTCTACGCCAAGCTCGATGCCGAACTCGCCGCCGCGATGATGAGCATCAACGCGGTCAAGGGTGTGGAGATCGGCGACGGTTTTGCAGCCGCTGCGAACTCGGGCGAAGACAATGCCGATGCCATGCGCCCCGATGGCGCGGGCGGCGTGCGGTTCGCGGCGAACCACGCAGGCGGCATCGCGGGCGGCATCAGCACGGGCCAGCCGGTCACCTGCCGCGTCGCCTTCAAGCCGACAAGTTCGATCCTGACTCCCGTCGAGACGATCGACCGGGAGGGGAACGCCGCCGAAATCGTCACGAAAGGCCGTCACGACCCCTGCGTCGGCATTCGCGGCACGCCCGTGGTGGAGGCGATGATGGCGCTGGTGCTGGCCGATCAGAAGCTGCTCCACCACGCCCAGTGCGGATGAGGCACAGACCGCGCAACGGCTCGTCCTGTAATCGGCCCAACTTGTAATCGGTTCGGCAAATCAATGATTGGCAACTAATCGATTGGACTAATCAGGCGCGCGTCCCCAGATTGCACGCACACGATTCGACATTTTTCATTGCGAGAGGACTACATCATGGACGCCAAGACCGGATCTATCGAAGGCGGCTGCCCCGTTCCCCACGGCGAAGCCGCTGCACGCGGGCTGCTCGGCCGCACCAACAAGGATTGGTGGCCGGAAATGCTGGCGACCGAAATCCTCAATCCCAACGGGCCATCGAACCCGATGGGCGACGATTTCGACTATGCCGAGGCGTTCAACGCGCTCGATTACAACGCGCTGAAGGCCGACCTGACCGCGCTGATGACCGACAGCCAGCCCTGGTGGCCGGCGGATTACGGCCATTACGGCCCGTTCTTCATCCGCATGGCCTGGCACGCGGCGGGCACCTATCGCACTGCGGACGGTCGCGGCGGCGCCAACAGCGGGCAGCAGCGCTTTGCCCCGCTCGACAGCTGGCCCGACAACGGCAACCTCGACAAGGCCCGCCGCCTGCTGTGGCCGATCAAGCAGAAGTACGGCCAGAACATCAGCTGGGCCGACCTTTTCATCATTGCCGGCAATGTCGCCATCGAATCGATGGGCGGCCCGGTGTTCGGCTTCGGCGGCGGTCGTCCCGACGTTTACGAGCCGGAACGCGACATCTACTGGGGCAGCGAGGACAAATGGGTCAACGAGAACGTGCAGACCCGCATCGCACCCGAGCACGGGATGCATGAACTGGAAGGCCCGCTCGCGGCGATCCAGATGGGCCTCATCTACGTCAATCCCGAGGGCCCGGGCGGCAACCCCGATCCGCTGCAGTCCGCGCGGGACATGCGCGCCACGTTCGAACGCATGGCGATGAACTCCGAGGAAACCGTCGCGCTGACCGCCGGCGGCCACACCTTCGGCAAGGCGCACGGCAACGGCGATCCCTCCACGCTCGGCCATGCCCCGGCAGGCGGCGATCTCGTCGCGCAGGGCTTTGGCTGGGTATCGGGTGAGGAGCACGGCGGCATCGGCGAGCACACCGTCACCAGCGGCATCGAGGGCTCGTGGGTCAACACTCCCACCGAGTGGACCGAGAACTACTTCCGTCTGCTGCTCGATTACGAGTACGAACTGGTGAAGTCGCCGGCCGGTGCCCAGCAGTGGCAGCCGATCAACCAGAAGGAAGAGGACATGGCGCCCGCCGCCTGGGACGCGTCGAAGAAGGTGCCGACGATGATGACCACCGCCGACATGGCGCTGAAGGTCGATCCCGAGTTCCGCGAAATCTCCGAGCGTTTCCGCAACGATCACGAGGCGTTCAAGGATGCCTTTGCCCGCGCATGGTTCAAGCTGACGCACCGCGATCTTGGCCCGAAGATCCGCTATCTCGGCCCCGACGTGCCTGCCGAGGACCTGATCTGGCAGGATCCGGTGCCCGCCGGAAACAACCCGTCGGACAGCCTGGTTGCCGAGGTGAAGCAGAAGATCGCCGATAGCGGACTGACCGTCAGCCAGCTGATCAAGACGGCCTGGGCCTCTGCCAGCACCTATCGCAAGTCCGATTTCCGCGGCGGTGCCAACGGTGCGCGCGTGGCGCTCGAACCGCAGAAGAACTGGGACGTCAACGAACCCGAGGTGATCGCCAAGGTCGTCGATACGCTGAACGGTCTTCGCGGCGAGATGAGCCTTGCCGATGCCATCGTGCTCGGCGGCGTTGTTGCCCTGGAAAAGGCCGGTGCGGGCGACGTACCGTTCACCGGCGGCCGCGGCGACGCGACGCAGGAGATGACCGATGTCGAGAGCTTCGAGTGGATGGAACCGGAAGCCGACGCCTTCCGCAACTACATGCCCAAGCGTCTGGCGGTGAAGTGCGAGGAGCTGATGCTCGACCGTGCCAGCCTGCTCGGCCTCTCGGTGCCCGAGATGACGGTGCTGATCGGTGGCCTCCGCGTGCTCGGCGCCAACCACGGTGAACGGGGCCACGGCCACTTCACCAACCGCTCTGGCGAACTGACCAACGACTTCTTCGTGAACCTCTACGACATGACCAACGTGTGGTCGTCGGTGGAGGATAGCAACGACGAGGAATACGTGGCGACCGACCGTGCCGAGGGTCACGAGAAGTGGCGTGCAACCCGCGCCGACCTCATCTTCGGCTCGAACTCGGAACTGCGCGCCGTCGGCGAGGTTTACGCCCAGAAGGGTGGCGAGGAGAAGTTCCGCAAGGACTTCGTCCGCGCCTGGACCAAGGTGATGAACGCCGATCGCTTCGACCTTCACCGGGGCTGACCGGCCGGGGAGGGTAGCTACCCGGCTTTCCTCCCCGCCGGCAAGGAAATGGGATGGCCGGCGCTGCAAGTGATTGAGATACCGGGAACTATAGCTGGGTTGCCACGTAGATCAGGGGACGGCACGGACATCACCCCCATCACCGCATAACCAAAGCCCGGAGAGCTTGCCCCCCAAGTCTTTTCGGGTCGCTGGAGGCCCTCGGCAGCATCGCTGTCGGGGGCCTTTTCACATCCGTGCTGCCGGGTTCGATACTAATTAAGTTCGCTCGGGGAACAGGCGAAGCGATGCCCCGTAATCTCTAGGTAGTTCAGGCTCAGGAGATACCATGGCGAACGAATTCGAACTGTCCGAGGGTGGCGCAAACCATCAGAAGCCGAAAGGCGATGATGACGTGATGACCACGGCGCAGGGCGCGCCGATTGCCGATGATCAAAACTGGCTGACCGCCGGGCCGCGCGGTCCACAGCTGTTGGAAGATCACATCGCTCGCGAGAAGATTTTCCACTTCGATCACGAGCGGATCCCCGAACGCGTGGTCCATGCGCGTGGGTACGGTGTGCATGGCCATTTCGAATTGAAAAAGGCCATTCCGCAGTATTCGCGCGCCCGCATTTTCAACGAAACGGGCGTGAAGGTCCCGACCTTCACCCGCTTTTCGACCGTTGCCGGCAACAAGGGTTCGCCCGATCTGGCGCGCGACGTGCGCGGCTTTGCCACCAAGTTCTATACTCAGGAAGGCAACTGGGATCTGGTTGGTAACAACATCCCGGTGTTCTTCATCCAGGACGCGATCAAGTTTCCCGATCTCGTCCATGCAGCCAAGCCGGCGCCCGACCGGGGCTTCCCGCAGGCACAGACTGCACATGACAACTTCTGGGATTTCGTCAGCCTGAGTCCGGAATCGATGCACATGATCATGTGGATTATGTCTGACCGCACGATCCCGCGCAGTTTCCGCTTTATGGAAGGCTTCGGAGTGCACACCTTCCGCCTGCTGAACGCGCAGGGGGAATCGCACTTCGTCAAGTTTCACTGGAAGCCGAAGCAGGGTCTGCAGTCGGTATTGTGGAACGAGGCGGTCAAGATCAACGGCGCCGACCCTGACTTCCATCGCCGCGACATGTGGGATTCGATCGATGCCGGCGACTTCCCGCAGTGGGATCTGGGTATCCAGGTGTTCGATGATGCCTTTGCCGAAGAGTTCGAATTTGACGTGCTCGATTCGACCAAGATCATCCCCGAGGAACGCGTGCCGGTCGAGATCATCGGCACATTGACCCTCGACGCCAACGTCGACAACTTCTTCGCCGAGACCGAACAGGTCGCCTTCTGCACCCAGAACATCGTGTCGGGTATCGATTTCAGCGACGATCCGCTGCTGCAGGGCCGCAATTTCTCGTACCTCGATACGCAGTTGAAGCGGTTGGGCGGCCCCAACTTCACGCACATCCCCATCAACGCGCCCCGCTGCCCCGTTCGCCACTTTCAGCAGGACGGTCACATGGCGATGACCAACCCGAAGGGACGCGTGAATTACGAGCCCAACAGCTGGGGCGAAGGCGATGGCATGGAGGAGGATCGCGGCCCGCGCGCTTGCCCCACCCGCGGCTTCACAAGTTACGAAGCGCCGGTGGACGGTCGCAAGGTCCGCTACCGGTCGGAAAGCTTTGCCGACCATTACAGCCAGGCGCGCCAGTTCTATAAGTCGCAGACCCCGATCGAGCAGACGCACATGGGCAATGCATTGACGTTCGAGTTGTCCAAGGTCGAACGCATGGACATTCGCAAGCGCATGGTGGGCCACCTACGCCGGATCGACGAGGATCTGGCACTGGTTGTCGCCGATGGCCTCGGCCTCGCCGACATGCCGGACAAGGTGCCAGCCGCGCGCGAGACGATCGAGGATCTGCCAGAAAGCCCGGCCCTGTCGATCCTCAAGAACGGCCCTGACAGTTTTGCCGGACGCAAACTGGGTATCTACATCGCCGAAGGCGGCGATGCGGCCCTGGTGAGCGCGCTCAAGCAGGCGGCCAAGGACGCTGGCGCCACGGTAGAGATCGTTGCCCCACACGTGGCGGGGGCCAAGCTTTCCGACGGCGAGAAAATGGCGGCCGACCAGAAGATCGATGGTGCGCCATCTGTTCTCTACGATGCCGTGGCCATCGTGATGGGTGCGGATGCGGCTGAAAAGTTCGCTTTGGACAAACCGTCGATCGACTTCGTCAACGATGCCTTCGCCCATGCCAAGTTCATTGGCTACGTCGCGGCCGCCAAGCCGCTCCTCAAGGGTGCTGGCGTGGCCGAGCGGATGGATGACGGGTTCGTCGAACTGTCTGACGGCTCGTCTGCCACGAACTTCCTCAAAAGCTGCGGCAAGCTTCGCTTCTGGGATCGTGAAAAAGTAAAACAGGACTGACCGGCCCAAGGTCGGACAAACGACAACGAAAGATGGCGGACCGGGCAGGCATGTCCGGTCCGCCTGTCATGAAAGGCCGGTCAGAAATGAGCGATTACGAAAATCTCGACCGTATGTTTCTCGCCGGCGAATGGCGCAAGGGAACCGGTGACACGCTGACCAATGTCAGCCCGTGGGATGAAAGCACCATTTTCGAAATGCCGGGCGCCACGCCCGATGACGTGGACCAAGCCTTCAAGGCTGCCGCCCAGGCACAGAAGGAATGGGCAAGCCTGCCACCGTCCGCCAGATCGGCCAAGATGCGCGCCATCGCCGACATCATCGAGGCGCGTAGGGACGAGATCGCTGGCTGGATCGTGCGCGAGGTTGGCGGCACGAAGCTGAAGGCCGCTCTCGAACTGATGCTGGTCACCCAGGTCGTTCGCTCCGAAGCCGCTGCCCTGCCCTTCATGGTCGAAGGCGCCATCCTGCCCGAGGATATTCCCGGCAAGGAAAGCCGCGCCTATCGCCGCCCGGTCGGCGTGGTCGCGCTGGTCAGCCCGTGGAACTTCCCGCTGCAACTGACCGCGCGCACGCTGTTCCCGGCGCTGGCGCTGGGCAACGGCGTGGTCATCAAGCCATCGAGCGATTCGATCGTCACCGGCGGCACCATCTTTGCCGCCATTGCCGAGGAGGCGGAGTTGCCTCCTGGCCTCGTCGCCGTGCTGCCGGGATCGGGCAAGGCCATCGGCGATGCCGTCGTGCAGCATCCGGCTGCCTCGGTCGTCTCGTTCACCGGCTCCACCCCAGTGGGCCGCAAGGTGGGGCAGGCGGCGCTCGAATCGAAGCGGCTGAAGTCGCTCGAACTCGAGCTCGGCGGAAATTCTCCCATCGTGGTGCTGGACGATGCCGATATAGACTATACCGTGGAGGCGAGCGTCTGGGGCAAGTTCGTCCACCAGGGCCAGATCTGCATGATCGCCAACCGCATCGTGGTGGAGGACAGCATCTACGACGAGTTCGCCGCAAAGTTCGTCGCCCGCACGAAGAAGCTGGTTGTCGGCCAGCGCGACAATCCGGCCTGCATGATCGGCCCCATCATCAACCGCGACCAGTTCGACTCGGTGATGGAGCTGATCGGCAAGTCAAAGGCGACGTGCGCGCTTGGCGGAAAGCCCGATGGCCTCGTCATCCCGCCGCACGTCTTCACCGATGTTGCCGAGGACGATCCCCTGGTCACCAACGAGATCTTCGGCCCCGTCGCGCCGATCCAGCGGGCGCGGGACGAGGACCACGCCCTCGAACTGGCGAATGCCACCGAGATGGGCCTGTCCAGCGCGGTCTTCAGCCGTGACGAGGGCCGCGCGCTGCGGTTCGCCCGGCAGATCCAGGCGGGCATGACGCATATCAACGACCAGACCGTCAATGACAGCCCCTTCAGCCCCTTTGGCGGGGCGAAGAATTCGGGCATCGGGCGGTTCAACGGGCGCTGGGCGGTGGAGGCGTTTACCGCCACGCACTGGATCACGGTGCAGCACGAAAAGCGCCAGTTGCCTTTCAGCGCGGACGACCTTGGCAACTGAGCGCAATTGCTCTTGCGTTCAGGCGAGGCCGGGTAGATGCAGCCGAAACCAGTTTTCGAAAGGGAGACACCCATGCGCATCCGCCTCGCAATTCTTGCATCCTCGTCCGTCGCCGCGCTCGGCCTTGCCGTATCGCCGGCCGCCGCGGAGGAGGGGATGTGGACGTTCGACAACTTCCCCACCGAACAGATGATGGCGGAATACGGCTGGGCGCCCGACCAGGCCTGGCTGGACCGGGTGCAGGCGGGTGCGGTGCGCCTGACGGGCGGCTGCTCGGCCAGCTTCGTATCGCCCGATGGCCTGATCCTGACGAACCACCACTGCATCGCCAGCTGCCTGTTCGACAACTCCAGCGCCGATGCCGATTACCTCGATGCAGGCTTCGTCGCCGCGCGCCGCGAGGATGAACTGCGCTGCCCCGGCCAGCAGGCCGAGGTCGTCACCGGCATCACCGATGTGACCAACCGCGTGCAGGCCTCGTTCGCCACCATGAGCGGCGAGGCGCTGGTGCGCGCGCGCGATGCGGAAGTCGCCGCGATCGAGAGCGAGAGCTGCCCCGATACCGCCACCACCCGTTGCCAGGTCGTCACCCTGTTCGGCGGCGGGCAGTACAAGCTTTACACCTATCGCAAGTATTCGGACGTGCGCGTGGCATGGGCGCCGGAAGACCGCGCCGCGACCTTCGGCGGGGATCCCGACAACTTCAACTTCCCGCGCTATTCGCTCGATGCCAGCTTCTTGCGCGCCTACGAGAACGGCCAGCCCGTCTCCACGCCGAACCACCTGCGCTGGGATCCGCGCGCGCCCGAGGAAGGCGAAATCACTTTCGTCGTGGGTAACCCCGGCTCCACCAGCCGCCTGTGGACCGAAAGCCAGCGCGCGTTCGAGCGCGAGGTGCGCCTGCCGATCACCGTCGCCACCAGTTCCGAACTGCGTGGCCGCCTGATCCGCGCCATGGAGGAAAGCCCCGAGCGCGCACGCGAGGGGCTCGATACGCTGAACGGGCTGGAGAACAGCCTGAAGGTTTACATCGGCCGCACCACTGCGCTGAACGATCCGGGCTTCACCGGCCCGCTCGCCCAGGCCGAGACCGACCTGCGCGCGCGCAGCGCGGGCAATGCCGCGATCGGCGATCCGTGGACCACCGTGGACAGCGCGGTGGAAGCCTATCGCGACCTCTACATCCCCTACCGCTTCATCACTCCGTCGAGCAGCCTTTACGGTTATGCCGAGGCGCTGGTCTACGCCGCGCAGGAACGCAGCAAGCCCAATGGCGAGCGTCTGCCCGGCTTCACCGACAGCTCGCTGCCGCTGACCGAGCGGCGCCTGCTGGACGAGGTGCCGACCTATCCGTGGCTGGAAGAACTGACGCTGGCGTGGAGCCTGTCCAAGGCGCGCGAGTATCTGGGCGTCGACGACAGCGACACCCGCCTCCTGCTGGGCCGCGAAAGCCCCGAGCAGCTGGCCGAGCGCCTGGTAACGGGCACCCGGCTGGCCGATGCAGACTATCGCCGGCAGCTGTGGGAAGGCGGGATGGAAGCGATACAGGCCTCCGACGATCCGATGATCCAGTATGCCCTGCGCCTCAACGCGCGCGACCGGGCGTTGCAGCAGGAGGTGGACGCCGCCTACGCCGCCCCGCTGGCGACTGCCGGCGCGCAGCTTGCCGACGCGCGGTTCGCCGCCTTTGGCGACAGCCTCTATCCGGACGCCACGTTCACCCTGCGCATTTCCTACGGAAAGGTGCAGGGCTGGGAAGAGCGCGGCAACATGGTGCCCTATCGTACCACTAAGGGCGGTACGTTCGAGCGCGCCACCGGCAATGCACCGTTCGACGTTGCCCCCGCCTTTGCCGCGAACCAGGCCGATATCGACCCTGCCGTGACCTACGACTTCGTCAGCACCAACGACATCATCGGCGGCAACTCCGGCTCACCCGTGATCGACCGCAACGGCGCGGTGATCGGCGCCGCCTTTGATGGCAACATCCATTCGCTGGGTGGCAACTACGGCTATGATGGCACGCTGAACCGCACGGTATCGGTTTCGACCGAAGCCGTGCAGGAAGCGCTGGAGACCATCTACCCGGCGCCCGCGCTGGTGGCCGAACTGCGCGCCGGGCGCTGACGGGTCAGCGGCAGGTTCCCTACGGCTGCGCCGCCCTGGCGCGGCCGTAGGGGACCGCCGCCACGCCCGACCATGATGCTCACCGGGCAGGCTAGCGCCGCTTCTTCAGCACCAGGTAAAGCGCCCCCTCGCCCCCGTGGCGACGGTGCGCCTGCCTGACGGCGGCGATATCGGAGGCGTGGCTGCCGGCGGCCAGCCAGTCGAGAATCTTGGCGCGGATGGCTCCGCGCTTCTGTCCGCGGTCGGCCGCATCGACCGGGCGGCTCTTGCCGGTCACCACCAGCACCAGCCGCGCGCCCATTGCCTTTGCCTGGATCAATCCGTCGTCGAGCCGGCGATAGGCCTGATCGAGCGTATGGCCGTGCAGGTCCAGCGTGAAGTCCGGATCGGTGCCGGTGCGCGCGAGGCGCCGTTCCCAATGCGAATCGAGGCCCGGTGACGGGGGCGCGGCTGCGGGCTTCGGCGGCGGCGCCGGCTTTTGCGGGCGGGCGGCGGCGGGCTTGCGGACCTTGGCAGGCGGTGGCGGAGGGGGCTTAACGCGCGACGACGCCGCGTCCGAGTTGCCGGTCTGAGGTTTCGGGCGGACAGGAACCAGTGGCTTTACCGTGCGTGCCAGCCGATCCCACGCGGCAGCCTCCTCGGCGGAGAGGCCGCGCGGGTGCCCGTTCATTGCGCTGCCCTCATCGTGCTCGTCTCGGCGGCCAGGCCTAACGGGGAAGCCGGGCGGCGGCCGCGTTTGGCAGCAGCACCAAGGCCTGCCCGCGCCCGCTCATTCCGCCGGCGATCTCGCGCGCCTGCGCGCCTGCGCCCCAGAAGGTATCGAAGCGGTTGGGCCCCCGGATTGCCCCGCCGGTATCCTGCGCCACCCACAGGCCGTCTGCCTGATCGCGGTCGAGTTCGAGGACAACCGGCGCGCCGTAAGGCACGAACTTGGGGTCCACCGCCACGGAGCTTTGCCCGACCACCGGCACGCCGATGCTGCCGAGCGGACCGATTGCGGCATCGGGGCCGGAAAGCTCCTGGAAGAAGATCCAGCTGGCGTTCTCGCGCATGATGGCGCGGCCTTCTGCGGGATAGTCGCGCAGGTAGCCCATGATGCCCTGCATGCTGGTCGCGTAGGGCGTCCCCTCGCCGATCAGCCCGCGTTGCCGCATGACCGATCCGATGCCGGTGTACCCGTGGCCGTTCTGCCCGGCATAGCCGATGCGCACCACTTCGCCAGTGGGCGATACCAGGCGGCCGGACCCCTGGATCTGCAGGAAGAAGAACTCGATGGCGTCGGCGGCATAGCCGATCACCGGGGCGCGCCCTTCCAGGCTGCCATTCTCGATCTCGGTCCGGCTGTCGAATTCGACGCACGTGCCATCGGGCAGGCGGCGGCTGAGCGGCGCACGGCCCGTGCGCTCGCTCATCGCGATATCCTCGCGCCAGCAGCGTTCCAGATCGCGGGGGATGCCATAGACGGGCACGTCGCTCGCGGCCCGGCGGGTGCGCGACCCGGCAATCTCGGGCTCGAAATAACCGGTGGCGAACGCCTCCCCCGTGCCTACCCGGACGGGCGTGAACTGCGCGGCGAAGAACTGGTCGGCACGCTCGCGCGGCCAGGTGGCGGCGGCGGTGCACGGTACGGCCCAGTCGGCAGGGGCGGTCAGGCCCGAGACGTCCTCGCGCGTGGTCGCCACGCGGCAGCTGCGGCGAAAGCTGTCGAGGGCGTCGGCGGCGTCACGCGGGTCGATCCGATTGAGGATGGCCGCGGGCTGGCGCACTGCGCCCAGTTCCCGCGCGTTTTCGGCGACGGGCAGGGGTTGTTGCGGTTCGGGCAACTGGCCATCGGGGATGACCTGCGTGCACGCCGCCAGGGCGATGCAGGAGGCGGCGACGATAGAGAGGCGAAGTGAGGTCACTCCGCAGGCGCTATCAGCCGGCGTCGGTCTCGTCGAGAAGCCAGTTCGGATCGGTGTTGCGCACGTCGCGCATGAAGGTCCAGACGTCCCGGCTTTCGATCGCATCGTCGAGCGAACCGCCGATCAGCGTCCCATCGGTATCGCGGGTCACGCTGGCAATATCGGCCACGAACCGCACGGCGATCCGCGCCATGTGTCCGTCAAGCACGGCCGAGTGAACCGTGCTTTCCTCGATCCGGATGAGCCGATTGTCGAGCGTGTGGCCCAGACTATCGCGCTCGTCGATTGCCGTGGCAAAGCTGGCGTAGACGTCGTCATCGCACAGCTCTTTCAGCTCTTCCTTGTCGCCGCGCCAGAACGCCTCGAGAATGACCTCGTAGGCGGCCTTGGCACCTTCCATGAAAGGGAGGAGTTCGAACCGGCGGTCAGCGGCAGCAATGTCCCGCAGGCCACGTTCCACGGCAACGGGAAACTGGTCGAGCGAACGGTCGGGCCGTGGCGCTTCGGCCAGCGGCTTGGCCACGGTATCGGCCTTGTTGCGCGCCTGTTCCGCCTGCTCCAGCCGACTTGCGATCATCTCCTCCTCGTGCTCGGCCTTCTGGCCGAGGACCGAATAGAGCCGCATGCCGAGGAAGGCGGCAATCATGGCGAGGATGACGATTTCCCAGATAACCACGGATCGATATTTCCCAAATCTGCCGCCGCGAATTTTGCCCGTCGCGGGGGTCGGGTCGTTGTGAACGAGATAGGATGCAATAGCAAACTAACAACCGCGCCTTAAGGTCCGCTGAAGCCGCCGCGGGACCGGCTCGTCGTGGCGTATCGTTGCTTGTGCGGCCGGGCGGTCGTCGCCGTTGCGGGCGAACCGCAAGGGTGTTAGGCGCGCGCAGCATTCCACCTCGCTGGCGGCGGCGCACCAGTCCGCCCGCCGGCCCGCCAGATACGAAAGACCCGCCCCATGGCCGATGAACAAGGCAACGACGTGCTCACCGATCTCGACAGTCCCGCATCGGGCGGCCCGCTGCCGGGCAACGGCGCGGACACCCAGCCGGTGGCCGGCATCATCTCGCAGTACGTCAAGGATCTGTCGGTCGAGAACCCGCGCGCACCTGACAGCTTCCAGTGGCGCGACAAGCCCGAGATGGACGTGCAGTTCAACATCGGCGCGATCAAGATTAACGACGAGCTGACCGAGATCGAGCTGAAGGTCGTGGCCACCAGCAAGACCGCGCAGGGCACCGCCTACATCGTCGACCTGTCCTATTGCGGGCTGGTGGGGATGCGCAACATGGGCGAGGACCAGATGCACATGTTCCTCTATGCCGAGGCGCCGCGCATCCTGTTCCCCTTCGCTCGCCGTATCGTGGCCGATGCCGTGCGCGATGCGGGCTTTGCCCCGCTGATGCTCGATCCGATCGATTTCAACGGTCTGTATGTCCAGCAGCTCGCCAACCGGCGCGCGCAGGAACAGGCCGGCGGCGCGCCTGCGCAGACGGGCGACGACACCGGCACACCGAACTGATCCGGCCGGCATAGGGGCGCGGAAGGGCCATGAGTCTCGTCCGCAATGTCGGCACGATCGGGGGGCTGACGCTGGTCAGCCGCGTGTTCGGCTTCGCCCGCGACATGCTGCTCGCCCGCGTGCTGGGTGCGGGGCTGGTAGCGGATGCCTGGCAGCTTGCTTTCACCCTGCCCAACACCTTTCGCCGGCTGTTTGCAGAGGGCGCATTCAGCGTCGCCTTCGTGCCGATGTACACGCGCCGTCTCGCCGATTCCGAAAGTGAAAGCGGCGACGGGGGTGCGGACGAGTTTGCCGGTGACGTATTGTCGGTCTTCGTGTGGGTGTTGCTGGGCTTTTCCGCGCTGTGCATCCTCGCGATGCCGGGCATCGTCTGGCTGCTGGCGCGCGAATATCAGGAGGTGGCGGGCAAGTTCGAGCTCAGCGTCTGGCTCAGCCGCGTGACCTTTCCCTACCTCGGCCTCGTCAGCCTGGTCGCCATGCTGTCGGGCGTGCTCAACGCGCGCAGCAGGTTCGCGCCCGGCGCCTTCGTGCCGGTGCTGCTGAACGTGGTGATGATCGGCGGCATCGTGATCGGCTGGTACATGCGCGGCGCGTCGGACGACGACCTGGTGGTCGGCTGGGCGTTGGCGATCTCGCTGGTGGTGGCGGGCGCGGCGCAGCTGGCCTACATGTGGTGGGCCGTTCGCCGGGCCGGGGTCCGCCTGGCAATCAAGCGCCCGCGCTTCACGCCCGAGGTCAAACGCCTCATGATGCTGATGCTGCCCGCGACGTTTGGTGCCGGCATCTACCAGATCAGCCAGCTGGTCGACACGTTCTTCGCCACCAGCCTGCCGCAGGGATCGCTCAGCTTGCTGAAATACGCCGACCGACTGAACCAGATGCCGCTCGGGATTTTCGGCATTGCCCTTGGCACCGCGATCCTGCCCATGCTGGCGCGACACATCCAGGCGGACAACCGCGCCGAGGCGCAGCGGTTGCAGGCGAACGCGGTGGAAATCGCCATGCTGCTATGCCTGCCGAGCGCGGTGGCGCTGTCCATCTGCGCCGAAGCGTTCACCGCCGGCATCTTCCAGGGTGGCCGCATGACGCCAGCGGACACGGCGATCATGGGCAACATCGTGGTCGCGCTGGTGTGCGGCCTGCCCGCCTACGTCCTCATCAAGGTGTTCCAGCCGGCCTTCTTCAGCCGCGAGGATACGCGCACGCCCGTGTGGGTGGCGGCATTTGCCCTGTCCGTGAACATCGCGCTCAATTTCTACGTCGTGCCGCGCTACGGCATCGTCGGCCTGGCGGGCGCGACGGCCTTTACCGCGACGTTGAACGTCCTGACGCTCTACGCCATCCTCCAGGTGCGGGGCTGGTTCGCCTTTACCGGCAAGCTGGCGGGGCGCATCGCACGCCAGATCGTGGCGACAGCGGCCATGGCGGCACTGCTGATATGGCTGGTGCCGGTGCTCGAACCCTACTGGCGCGGCAACGCGTTCCACCGGGTCTGGTCGCTGGGCGCGCTGGTGGCGGCAGGCGCTGCCGTGTTCTTCGCCGTGGCGCTGCTTATCGGCGCGCTCGACAAGGACCTCGTGCGCCAGCTAACGCGCAAGCGCGCCATTCCCAAGGCCGAAGGGCCGCCCAATCTCTCCGAATAGCGAGTTGATACCATGATCGTCGTTTCCGGCATCCAGCCGACGGGCAAGCCGCACCTTGGCAACTATCTCGGCGCGATCCGCAATTACGTGAAGCTGCAGGACGAGGCCGTGGCGCAAGGCGGGCGATGCCTGATCTTCCTTGCCGACCTGCACGCCATTTCCATGCCGCACGATCCCGCGCAGCTCAACGCCAGCACCCTGGAGATGGTCGCCACGCTGGTCGCCTGCGGGCTCGATCCGGCCAGGACCGTGCTCTTCAACCAGGCCCAGGTGCCCGCCCATGCCGAATTGCAATGGCTGCTGATGGGCACCGCGCGCATGGGCTGGCTCAGCCGCATGACGCAGTGGAAGGACAAGGCGGGGAAGAACCGCGAAGGGCAGTCGGTTGCCCTGTTCGGCTATCCGGTGCTGCAGGCCGCCGACGTCCTGCTCTACCAGGCGACCCACGTTCCGGTAGGCGACGACCAGAAGCAGCACCTGGAGCTGGCCCGCGACATCGCGCAGAAGTTCAACAACGACTTCGCCCCGAAAAGCGCAAATGGGGAAGAGGCACCGGTGTTCACCCTGCCCGAACCCTATATCCCGGAAGAGGCCGCGCGGATCATGAGCCTGCGCGACGGCACGCGGAAGATGTCCAAGTCCGAGCCTTCGGACATGAGCCGCGTGAACCTGACCGACAGTGCGGATGACATGGCGTCCAAGGTAAAGAAGGCGAAGACCGATCCGGAGCCACTGCCGAGCGAGGCAGCCGGGCTGGCCGATCGGGCAGAGGCGCGCAATCTGGTGGGCATCTACGCCGCGCTATCCGGGCAAGCGGTGGACGCGGTGCTGCGCGAACATGGCGGCAAGGGCTTCGGCCATTTCAAACCGGCACTCGCCGACCTGCTGGTGGCCACGCTTGGCCCGATCCGCGATCGGTTCGTGGAGTTGAAGGACGACCACGAGGCACTGCACGCAATCCTCGCCAACGGCGCGGCCGAGGCGCGTGCGCTGTCGCGGCCCACGCTGGATGCGGCCTATTCCGCCCTCGGACTGGTGCGCGGCTGAAAGACTGCGGCGCGGACCTGCGTGCTCTCTCGGATCGGAGACAAAGGCATAATCGATTCGCCCCCCGGTAGCGGTCGCTCGACAGGCAGCGAAGCTTGCTGCGTGATCGCCGGGATTGAAAAGACTGCAAATTTCGATGCAGCGTGCTGATATGACTAAACAATTCGCATATTTGCGGTTCAATCGCGGTTCACCCCGCCCTTGATAAAGACCGTTCTATCGTAGAGTTTAGTGCGCGCCATGAATGGGGGGCCGCGCGTGTCCATTCGCACTTTGTCGAAAGAGATTTCTGCCATGACCGTAACGACCATGCTCAAGAGAGGCGCGAAGCTTGCGGTCCTACCCGCGCTCGCCCTCGGACTGTCCGCCTGCGCAACCGGCTTTGCCGCCGATGTCTCCCGTTTCGAAAGCCAGCTTCCTGCGCCGCAGGGTCAAAGCTTTTACGTCGTCGCGGAAGACCCGGCCCTGTCGGGGGGGCTCGAATTCTCGCAATACGCCCGCTACGTCGCTGGCGAGATGCAGGAACTGGGCTATGTCCAGGCCGCCTCGCCCGAGGCTGCCACCCTGCTGGTGCGCTTCGACTATGGCGTCGACAACGGGCGGGAACGCGTCCGCTCCACCGGCTACCGCGATCCGTTCTACAATTCCTGGTACGGCTATAGCCGACCGGTGCTCTATCGCGACCGGGTTGGCCGCACGCGCGTCGCCTATCTGCCCAGCCGCGCCTGGGGTTACGGCTGGCAGGATCCGTTCTTCGGCCAGCAGGACGTTCGCAGCTATACCGTCTACACCAGCGGCGTGGCGCTGAAGATCGATGACGCGGCATCGGGCCAGCGCCTGTTCGAAGGCCAGGCCGAAGCCGCCTCCACTTCGAACCGCTTGCAGTACCTGGTGCCCAACCTGGTAGAAGCCATGTTCACCGACTTCCCCGGCAATTCGGGGGAAACCGTGCGTATCTCCGTCGCGCCGGAAGACATGCCGGCGCAGCGCCAGCGCCGCTGACGCAGGCAAGGACAAGATGATCGGGGCGGGCTTTCCGGCATGGAAAGTCCGCCCTTGGCATATTTAGGGCCGGCGAACCGCCAGTGCGGCCAGCGCCGTCGCCAGCACGAAGGCGGCCCCTTCCGCAATCGTCAGGATACCCAGCGCCGCCGCGCTGAGCGTCGCCCCGCCGGTGAGCACGCCGAGCCGCTCCATCGCCAGCTCTACCCCGGGAAGGCCGCGTTGCAGGCTCCACAGCGATCCCGCCAGCAAGGTCCCGCGCGCCAGGTGGACGGCGAGGCCCGCCAGCGCCCCCAGCACCACCGCGCTTCCCAAAACCCGGGCGCGCGAATGGCCGCCAAACGCCAGCCATGCCACAAGCCCGCAGGCGAGGCCGAGCAGCATTCCCTCGAACCCGCCGGCGACGTGGCCGAGCGCGCGTGCGCCCATCAGTCCGACGCCTTCGCGCCCGAGCAGCGACCCGATCGCGCCGATGGCCAGACCCCCAAGCGCCGCCGCGGGCAGCACGAACAGGTCCGCCCGCCCGCGCCAGGCCAGCGCCGCCGCCGTGCCAGCGCCGACGCCGGCCCCGGCCAGCAGGCCGAGCGCACCGACCAGCGCGGCGAGCACCAGCACGCCCCCGCCCCCGCCGGTCCCCGCAACGACGCCATAGACCAGCCCCGCCAGCACACCGGCGACAAGCCCCGCCAGCGTGGTCGCCCCGGCCACGCGCGATGGCAGGGAGAGCGCCCCCTGCACGGCAGGCTCCGCCGCCGATGAATCCGGCTCCGACAGCGCAGGCCGCGAATCGCTGTCCACGGGCTCGCCTGTGTCTTCCAGTTCACCTACGAAGCGATAACCGTGCTTGGGCACCGTGCGGATGAAGCGGGGGTTCGCGGCATCGTCTCCCAATGCGCGGCGCAGGGTGCGGATGCACTGGGTCAATGCCTCGTCGGTAACCGGAATGCCGCGCCACACCTCGTCCATGAAGCGGTCCTTGGATACCAGCGCCCCGCCCTCAGCCACCAGCAGGGCCAGCGCATCGAAATAGCGGCTGCCAAGCTCGACCGGCGCACCGCCACGGCTGAGGCGGCGATCCGTCACGTTGAGCTCGTAGCCACCGAAGCGATAGGCGAGAGGGGGGGTGGTGCGATCCGCCATTGCCGGGTGTCCTATCCAGCCTGGTGCCGGGTGGGAAGGTTTTCAGCCATTGCTCACGAATTGCTCATGCCGCTCAGCACGCAAGCGAGGCACTGGCCGGTCAGCAAACGGAGACAATGCAGATGACCACTATCCACCGCAAGTTCACCAACGGCTGGCGCATCGCCGGCTGGGGCAGCCTCGCCGCGCTGTTGCTGCTTCCCGCCCTGGCCATGCAGTTCGACGCACCCGGCGTGCTGTGGACGGCCAGCGACTTCGTGTTTGCCGCCGTGCTGCTCGGGTTCCTCGGCGGCGTGGTGGAGCTCGCCGTGCGGCTGGCCCGCGGCGGACAGGAGCGCGCCGGTTACCTGCTCGGCGGCTTCACGGCCTTTTTCACCATGTGGATCAATGCCGCCGTCGGCATCATCGGTGATGATGAGTGGGTGAACCAGTTCTTCTTCTTCATGGTGCTGGGCGGGATCGTGCTTTCGCTGGTGGCGCGCTTTCGCCCTGCCGCCATGCGCTGGATCACCGGCGCGATCGCCGTGGGCCAGCCGGCGGTCGGCGTCATTGCCACGCAGACCATGCCGGGGCACGGGGTGGAATGGGGCCTGCTCGCCTTTCTCGCCCTGCTGTGGGGCAGCGCGGCCTGGTCCTTCGATCGCGCCGTGCGCCAGCGCTGAACCGCATATCCGGGTCCAGCCCCCCGGATAGAAGGGCGGGCCGCATCGGCTCGCCCTTCGTTCGTTCAACCGAGGCGCGCGTGCCCCCCCGTCGAGCCAAATCCGCCCGCGCCTCTCGCGGTATCGGCAAGGTCCTCGACCTCGTTCCATGCCGCCTGTGTCACGGGCGCAAGCACCAGCTGCGCCACGCGGTCGCCGCGTTCGATCACGAAGGGGTCCGGGCCGTGGTTGATGAGGATTACCTTCAGTTCGCCGCGGTAATCGGAATCGATGGTGCCGGGCGCATTGGGCACGGTGATGCCATGCTTCAGCGCAAGGCCCGAGCGCGGGCGCACCTGTATCTCGAAGCCATCGGGAATGGCGAGCGCGAAGCCTGTCGCCACCGCGTGCCGTTCGCCGGGGCGGATGGTGGCGGCCACGGCGCTGACCACGTCCATGCCCGCCGCGCCGGCAGTGGCATAGACGGGCAGCGCGAGCCCCTCCCCGTGGGGCAGGCGTTTGATCTGCACCGCCACGCGGCGAGGGGCGACGTCAGGCATTCACCTTCAACCTGTCGGCGACCTGCAGCACCAGCTTCATCGCCACGTCCTGCTTGGTCATTTCGTCCCACTTCTCGACCATGCCTTCGCGCACAAGGTGGACCTCGTTGTCCTCTCCGCCCATCACGTCGCCCGAGACATCGTTGGCGACGATCCAGTCGACGCCCTTGCTCTTGCGCTTCTTGCGCGCGTTTTCGACCACGTTGCCGGTTTCTGCCGCGAAGCCGATCAGCAGTTCCGGCCGATTGGCGCTGGCCGCCACGCTGGCAAGGATATCGGGGTTCTCGGTGAGGATCAGCGCCGGCGGGGCGGAGCCGCGCTTCTTGATCTTCTCGCCGATGTAGTCGCGCGGGCGCCAGTCGGCGACGGCCGCGACCATGATGGCAACGTCCGCCGGCATCGCCTCGCGCACGGCGTCCGCCATTTCCTGTGCGGACCCCACATCGATGCGATCCACGCCCAGCGGCGTGCGCAGATGGACCGGCCCCGATACCAGCGTGACGCGCGCGCCGGCGGCAGCGGCGGCGGCGGCGATGGCATAGCCCTGCTTGCCGCTCGATCGGTTGGCGAGATAACGCACCGGGTCGATAGGCTCATGCGTGGGCCCGGCGGTGACGAGGACGTGGCGACCGTAGAGCGGGCGATGCTCCACGTCCTGATCGAAGCCGGGCTGTCCGGCCAGCGGATCGAAGGCGTCCAATGCCGGCACAAGCGAAAGCTCCGCGCGCGAATCCACGGGGTCGCTGTGCGCAAAGGCCATCGGGCTCGCCATGGGAGCAACCGGCGCGGCGGCCTCCTCCCCTTCGAACGGTTGCGGCGCGGCCTGGCGGGCGTTGACCTGGTGGTTGATCGCTTCGCGGTCCGTCGGCGGAGCGGCGGTGGCGCTGCCCTTCTTGGCCATCAGGCCGCCGAAACCCGAATAGTCGGGTTCGGGCAGGTCGGGGCCTTCCACGAGGCCATCGGGCAGGTCCATCCCCTCGTATTCGTCCTCCTCGGCCGCTTCTGCGCTCTGCGCCCAGTGCGGCGTGGCGCGCTGGATCAGCGAGCCGAGCATTCCGCCCATGCTGGCACCGCCCGAAGGAGCGGGATCTTCCTCGTAATCCTCGTCTTCGCCGTAGTCGGGCGCGTTGTACCGGCGGGCGAGGTAGGCGGCGATATCGGCGCTCGCGGCACCGGCGTCGAGCCCCAGCGCGCCGGCGATCTCCACCCAAACCGCTTCGGGTTCGGGCAGGCGGCCGGGGCCGAACTCGCCGCAGGCCATGTCGCCCATGTCGGGCTCTATCACCGTGATCCCGCGCGATCGCAGGACCTCGACGTTGTGCACCGTCGCGTCGTGCTGCCACATCTTCACGTTCATCGCCGGGACCGCCATCACCGGGCGATTGGTGGCGAGGATCAGCGTGGTGGCAAGGTCGTCGGCGATGCCTGCCGCCATCCTGGCCATCAGGTCGGCGGTGGCGGGGCATATGACCACGAGGTCGGCCTCGCGCGAAAGCTGGATGTGGCCGATCTCGGCCTCGTTCTTCAGGTCCCACAGGCTGGTGTGGACCTGGTTGCCCGACAGCGCGGCAAGCGCCATTGGGGTGACGAACTGCGCCCCGCCATCGGTCAGAACGCAGGTCACCTCTGCCCCGCCCCTTTTCGCCAGGCGGACCAGTTCGCACGACTTGTAGGCAGCGATACCGCCCCCGACGACAAGCAGGATGCGCGGATGGGCAAGGGGTTGGCCAAGGGGCTGAATCGTCTCTCCCTCCGGGGTCATGTGCTGCAGTGGCAAAATCGCTTCGCCGTTATTAGTCCAAGGCTGCGCCATGGCAAATGATGGTTAAGAATGCTTTAGTCCAGCCGCCCGGGCGAGATCAGCGATTGCCCGCGGCACGAAGGCGAAGCCGGCAAGGTAGGCGGGCAGCAGCACCTGCGCCCAATAGAAATTCTCCGGCCGTGCGAACAGCGCCATCGCGGCGAGGAACCCTGTGAACCACAGCCCTGCAAAAAGCCCGCTCCGCCCGCCGAGGCCCAGCCAGCCGGCGAGCGGCAGAATCGCCAGCGGCGCGGCGAGCCAGTGCGGAAGCAGCAGCAATGCGCTGAGGTTCGCCAGCGCGGCAAGCGGCAGCATCGGGCCGGCCAGCCCGCTCCACCCTTGCGATGCGCGGTCATCCGGCTGGACCTCCGCTGCCACCCCTTGCGCGTGCAGGGTCATGGCAAGAGAGAACAGCACCAGCACGCCCAGCACCGCCGCGGCTTCACCCGCCCGGCGCTGCCACAGCGCCAGCACGAACCACAGCGCGACGAAGGGCGCGGCAAGCTCGCGAAAGGCCAGCGCCATGGCAGCGCAGACGAGTGCGGGCCACCAGCGATCCGGCCGATAGAGCGCGAGTGCCAGGGTGAGCAGCAGCCCGGCGGGCAATTCGTGGATCAGCGGCGCCAAGGGGATCGCCGCCGCCGCGCCGCCCAGCATGGCGAAGACACCGCAGGCGATCCGCTCCGGCCCTGCGAGCTGGCCGCGCAGCCGCAGCATCAGCGCGATTGCCGCCAGCGGCCAGAGCAGTTTCAGCAGCAGCCCCGTGCCCTCGATCCCGATCCAGCCATGCAGCAGGGCAAGCGTCGGCAGGCGCACGGTGACGGCGGGACGGACCGGATAATTGCCCGCGCGCTGCTCCGCGACGGCGGCGGCATAGTAATCCTCGCCCGCCATGACCCGGCCGGAAATGCGCGCGTAGAGTGCAAGATCGCCCTGGCTCCCGCCCTCGCCAGCGCTTGTGTCCGACGTGGCAACCGCAGCGTCCGGGCCGCCCGCAGGAGTTGCCGCGAAAGCCGCCCAGACCAAGCTGACAGCCAACAGCGCAAGCGCAAGCCATGCCGCCCATCGCGGCAGGCGGGCGAGCGGGTGCGGGCGCGCCTCGCTCCAGCCGACCGGATCGTGCCAGAAGCGCCCTGCTCCCAAGTTCTCGCGCCCCATGTCCCGCGTTCTTCAGTTCCCGCGGGCGGAGGCCCACAGGCTCGCCAGCGCACGCGGCACAAAGGCGAGGCCGACGAACCACACCGGCATCACCATCAGCGCCCAGTAGAAGTTGTTGTCACGCCCGGCCACGGCGAACAGCAGCGCGTAGCCCAGCGTCAACAGAAAGCCCGTCTCGCCAAAGCGCGTGCGCCAGCCGGCCCAGCCGAGCAGCGGCAGCAAGGCCAGCGGCGCGGCGAGCCAGCCCGGCAGCAGGTGCAGCGGGCTGGAGAGGACCACGTTGGAGGTCACGCCGCCGATACCGCGCAGGGCGAACCAGCTCGGGCTGGCAGGGTCGGCAGGCGTGGTGAAACGGGCGACCTCGGCAAGATGGCCTGCCAGCGCCGCGCCGAAGAGCAGCACCACTGCGCCCCATGCCAGCGCCTCCCCCCGATTGCCGCGCAGGAGGGCGAGCGCACCCATCAGCAGCGCAAAGGGCAGCGCCAGTTCCCGCACCGCCAGCGCCAGGGCGCCCGCCAGCACGGCGGGCCACCAGCGGTTCGGGCGATAGAGACCCAGCGCCAACGCAATCAACAGACCCGACCAGACCTCGTGCAGCGCAAGGTATTGCGGCTTCAGCCCCGTGACCGCGCCGATTACCACCAGCAGCAGGATGATCCGCAGCCGTCCGCCAGTGCCTGCGACGTCGCGCAGCCGGTAATGCCAGGCGACGAGCGTGCCCACGCCGAGCAGCGCGGCTAGCACCATCAGGCCATAAGGCCCGATCGCGGCGTGCACGTGGGCCAGCGTCGGCAGCCGCACCGCCAGTCCGGGGCGCACGGGAAAGCCGCGCGCCCGCTGTTCCTCCACCGCCGCGCGATAATAGCCATCCCCTGCACGAACCCGCGCGGCGATGACATCGTAGAGCTGCAGATCAGTATCGCGCGTGGCGGCTGCCGTGGTCACGGTCGAAGCCGGAGCAGCGACGGCGGGAGCGCGCGGCGCGTCGTGGATGGCGGACCGCTCCGTCAGCGCAGCGCCCAGCAGCAGCGCCGCGATCACGGCCAGCATCAGCATAGCCGCGCCCGGCGCCCACTGCGCGAAGCGATCCCAGTCGGCCGGCCTGCGCCGGATGCGTCCCTTTATCCGAGCCACCCTGCCCAAATTCCCCCGTAGACCACTGCGCCCCCTGCGAGCGCCGCGACAGCATACCCCAGACACGCGCTGCCTTCGCGGCGGCGGCGTTCCCACACCAGTTCGATGGCGGGCAGTGGCGGCGGCTCGGGCGCGGCGCCCTTGGGCGGATAGGCGTCCTCGATACGTCGGACCAGTTCGGGCAGGCGCAGCAGGGTGTCGAAATCCGTGCGCAGGCGATCGGCCAGCGCGGCCTCCGGTCCCAGCTCGTCACGGATCCAGCTGCGCACGAAGGGCGCGGAAACGTCCCACATGTTGATCGACGGATCGAGGCTGGTGGCGATGCCTTCGACCATGACCATCGTCTTTTGCAGCAGCAGCAGGTGCGGCTGGGTCTGCATGTCGAAGTCGCGGGTGATGGCGAACAGGCCGTCCAGCATCTGGCCGACGCTGAGTTCGGAAACCGGCTTGCCGCGCATCGGTTCGCCCACGGCGCGCAGGGCAGTCGCGAACTCGTCCACCGAATGGTAGGACGGCACGTATTGCGCCTCGAAATGGATTTCCGCGACGCGGCGGTAATCGCCCACGGTCAGGCCGTAGAGGATTTCCGCCAGCCACTGCCGCGCGCGCCGATCAATACGGCCCATGATGCCGAAATCGATGGCCACGATGGTGCCGTCGGCCTTCACGAACAGGTTGCCCTGGTGCATGTCGGCATGGAAGAAACCAGCGCTGATCGCTTGGGTCAGGAAGGCCAGCACCAGCCGCCGGGCGAGATCGGGCAGGTCGTGACCTGCCGCCACCAGCGCGTCGCGATCGGAAATCTTGATGCCGTCGATCCACTCGATCGTCAGCACGCGGCCGTTGGTGCGATCCCAGTCGATACCGGGGATGCAGTAGCCATCCACCCCGCGCATGTGATCGGCAAGTTCGGAGGCCGAGGCCGCCTCGCGCCGCAGGTCGAGCTCGCTGTTGGTCCAGCGCTTGAAATTGGCGATGGTGAGCGCAGGGCGCAGCCGCGCCGCTTCACCGCCCATCGCCTCCACATGCGCGGCAGCCCATTCATAGGTGGCGATATCGTGCGCGAACTTCTCGCGGATGCCGGGGCGCACCACCTTGATCGCCACGTCGCGGCCATCGGTGGTGACGGCACGGTGCACCTGCGCGATGCTGGCGGCGCCGACCGGCACGGGATCGACGCTGGTGAAGAGCTGTTCGACCGGCCGTTCGAAACTGCGCTCGATCTCTTGCCTGATGGCCGCATAGGGGACCGGCGGCAGGCTGTCCTGCAGGCTGAGCAGGTTCCTTGCGGCGTCCTCTCCCACCAGGTCTGGCCGTGTCGCCAGCGTCTGGCCAAGCTTGATCGCAGCAGGGCCGATGGCGCGAAAGGCGCCGGCATAGTCGGGCTCGGCCGGCGGAAAGGTGCCCAGCCGTGCCAGCCGCGCGATGCGCTTGACTGGCGGGGGCGTGTTGGGATCACGCTCGATCCCGCGCAGCGCGCCGTGCCGCGCCAGCGTGCGGCCCCAGGTAAGGAGCCGCCAGATATGGGTGGACGGCCGCGTCATTTTTGCTCGCCTGACCGCTCGATCGGCACCGGCCCGCTCCCCCACCCGGCCACCCTACAGGATAATGCCATGGGTGGCCGGGTGGGGGAGCGGGCCGGTGCCGGGCGCAGCGCAGCACGTAGTGCGGAGCGAACAGACGCCACTTAGATCTTCCACCCCGAATGGATAGCCACCAGTCCGCCCATGATCGGCTCTACCCTGGTTCGGGCAAATCCGGCGGTGCGGATCATGCCTTCGAATTCGGCCATGGGCGGGAAACGGCGGATGCTCTCGACCAGGTAGCGATAGCTCTCCTCGTCGCCTGCCACGGCCTTGCCGATCCGGGGCACCAGCTTGTGGCTGTAGAAGTCGTAGGCTTCCTTCATGCCGGGAAAGGTCATGGTGGAAAATTCCAGGCAGAAGAACCGCCCGCCGTATTTCAGCACCCGGTGCGCTTCGCGCAGGGCCCTGGGGATGTCGGTGACGTTGCGGATGCCGAAGGCGATTGTGTAGGCGTCGAACTGGCGATCGGGATAGCTCAGTCGCTCGGCATTCTGGCAGGACCACGACAGGCCATCTATGCCGCGCGCCATTGCCCGCTCGATGCCGACGTCGAGCATGTCCTGGTTGATGTCGGCCACCACCACCTCGGCGCCCCTCGCAGCCATGCGAAAGGCGATGTCGCCGGTGCCGCCCGCCATGTCGAGCACGGCCTCGCCGGGCTGCGGTTTCACGCGGCGCACGAACTGGTCCTTCCACAACCGGTGCATCCCGCCCGACATGGCATCGTTCATGATATCGTATTTGGCCGCCACGCTGGAAAACACGCCGCCCACGCGCCGCGTCTTTTCGTCCGGTGCGACATCTTCGTACCCGAAGCTGACTTTCTCGCTCATGGCCTGTTCGCTCATCCCTCGCCCTCTAGCGGGGCACCGGCAGGTGCGCCACCGGCTTGTTGCCGTCGCAATGCCAGCAGGCCCATGGCGATGCCCGCCCCGATCATTGCCATGCCCAGCGCATGATACCAGTGCAGCGCCTCCCCCAGCAACACGGCCGAAAGCAGAGCGCCGAAGATCGGCAGAAGCGTGATCGACTGGCCGGCCCGCGCCGCCCCCAGCCGCGCGGCAGCGGCGTTGTAGATGAAGTAGCTGAGCAGCGAGGGGAAGACGCTGACGTAGGCGAGCGCGAGGACCGTTCCCGTGCTCCATGCGATTCGCAGCCCGCGCGTGAATTCCCAGGCAGCGAACGGTGCCATCGAGACCACGCCCACGGCAAATGTCGCCGCCACGAAACTGACGGGCGAGACCTGGGGACGCAGGCGCAGGAACACGGTATAGAGCGCCCAGACCACGACCGAGGCCAGCACCAGCGCGTCGCCCGCGCCCAGGTGCAGCGCGGCGAGCAGCGCGGGGTCGGCGCGGAACACCACGATGATCACGCCAAGCGTCGAGGCCACCGTGCCCGCCACCTGCCAGCCCCCGGCCCGCACCTTGTAGAACATCCGATCAAGCACCAGCACCAGCGCCGGCACCGCCGCCTGCAGCAGCAGCGCGTTGGTCGCGGTGGTATAGTGCAGGCCGCTGTACAGCAGCGCATTGAACGCGCCGATGCCCAGCAGGCCGAGCAGCAGCACCGCCTTCCACTGTGTGCGCAGCACCGGCAGGTCGCGGCGCAGCGGCGTCCAGGCAAACGGCAACAGCAGCAGCGAGGCCCCCGTCCAGCGCATGAAAGCCAGGGTCAGCGGAGGAATACTGTCCGCCACCGCGCGCCCGACGATCGAATTGCCGGCCCAGAAGACCATCACCAGGCCAAGCAGGGCAAGCGCGCGCGTATCGGGTCGAAGCGTCATCGCCGGTGCGATAGGCGGCAGCCGCACGCTTGGCGATGACAGAATGCGCGCGCGCCCCTACATTGCGCCCATGCCCGAGCTTCCCGAAGTAGAGACCACCGTGCGCGGCCTGGCGCGCTTCCTCGACGGGCAGCGGATCGAGCGCGTCGTCCTGGCCCGGCCGGACATGCGCTTCCCCTTCCCCACCGGACTGGTGCAGGCGCTCACCGGCGCGCGGGTGTCGGGCCTGGGGCGGCGGGCGAAGTATGGCCTCGTCCACACCGACCGCGACACCACGATGATCTTCCATCTCGGCATGAGCGGGCGCTGGCGCATCGATCCCGAATCGGCGGACAGGCACGACCACCTGCTGATCGAGACCGCGGCAAACCGCTTCGCGCTCAACGACCCGCGCCGCTTCGGCTACGTCGCCCTCGTCGATACGCCGCTGCTCGATGCCTGGCCCGCCTTTGCCGCAATGGGCCCCGAGCCGCTGGGCGAGGCGCTCAGCGTCGATCACCTGCGCCGCGCCATCCGCGGGCGGCGGCAGGCGATCAAGCTCTTGCTGCTCGATCAGCACGTAGTCGCGGGGCTGGGCAATATCTACGTGTGCGAGGCGCTGTTTCGCGCACGCATCCACCCACGCAAGCACGGCGACAAGGTCTATCGCCCGGCCCTCGCGCGGCTGGTGCCGGCCATCCGCGAGGTGCTGCTGCAATCGATCGAGGACGGCGGATCGACCCTGCGCGACTATGCCCGGCCCGATGGGGAACTGGGCTATTTCGCGACCCGCTTTCAGGTCTACGGACGGGAAGGACAGGCGTGCCTGCGCGATGATGGCGGCACCGTGCGGCGCATCGTGCAAGGCGGGCGCAGCACCTGGTTCTGTCCAGTCTGTCAGAAATGACCCTGGCCCCATCGTAACAATGGGGCTATTGAACCCTGCACGCCGAGGCCGTTGGCGCTTGCAATTTCATCGCATGCCAACTAGGTGGCGCGCTTTCCGGCGCTTACGCGTCGCTTTACCGATTCTATCCAAGACAAGACCGGCCGTTCACGGACGGCCGAGACACGAGGAAAACATGGCCAACACGCCGCAAGCCAAGAAGCGTATCCGTCGCAACGACAAGCGTGCCGAGATCAACGGCGCCCGCAGGAGCCGCATTCGCGGCTTCGTGAAGAAGGTGGAGACCGCCTGCACCGAGGGCGACAAGCAGGCCGCGCAGGATGCGCTCAAGGTCGCGCAGCCGGAAATCGCCAAGGGCGTTGCCAAGGGCGTGATCCACAAGAACACCGCGTCGCGCAAGATGAGCCGCCTGTCCAAGCGAATCGCCGCGCTCTGATTCGCTGCCCGGCGGTCTGGCCGCCGATCGATTCGCGCTGTCTGGCAACCAGGCGGCGAACGTAATCGGAACGAAATTCAAACGGGGGTCGTGGTTATCCACGGCCCCCGTTCGCGTTTTCGCTGCCGGCCTTCGAAGCGGATGATGCGCCGGGTTTGGACCCACGCAATTGTCGCGATTCGCAGGACTGTCATAATCATATCTACGTAAAATCAGGCACTTGAACGCACCCCTGCGGCATACCGCGAGTCAAGGCCGTATATTTTTTTTAAATCGATATCCCCTACTTGCTCGGCTCGGCCAGACGGTCATAACGGCTGCAGATCGCCGAGCGGGAGCGAAGCGGTCGTCCACAAGTAGGAGCTACATCTGCCACCTCCGGCGCCCACCAAGGGTTCCGGAAGCGGGAGCCGTGCGCTTGCCCGAAGGGGATGCCGTTCGCGGTCGCTTGGGGGGGAGTATCGGGTGGAACGGGGTCGACAATGATTAGGATGACACCGCATGGCGGTCGTCCGGCTACGGCCGGGCGCGAGGCGATAGAGGATTGCATGGAAGATCAGGAAGCAGTGGATCTGGCGGCAGACTGGGCCGACATCAGCCAGGGGCTGCGCAAGGATCTTGGTCACCAGCTCTTCACCCAGTGGATCAAGCCGATCCAGCTGGGCAAGATGTGCAACGAAACCGGCACGCTGGAACTGTTCCTGCCGACCGAGTTTTCCGCCAACTGGGTGCAGGACCGCTATCACGACCGGCTGTCGCTGGCGTGGAAGATCGCCCGGGGCGAAGTGCGCCAAGTGAAGATCGCCGTGCATCCCGGTCGTCGCAAGATCGCCGATTTCGACCTGCGCGGCCACCAGGGCTTCGGCCAGCGCGCTGCCAACGATTCGGCCATGGCCATGGAATCGATCGGCGACGATGGCTTCACCTCGTCCGTCGGCCTTGACCCCAGCCAGACCTTTGCCGCCTTCGTGACCGGCAGCACCAACGTGCTCGCCAAGAACGCCGCCGAACGCATGAGCAAGGCGGAAAAGCCGCAGTTCAGCCCGCTCTACCTCAAGGCCGCCACCGGCCAGGGCAAGACGCACCTGATGCACGCCATCGGCCATTCCTACCTACAGGCGCATCCGCGTGCGCGCATTTTCTACTGCAGCGCCGAACGCTTCATGGTGGAATTCGTCCAGGCGCTGAAATCCAACGAGATGATGGAGTTCAAATCGCGCCTGCGCGGGTTCGACCTGCTGCTGGTGGACGACATCCAGTTCATCATCGGCAAGGCCAGCGCGCAGGAAGAACTGCTCTACACGATCGACGCGCTGCTGGCCGAGGGCAAGCGGCTGGTGTTTGCCGCGGATCGCGCCCCACAGGCGCTCGACGGGGTGGAACCGCGCCTTCTCAGCCGCCTGTCGATGGGTCTGGTCGCCGACATCCAGTCCGCTGACATCGAGCTGCGCCGCCTGATCCTGGAAAGCAAGCTCACCCGCTTTGCACCGCTGGAAGTGCCCGCGGACGTCATCGAATTTCTCGCGCGCACCATCAATCGCAACGTGCGTGAGCTGGTGGGCGGGCTCAACAAGCTGATCGCCTATGCCCAGCTTACCGGGCAGGAAGTGTCGCTGCAGCTTGCCGAGGAGCAGCTGACCGACATCCTCAGCGCCAATCGCCGGCGCATAACGATCGACGAGATCCAGCGCACGGTCTGCCAGTTCTACCGGATCGACCGGTCGGAAATGTCATCAAAGCGCCGCGCCCGCGCCGTCGTGCGCCCGCGCCAGGTGGCGATGTATCTTGCCAAGGTGCTCACCCCGCGCAGCTATCCGGAAATCGGCCGGAAGTTCGGGGGCCGCGATCACTCGACGGTCATCCACGCGGTGCGCCTGATCGAGGACCTGCGCCAGCGCGACGCCGACATGGATGGCGACGTGCGCAGCCTGCTCCGCCAGCTCGAAAGCTAGGCTGCGGGCAGCGCCGCACCCTCGCAGACGCGGGCGGGTCCGGGCGCTTACCGCTGCCTATCGACAGGGGGTCCACAGGCTGCCAACAGCCTTCTGCACATGGACGATCCACCGCATCCGCTGACTGACGAGCGCCTCGACCGCTTTGCGCGGCACATCGTCTTGCCCGAGATCGGCGGCGCGGGGCAGGTAAGGCTGGCACGAAGCCGCATCGCCATCATCGGCCTGGGCGGGATCGGCGCGCCGGTGGTGCAATACCTCGCGGGCGCGGGGGTGGGCCGGTTCGCGCTGGTCGATGACGGCGCGGTCGAGGTATCGAACCTGCAACGCCAGACGATCTATGCCGCGCGAGACGTGGGCCACGGCAAGGCGGTCTCCGCGCGCCGCTGGCTGGCCAATTTCGACAATGCGCTGGCGGTCGACATTTCGGATACCCGGATCGGTCCGGGCAATGCCGCTTCGCTGGTCGAAGGGGCGGACCTGGTGATCGACGGAACGGACAATTTCGCCACCCGGCTCGCCGTGTCCGACGCCTGCGTTGCGGCCAGGGTGCCGCTGCTCTCCGCCGCCGTCGGGCGCTTCCAGGGGCAGGTCGGCGCCTTCGCCGGCCATAATGCCGATCAGCCGTGCTACCGCTGCTTCGTCGGCGATGCCTTCGATGCCGACGATTGCGACACCTGTGCCGAAGACGGGGTGCTTGGCGCAATGGTTGGCTGGGTCGGAACGCTTGCCGCCATGCAGGCGGTGCGGATCATCGTCGCCCCGCAGATGGGCGATCCCCAATGGGGCATGCTGCACCTGGTGGACGGACTGAAACCCGGCATGCGCACCTTGCGCATCGCCCCCGATCCACGGTGTTCGGCTTGCGCCTGAATGGCGAGGGTGGCGCCAAGGCAACACCTCGCGCTTCAGCGTTAATGCGCCGGGAACCGGGCCCCTCCCCCAGCGCTTTGTCTTTTACACTTGAGCAGGAAAATTTGGAATGCGGGCGTTGATTGTCGAGGACGAGCTGCTCACCGCGCTTCACCTCGAATCCGAATTGCAATCGCTGGCCGTGCAATCGGTGGGTATCGCCTGCGATCAGACGGAGGCGATGGCGCTTGCCTCAACCCCGGTCGATCTGGCCTTCGTAGACGTCAATCTGCGCGACGGGCCCACCGGCCCCGCGATTGCCGCAGCCCTCGTCGCGCTCGGTGTCGAGGTTTTCTACATCACCGCCAACCCGTCGCAGATTCCCGAGGCCTGCCGGACACTGGGGCAGATCATGCCCAAGCCGTTTTCCGGTGCCGATCTGATGGAAGCGGTGCAACGGGTCCGTTCGCGCCAACTGCACTGATCCGCGTACCGACGGCGGGTCCTGCCGTTATGCAGGTCTGCCCTGGGCCCGATGAAGGTGGGCCTGACGCACGCGGATGGTCACACCGAGCCCGCCGGGGTTCCAGTTGCGTTGCAGCTCACCGCCCAGCTGGCGGTTGACGCTGAGATCGGCGAGTTGCGTTCCGAAACCGATATGCTCCGGCACGGTTGCGATCGCCGGTCCGCCGGTCTCGTTCCACGCAACCACCACGTCCTCACCTTCATGGCGCACCACGATGTCGACGCGTCCGGCGTCGACCGATAGCGAGCCGTATTTCGCTGCATTCGTCGCCAGTTCATGGACCACCAGCGCCATGGGCGTTGCGCCCTTGTCGTCGATGTCCACGTGATCGCCATCTAAGGTGATCCGGTCACCGGCAGCGTTCTGGTAGGGCACCATGATCTCGGCGATCAGCCCTTGGAGATCGCCGCTGTGCGCGCTCGATGCGGAGATTTCGCTGTGCGGACGGGCAAAGTCGTGCGCCCGGCCCAGCGCCGCGATGCGGCCCGTCAGCTCGCCCATTACCGGCCGCAGTTCCGGCTTGTCGCGAGCGGTAAGGTTGAGCAGCCCGCCGATGACGGCAAAGATGTTCTTGATCCGGTGGCTCAGCTCGCGGTTCAGCAGCTCGCCCTGCTCGGCATGCTGCTTGGCCTCGTGGATCTCGGTGCAGGTGCCGATCCAGCGCACGATCTCGCCCGCCTCGTCACGCGCCGGCAACGCACGCCCGAGGACCCAGCGATAGGCGCCATCGTGGCGGCGCAGGCGGTATTCGACCTCGTAGAGTTCGCCCGTTGCCAGGCTCCGGTTCCACCGCTCCCAGGCGCGGGCCTGGTCGTCGGGGTGGAACATGGCGGCCCACTCCTCGCCGTCGGTGGACCCTTTGGGCATGCCGGTGAAGCGATACCACTGGGCATTGTAGTAATCGTGGAACCCGTCGGGCCGGGTTGTCCAGACCATCTGCGGCATGGCGTTGGTGAGGACTGCGTACTTGGCCTCGCTCACCTCCAGCGCGCGTTCGGCCTTCTTCTGATCGGTGATCTCGGTATTGGTGCCGAACCAGCGCACGACCGTGCCCTGCCGATTGCGCACAGGAACAATGCGGGTCAGGAACGGGCGATATTTGCCGTCCGCGCCGCGCAGGGGAAAGGTCATCTCGAACGGTTCGCCGGTGGCGATGCTGGCCGTCCAGTTCTCCATCACCTGCGGCAGCACCTCGGCATCGTGGACCGACTGCCAGCCCCAGCCTTCCATCTCTTCAGGCGTCGTGCCGCAGTAATCGTGCCAGCGCTTGTTGTACCATGCGATGTAGCCATCGCTGAGGGCGATCCAGCACAGCGACGGCAACAGGTCGGCAAAGTCGCGCCACTGATCGAGCGAGCCTTCTTCAAATGTCTGGGGCAGTTCGGCGGGACGCGTCCATTGCCAGTATTGCGAAGCGTGCATGCGTGGGTGGACCTCGGTTCCTTTGCACCCGGACTATAGCGTGGCCCGCGCCAAGTGCCAGCGACGACGGAAGGCTTATCCGGTTTCGCGAGGGTCTAGCAAGTCGTCCACCCAGGCCGGGACCAGTTCGCTGGCCGGGCCGAGACGCGTTTCATCGAACATCGCGCTGCCCAGGCTTCGTTCGAGATTGAGTTCGAGCGTGCGCGCACCTGCGCGGCTGGCTTCCTGGACGAACCCCGCCGCCGGATAGACCGCGCCGCTGGTGCCGATCGAGACGAACAGGTCGCACGCCGCGATGGCGGCAAAGATGCGCTCCATCGCGTAAGGCATCTCCCCGAACCACACGATGTCGGGGCGCAAGGCAGCTGCGCCGCACGATGGGCAAGGCGGTCCATCGCGCAGCGTGCCTTCCCAGCGGACGCGGGCCCCGCACGCCGTGCACCATGCCGAAAGTCCTTCGCCGTGCATGTGCAGCACCCGGCGGGCGCCGCCGCGTTCGTGAAGGTCGTCGATGTTTTGGGTGACGATCAGGAGGTCGCCGTGCTCGCCCTTGGCCCACTCTTGGTCCAGCCGTCCTAGCGCCTCATGCGCGGCATTGGGGCGGGCAGCGCGAATATCGGTGCGGCGCTGATCGTAGAAGCGCTGGACCAGGTCAGGATCGCGGGCGAAACCTTCGGGCGTGGCGACCTGTTCGATCGGGTGATCTTCCCACAATCCATCGTCGGCACGAAAGGTGCGCAGTCCGCTTTCGGCAGAAATTCCGGCCCCGGTGAGGATCACGATGTTGCGCACGGCATTCAGGGCTTGCATGAAGCGCGCATACGATTGGAGCGGGAATGACACAATCTGTAGCACAATCTGTAGCGCGCATGGGCATCATCGGCAGCGATGGCCGGATGGGGCAGGCGATCGCCGCGCTGCTCGATGAAGGCGAGCATACCTGCGCCGGCGGCGTCGGCCGGACGCATGATCCGGCGGACCTGGCCGGCCATGCCGACGTGCTGGTCGACTTTTCCGCTCCCGATGCCTTGGCCGACAACCTCGCCGCGGCGCGGGGTGCGGGCATTCCTATCCTGATCGGCACCACCGGCCTGTCGCCAGATCACCACGCCGCCATCGACGAAGCGGCGCGCACCATTCCCGTGTTGCAGACCGGTAATACGTCGCTTGGCGTGACCCTGCTAGCGCACCTTGTGCGTGAGGCGGCGGCGCGGCTCGGCCCGGATTGGGATATCGAGGTGCTGGAAATGCACCACCGGATGAAGGTCGATGCGCCGTCCGGCACCGCGCTGCTGCTGGGGGAGGCTGCCGCGGCAGGCCGGAATATCGCGCTTGCCGACGCCACGGAGAGCGGGCGCGACGGCCACACCGGCCGCCGGGCGCCGGGTGCCATCGGCTTTGCCGCTTTGCGCGGTGGCACGGTGCCGGGCGAACACTCGGTCATCTTTGCCGGCGAGGACGAGCGGCTGACCTTCTCGCACTCGGCCCAAAGCCGCGCCATCTTCGCGCGCGGCGCGATCCGCGCTGCCGCCTGGCTGATCGGCAAGGCGCCGGGCCGCTATACCATGACTGACGTGCTGGGGCTGTAAGCGTGCTGGATGCCGCTGGATTTCGCTGGCGCGAGGACGGCGGCGGGCAGGCCACGGCAGCCCGGTGCCTCGCCTTCCTGTCAGACGTCGGCATTCCCACCGTGCCGCTGCCATCGGGCGCGGCTTCGCAGGCGATCAACGGGCTGGCCATCCTTGGCGGCGCGCTGGCGATCGATCCCGAGAGCACGATCTGGCCTGGCGATCTGCTGCACGAAGCGGGCCATATCGCCATCGTCACCGCCGACCGGCGCGCAACGATGGACGAGGTGGCGATGAGCCGGGACGAGGAGCTTATGGCGATCGCCTGGTCCTACGCAGCCAGCCGGGTTTGCGGGGTCGAACTGCGCCAGTTATTCCATACCGACGGTTACAAGGGTCGCAGCGAGTTTGCGGCGAGCTGCTATGCCGTGGGTTATTTCGTCGGCGCGGACTTGCTGGCGCAGGCCGGCATGGCGCACCTCGACCTCGCCAGCGCTCTGGCGGCGGGTGAACCGACCTATCCTGTCATGTTGCGATGGCTGCGCTGAAGCAAGTCGGGCCAACCGGCGGCCGCGCGGCGCGCCGGGGGCTTGCGGCGTTTGGCCTGGCACGCCATCCGCTGCGGGCATGACCCGCGACCAGATCTTCGAATTCTTCCGCCGACTGGCCGAAGCCAATCCGGCCCCTGAAACGGAGCTGGCCTATGGCAATGCCTACCAGCTGGTGGTGGCCGTGGCGCTGTCAGCCCAGGCGACGGACGTGGGCGTCAACAAGGCCACCCGCGCGCTGTTCGCCAAGGTGGAAACACCGGCGCAGATGCTCGATTTGGGTGAGGCTGGGCTGATCGACCACATCAAGACCATCGGCCTGTTCAATGCCAAGGCGAAGAACGTGATCGCGCTCAGCCGGTTGCTGGTCGACGAATACGGCGGCGAGGTGCCCGGCACCCGCGAGGACCTGGTGCGCCTGCCAGGCGTGGGCCGCAAGACCGCCAACGTGGTGCTGAATTGCTGGTTCGGGCAGGAAACCTTTGCCGTCGACACCCACATCCTGCGCGTCGGCAACCGCACCGGACTTGCCAAGGGCAAGACGCCGGAACAGGTCGAGGCCAAGCTGGAAAGGCGCGTCCCCGCCCCCTTCCGCCTTGGCGCGCACCACTGGCTGATCCTGCACGGCCGCTACGTGTGCAAGGCGCGCACGCCCGAATGCTGGCGCTGCCCGGTGGTGGACCTGTGCAGCTATCGCAAGAAGGTGCTCGCCCCGCCGAAGGGGCGCAAGGCGGCCGCCTAGCTGAAGGCGCAGCGCGCGGTGGAGGTGGTGACCACGGCAAGCGCCTCAAGATCGTTCCATTCCCGCGCGTGGGCGATAAGCCGCCCGGCGGTCAGCTGTCGCCCCTCCGCCTTCACGCCCCTGGCGAAACGCTGAATCCCGCGGATCTGGGAAATGGAGAGATCGTCCGCCCAGATATCGCCCATGCAGGTCGCCATGCCGCTCGGCACGCCCACCTCGATCAGCGAATCCTCGACCCGCTCGCTGACCACTGTCTGGCAACCGCCGATGGCCAGGGCGATCGCGCAGAGGGTGATGAAATAGATGCCGGCTTTCATCGCGATTCTCCTGCAAGCCCGATGGGCTCTGACTGTGTGTCTGCAACCCGCTCCTCGGCGAGTTCGGGCGACAGGGCGGAAATGGTCTGCGCGGCAACAAGATCCCCTACGACGTTCAATGTCGTGCGGCACATGTCGAGGAAGCGGTCGACCCCAAGGATCAGGCCGATGCCCGCCGGATCCACGCCCACGCCTACCAAGATCAGCGCGATCACCGGCAGCGATCCCCCGGGCACGCCCGCGGTGCCGATACCGGCAAGGATGCAGATCAGCATCACGAAGGCCTGGTCCATCAGCGTCAGCTCGATGCCGAAGAACTGCGCGAGGAACAGCACCGTCACGCCTTCGAACATCGCCGTGCCGTTCTGGTTGGCGGTGGCACCGATGGTCAGCACGAAGCGGGCGATGCGGCGCGGCAGGTTGAGCTCGGTATCGGCCACGCGCAGCGCGGTGGGCAGGGTGGCGTTGGAACTGGCGGTGGAGAAGGCCATCAGGCTCGCCTCCCGCGTCTGCTTGAAGAACGCGACCGGGCTTTTCTTCGCCACGAATTTCAGGATCAGCGGGAACACCCCGAACATCTGGACGGCCAGCGCCAGCAGCACCACGGCCACGAAGGCGGCCAGCTTGCCCAGCAGATCCCAGCCGAACTGCGCGGTCAGGTTGAACATGAAACAGAAGATGGCGATCGGCGCCAGCTGGATGACGAAGCCGATCAGCTTCATCGCCACTTCGAACACGCCCTCGATCGCGTCTTTCAGCACTGCCGTTCGGCGCGACTGCACCAGCAGCAGGCCAATGCCGAAGAACAGGGCGAAGAACATCACCGCCAGGATGTCGTTCGCGCTCATTGCGGCGATGATGTTGTTGGGGACGATGGCGATGATCTGGTTGACCCCCGCCTCGCTCGCCGCGCTGGCCTCCACGATGCCGCTGGCACCTTCCGCGCCTTGCTCCAGCAGTTCGGCGGCGGCGGCGGGATCGATCCCGTCGCCTGGGCGGATCAGGTTCACCAGCAGCAGCGAAATCGCCACCGCGATCGAGGAGACGATAACGGTGTAGCCCAGCGTCTTCAGCCCGACGCGGCCCAGCGAGCGGACTTCGCCCATCTCGGCGATCCCCACCACCAGCGCGCTGAACAGCAACGGGATCACCAGCATGAACAGCAACCGCAGGAAAATCTGCCCGATCGGCCCCGTCACATAGGTCACCAGCCATTCCACCCAGCCCGCGTCCTGCGCGAAGGTGTAGGCCAACAAGCCGCCCGCCAGCCCCAGCACGAACCCGGCCAGGATGCGCTTCTGCAGCCGGGAATGGTCTACTGGCGTGGCCTCGGCGGCCATTTCGGCGGCATCCTGCGTTGTCATGGTCGCGTCCCCTCAATCATTTGTCGCGGCCTATCAGCCGCCGCCCATGGCCGCAATCGGGTCGGGCACCGGCTGCGCGTCGCGACCCCGGCAAGGGTCGGCAGCGGCGGCCATGGTCAGCCTGCGCCAAGCGCGGCGTGCGCGATGCGGGTATAGATACGGGCCAGCGTTTCCAGATCATCCAGCGCCACCGCTTCGTCGGTCTTGTGCATGGTCGCATTGACGAGGCCGAACTCGATCACCGGGGCAAGGTCCTTCAGGAACCGGGCATCGCTGGTGCCCCCGGTGGTGGACAGTTCGGGCACGACGCCGGTCTCGGTCTCGATCGCCTCCGCCATCATGGCGGAATAGGCACCGGGCGGCGTCAGGAAGCTTTCGCCCGAGATGACCGGGCGCGCGGTGCCGCCGTGCTTCGCGGCGACCCTGCCTACGCGCTCGGCAAGCCCGGCGCCCGTGTGCAGGTCGTTGAAACGGATCGACAGGCGCGCGCTCGCCCTGCCCGGGATCACGTTGTGCGCCTGGTTGGGCACGTCGATCTCGGTAATCTCCAGGTTGCTCGGCTGGAACCACGCGCTGCCGTCGTCGAGGTGCAGCGCATCCAGTTCGGCCAGGATCGCCACCAGCCGGGGCAGCGGATTGTCGGCCAGGTGCGGGTAGGCGACGTGGCCCTGGCTGCCCACCACGTCGATCCAGATGTTGACCGATCCGCGCCGCCCGATCTTCATCATGTCGCCCAGCCGGTTCACGCTGGTCGGCTCGCCAACCAGGATGAAGTCGGGAATGTCGCCCCGCGCGCGCATCAGATCGATCAGCGCGCGCGTGCCATGCAGCGCCGGGCCTTCCTCGTCGCCGGTGATGACGAAGCTCAGCGTGCCGGCATCGGCCGGAATGCCTGCCACCGCCGCCGCCATGCAGGCCACCGCGCCCTTCATGTCCACCGCCCCGCGCCCGTAGAGCAGGTCGCCGCGGACCTCTGGCGCAAAGGCATCGGTCGACCACCCCTCGCCCGGCGGCACGACATCGAGGTGACCGGCAAAGGCGAAATGCCGAGACCCTTCCGGTCCGCGGCGCACGGCAAACAGGTTCTCCACCGGCTCGTCATCGCTGCCCGGCGCGCCTTCGCCCGCCACGAAGCGGTGGACGGCGAACCCCAGCGGGGCGAGAATGGCCTCCAGCACGGCGAACACCTCCCCGCGCGCAGGCGTGATGCTGGCGGCGGCCATCAGGCGCTTGGCGAAGTCTACGGCTTGGCTCATCGTGTGCCAGCTAGCAGGAGAGCGCGCCGATGCCCAAGCTCGATATCGAGGCCATCCCCCAATCGAACGCCACCGGCTATCCCGAACCGTTCGCAAGGCCCGTGGAAGGGCGCTGGTGGCGCCGGCTGGCTCCGGCGGGCGGGCTGACTGCGATGGGCGCCAGTCACGTGGTGCTGAAGCCTGGCGCCTGGTCCTCGCAGCGGCCCTGGCATGCGGACGAGGACGAACTGCTCGTGATGCTGTCCGGGGAAGCCGTGCTGGTGGAGGATGCCGGGCGCACCCTCCTGCGCGCCGGTGACGTCTGCGCCTGGCCCATGGCGGCTGAGAACGGGCACCATCTGATGAACGAGAGCAGCGCGGACTGCAGCTTCGTCGCCATCAGCGCCGGCAATGCAAAGGGCAGTGGCAGCTACCCCGATATCGACATGCAATGGGGCCCGCACGGGTATACACACAAGGACGGCACGCCCTATTGAGGCGCGCGCGGCTCAGGCTGTCTCGCCCACCTCGAATTGCGAGATCGTCCATTCCTCGGCCAGCGCGCCCGCGACCCATTGCTGCATCCAGTCGTGTTCCCAGATCGCCTGCATGTAGGTCTGGGCGAAACCCGGCACGCCGATCCCGTAGGTGACGAACCGGCACACGATCGGGGCGTAGAAGATGTCCGCCGCGCTGAATGTGCCGAACAGATAGGGCCCGCCCTTGCCGAAGCGCGCCCTCGCCTCGGCCCACAGCCCGAGGATGCGCACGATGTCCGCCCGCGTTGCATCCTCCAGCTCCACCGCCACCCGCGCGCGGATGTTCATCGGGCAGTTGCGCCGAAGCGCGATGAACGACGAGTGCATTTCTGCCACCATGGCCCGGGCCATGCCGCGGGCCTCGTCGGTCTTGGGCCAGTAGCGGTCTCGCCCGACCTTGTCGGCCAGGTATTCCAGCATCGCCAGACTGTCCCACACCACCGTATCGCCATCCCACAGAACGGGAACCTTGCCAGCGGAGGGCTGGAATTCATCCTGCTCCTGCCTGATAGTCTGCCAGTCGTCGCCGTCGATATGGACGGTCAGTTCATCGAACGAGAGCCCGCTCTGCTTGGCGGCCAGCCAGCCGCGCAGCGACCAGCTGGAATAGTTCTTGTTGCCGATAATCAGCTTCATGGATGTGTCTGTCCCTGTTGTCGCGGGTGGGTAAAGGTTGCGGCTAGGCGTGTCGAGCATGAACGGGGATGGCCGCCCAGTGCTCGCCAGTCGCCCGCAAGTCGCTCGTCGATGGGACGAATCATCCTTCCTATTTGTTAACCATCGTGTGCCAGACGGTTCTCTCGCTTCCACGAAACGCGATAACAAAAGGCAAGCCCTTGGTCGAAACCGACCTCAAACTCCCCGGCAGAGGTTTGCGGTTTGCGCGAACCCGCCACGCTATCATGGCTGGCGGGATTGCCTTTCTGCTGTCGCTGCTGACGGTGTTCGAGCCTGTCGACCAGATGATCTGGATCACCCAGTCACGCGCCAGCCAGACGGCCGCCTCGGGCGATATCGTCTATGTCGGTGCGCGGGATAACATCGCCGATCCCCGCTATCCCGAGCGGCGTAGCGAACTGGCCCGGTTGATCGGGCACATCGATCGCGCCGGCGCGAGGGCGATCTACATCGATGCGGTTTTCAGCCGTCCCTCATTGCCTGCTGACGATGCCGCATTGAACGAAGCCTTGCGCACGGCTGATGCGCAAACCTTTCTGGTCGCCAAGATGTCAACCGGCCTCGACGGGGCGGAGAAGCTTGATCGCAGCGTCGGCGCCATAGCCGCCGGCGTGCCCGAGGTGGGGACCGAATCGAAACAGAACTTCCTTGGCTACGTGTGGTCGCAGGCCTTTACCGTCTCCGATGGCGGCGTCACCCTGCCCAGCACAAGTGCCTCCATCGCCGGATTGACCGGCAGCCCCGGGGCACAGTTCCCGATCAGCTACAGCTTCGATCTCGCCTCGATACCGTCCTACGAATTCGACCAGATCGATTCCGATAGCGATCGCGCGCTGGCCGACCTTGCCGGCAAGACCGTGGTCATCGGCGATTTCGTGCAGGGCGGTGGCGCCAACATCCCCGGGCAGATCGCCATGCCCTGGTCCTACGTCGATATATTCGCGGCCGAAACGCTGAAGGCGGGACGCACCCGGCTGATCTACCCCTTGATGTCACTCGCAGTGGTCCTGGTCGCACTGGTCGGGGCAACCCTGCTGGTTGGGCGCCGTCGTCGTGTCCTGGCCTATGTCGGCATCGTCGTCTTGGCCATTCCAATGGCCCTCGCCATTGCCGCGCAGATGGGCATCCGCGTTCACGGTGCCGATGCCCTGGCCCTGCTTGCGATCTTTGGCCTGTTCCGCCTGCGTGCCCGCTGGGTCGCGAAATTTCAGCTCGTCGATGCCGATACCGGTCTGCCCACGCTCGCCGTGCTCGAAGCTGACAAGGACGTGGCGGACACCGTCCCCGCGATCGTCGTCGCCCGCATTCACCGGTTCGAGGAAGTGCGCCGCTCGCTTCCGCGCGAACTGCACGCGCAATACCTGCTGCGGATCACCAGCCGACTGAAGGCCGCCACGCAGGGTGCGCGCATCTATCTGGGCCAGGGGCACCTGATGGTCTGGACGCTGGCGGAAAAGGACCCCGCCCTGCTGCGCGAACATCTGGAAGGTCTGCGCGCGCTGTTTTCCTCTCCTCTGATGGTGGACGACCACCAGGTCGACGTCGGCATTACCTTCGGTGTCGACATCAGCCCCAGCCCCAACGTCGCGCGCCGCGTCGCGTCGGCCGTGGCCATCGCCGAAACCACCAACGAAACCTACGAACCCATCGCCATTGCCGACACCGCGTCGGAAGAGGACCTGATCTGGAACATCTCGCTGCAGGCGCGCATCGATGCGGCGCTGGCGAATGGCGAGATCTACCTCGCCTACCAGCCCAAGATCCTGATCCAGTCGGGCGAGATCGTGGGTGTCGAGGCACTGGTGCGCTGGAACGATCCGCAGCGGGGCCAGATTCCGCCGGACAACTTCATCCGCCAGTGCGAAACTGCCGGGCGGATGAGCCAGCTGACCCGCTACGTGCTCGACCAGGCCTGCCGCGCCGGTAATGCGTTCGACCTGGCTGGGCTGAGCATCCCGGTGGCGGTGAACATCTCGGCCACCCTGGTGCACGAACGGCACATCGTCGACATGGTCGCCGACGTGCTCGACAAGACCGGGTTCGAGCCGCGCCACCTGACCCTGGAGATCACCGAGACCTACCGCATTTCCAATCTCGACCAGGCCGCCGAGGTGCTGGGCGAACTCGCGCGGCTGGGCTGCAAGATCTCGATGGACGATTTCGGCGTCGGAGCCGCCAGCCTGGAAGCGCTGCTGCGCCTGCCGTTCAACGAGTTGAAGATCGACCGCGCGTTCATCTCGCAGATGCTGGTCAACCCCAAGGCCGAGGCCATCGTGAAGTCCATCCTGGACATGGGGCGAAGCATGCGAATCGTCGTGATCGCTGAGGGGGTAGAGGATGCCGGAACGTTAACGAAACTGCGCGAAGCGGGATGCATCGTGGCCCAGGGTTTCGGCCTTTCGCGGCCCGTCGATTACGAAAGAATCATCAAAAATCATGCGCTTGGGCGGGATGACCCCTTAAGGAACATGGTTTAAACTTTACAAACAAAACTGGTTAACGCACATCTGTCTCCGTCATAACAGGAGACTGATCATGGGTGGCAACAGCATTTGGGATTGGCTTTTCGGCACGAAGAGCTGCTAATCCGCACAAACGGAATTACGAGAAGGGCGCCAGCGGCGCCCTTTTTTGTTGTCGGTGGTGGGGAATGCCCGTCGGGCCGTTCGCGCAAGCAGTCAGGCGCGGACGTCGGCTAGAATGGCGGCGCGCAACGCGTCGATCCCCATGCCTTTCTCGGCACTGGTGAGGTGAATGTCGGGAAAGGCCGCAACGTGCTTGCGCGCCTCGGCCTCGACACCGGCCGCCACTGCTGCCAGTTCGCTCGCCTTCACCTTGTCGGCCTTGGTCAGCACCACGCGATAGCCCACGGCCGCTTCGTCGAGCATTGTCATCATCTCCCGGTCGCTGTCCTTCAGGCCGTGCCGGCTGTCGACCAGCACCATCGTGCGCTTGAGCGGGGCCCGGCCGCGCAGGAAGGTGCGGACCAGGCCGCGCCATTTCTCGACCACCTTCAGCGGCGCCTTAGCAAAGCCGTATCCCGGCATGTCGACCAGGCGGAACTGGGTGGGATCACCCACTTCGAAGAAATTGAGCTCTTGCGTGCGGCCCGGTGTGACCGAGGCGCGCGCGATCGACCGGCGCCCCGTCACCGCGTTGAGAAGCGAGCTCTTGCCCACGTTCGAGCGTCCGCAAAAGGCGATCTCGGGATAGTCGGGTTCGGGCAGAAACTTCAGTTGCGGGGCCGAGAGCAGGAATTCCACCCGTCCCGAGAACAACCGCCCCGCTTCCTCGGCCAGTTCGGCCTGCCGCTGCTCTTCCTCGGGCGTCATGCCTCGGCCTTTGCCCGTTCGGCTTCGCGCGCCTTGTCCTCTTTATCCTTCAGCATCTGCGCCTTCAGCTGCGGATTGCGTGAATAGAGGAACCACTGCTGCGCCAGCGTCAACAGGTTGGAGGTGATCCAGTAGATCAGCAGGCCCGCGGCAAAAGGCGCCATGACGAACATCATCAGCCACGGCATCAGCATGAAGATCTGCTGCTGCATCGGGTCCATCGCCGCCGGATTCAGCTTGAACTGCAGCCACATGGTGACGCCCAGCAGCACCGCGAGCACGCCGATGGCGAGGAAGCCTGGCGGGGTGAAGTCCAGCAGGCCGAACAGGTTGAGGATATGCGCCGGATCCTGCGCCGACAGGTCGCGGATGTAGAGGAACGGCTGGTGCCGCATCTCGATGGCGAGGCGCAGCACCTTGTACAGGGCGAAGAAGATGGGGATCTGCAGGAAGATCGGCAGGCAGCCCGCCAGCGGATTGACCTTTTCCTCCTTGTAGAGCTTGGCCATCTCCTGCTGCAATTGCTGGCGGTCGTCCTTGTGACGTTCCTGCAGCGCCTTCATCTTGGGCTGCACCGCGCGCATCTGCGCCATGCTGGTGAACTGCTTCTGCGCCACCGGGAACATCAGCGCGCGGATGATGAACGTCAGACAGATGATGGCGATGCCGAAGTTGCCGACAAGCCCGAACAGGAAGATCAGCAGCTGCCACATCGGCCACACGATCAGGCCGAACCAGCCCCAGTCGATGGCGCTGTTGAAGTTGGCGACGCCGGCGTTCTGGTAGTCCGACAGGACGGAGCTTTCCTTGGCCCCGGCGAACAACCGCGTGGTGCGCCCCACGGTCTCGCCCGCGGGCACGTTGACCGGGTCGTACAGCAGTTCCGCGCGGTAGTTCGAATCGCCCAGCGGACGGACCGACCCCACCGCGTTGGTGCCAGCGTCGTCGATCAGGGCGGACAGCCAGTAGATGTCGGTGAAGCCCACCCAGTCGGTGCCGTTACCGAAGCTGGCGCCGCGTTCCTCGGCGACCTCGTCGTAATCCCAGTCGAAGTTCACCCCGTCGCCGTTGGCGGCGATTGGGCCGGAATGGACGTTGAAGTTGCTCGGATCGGCGCTGAGGCTGGTGCGCGTGATGAAGCCGTAGGGCCTGAGCGCCACGGTGCCTGTCGCGCCGTTGTGCACCGCCTGGCTGACCGTCAGCATGTAATGATCGTCGATGGCGAAGCGCGTGACGAAGCGCTGGCCCTGGCCATTGTCCCAGGCCAGCGTCACGGGCGTCGACTGCGTCAGGCGATCGCCCTCGATTACCCGCCACACCGTGTTGGCGTCGGGCGTGGCGACCCCATCGCCGGCCCAGCCGAAGCGTGCATAGTGCTGCGCGGCGGTTCCGGCCGGTGCGAACAGGCGGATCGGGCCGCTGTCGGGATCCACGGTCTGGCGATGGGTCTTGAGATCGATGTCATCGATCCGCGCGCCAACCAGATTGATCGAGCCGAGGATTTCCGGCGCGTCGATCGGGACGCGCTGCCCGCCGGCGAGCGCGGTTTCCACGTCGACCAGTCCGGCCGGCGCCGCCGCGTCGGCCTGCGCCAGCGCGTCCTCGGCGCGCTCCAGCGGCACGTCCTCGGCACTGGCAGCTTCAGAGGGCGCCTCCACCTCGGGGTAGAACGTGCGCATTGCGAAGTCCCAGCCGAACAGCAGGAGGGCGCTCAGCAGCACCGCGAGAATCAGGTTACGATTGTTGTCCAAGGCAGGTCGGTCCGTCGATAATGTCGGGGGCGGCTACCGCGCTACGGCACCGGGTCGTGTCCGTGTGCCCCCCAGGGATGGCAGCGCAATACCCGTTTGAGTGCCAGCCATCCACCCCTCATTGCGCCATGTCGCTCAAGCGCCTCGATGGTGTAGGCGCTGCACGACGGCTGGAAGCGGCAGGAGGGCGGCAGCACGCGGCTGGGGCCAAGCTGCCAGCCGCGCGCGACGAGGATGAGCAGGCGCTTCATCGGCGTTTGCCGCCGCGCGGGCCACGCGGGCCGCGACGCGGGGGATCGCCCTTGCCGGCGGCCGCCCGCTCCAGCGCGATGCCCAGTTCTTCCGCCATGGCGGCGAACGCGCGCTCAACCCCGCCTTCGCGGCCGATCAGCACGTGGTCATGGTCGGGAAGGCCGCCCTCCGGCAGCGCCGCGCGCAGCAATGCGCGAATCCGCCGCTTCATGCGATTGCGCACCACCGCATTGCCGATCTTCTTGGTAACGGTGATGCCGTAGCGGATGCCCGCACCATCGTTGGGCCGCGTCAGCAGCACGAAGCCGGGCCGTGCCACGCGCAGGCCCCGATTCGCGGCAAGAAAATCGGCACGGCGGGTGAGGACGCAGATCATCACGCTCTTCCACACGCAACGAAAACGAGCCCCATGAAGGGGCTCGCAAGGCCAAGCGGCCACTCGCAGCGGGGCCAGCCTATCTGGCCGCCTGGCGAAGACGAAGCCGCAAAGGCGGCTTCGCAAGGCAGCTTACGCGCAGAGCTTGTTGCGGCCACGACGACGGCGGGCGCGCAAGATCTTGCGGCCACCCGGCGTCGCCTTACGAGCGAAAAAGCCGTGACGGCGAGCACGCACGAGGTTGCTCGGCTGGAAAGTGCGCTTCATGTCGAATACCTTGGACTAGTCGAATAAAAAGGGCCGCCGATACGGGCGGCCGCAATGGTCTGGCGGGCGCTTACGCAAAAGGCACTTTCAAGTCAACCGGGATGCAGGCCAGCATTGCCATGCCGGGCGCCTAGAGCGGCAGCGAAGCGTAGGCGAGCGAGGGAACGGGAGCAAGCGATGGCGACACCGCCGTCTCGCGGCCGTCCATCCAGCCCTGCATCTCGCGCCCGGTCAGCCACAACGCACCCTCGAACGGCACCGAATTGGTCATGGTATAGAACGCCCGCGCCTCTGCCGCGCCCATCCCCATCTCCATGTAGAAGTCGAGATAGCGGCGGTGTTCCAGGGCTTCCTCGGGAAAGTCCTGCGCCCCGCGCCCTCGCTCGTCCAGCCAGCCGTGAACGGCAAACTCGCTGCCCGCGTCGATCGTGCGCGAGACGCCGGCAAGGAACAGCTCGACCGCTCCCGAACGCACCGATCCCCCGGCGGGTGCCCGCGTGGCGATGCCGTGCGCGCGCACCATGCGGGCCAGCGCGAAGTTGGCGCGGTCATCGTGGGTGCCCGGCGCCTCGACGAAATCGAGCGTGGCGATGCCCGGATAGCGCGCCAGCAGGGCAACGAACTGGTCGGGTGAGCGCTCGTCGGTGACGTCCACGATCGCCACGGTCCGGTCGTCGATCACGCGAAACGGTCCGAAGGCAGCGAGCGCCGCGCGCTCAACGGCGGCGTGCTGTGCGGATACGTAACGCGCGGCGCCGACCTCGTCCCGCGCCGTTGCGGGTGCGGCGAAGACTGCGGCGAGCACGGGTGCGAAAAGAAGGGCGAAGCAACGCATCGCGTGGGCATGACAGCCCCGCCCTGCCCAAAGGCGAATACAAAGGGTTGAGGCCGGGTTAACGCAAGGTTCCCGCTCGACAGCCGGGGCTGACCCGCTATCACGCTGACCAAACAAGGGGATTTCTTTCGTGGTCGCACTGGTCGGGACGGTTGCCTACCTCGGGCTGGAGGCGCGGCGGGTCGAGGTGCAGTGCCACCTTGCCGCCGGGCTGCCCAAGTTCCTCGTCGTCGGGCTGCCCGACAAGGCGGTGGGCGAAAGCCGGGAACGGGTGCAGGCCGCGCTGTCCGCCATGGGCCTTTCCCTCCCGCCCAAGCGCATCACCGTGAACCTTTCCCCCGCCGACCTGCCCAAGGAAGGCTCGCATTACGACCTGCCAATCGCACTGGCGCTGCTTGCCGCGATGGGCGTGATCGATGCCGAGGCGACGGGCGAATGGCTGGCGGTGGGTGAGCTGGCACTCGACGGGCGGATCGTGGCATCGCCCGGCGTCCTGCTGGCAGCGCTCCATGCCAGCGAGAGCGGAATGGGCCTGATCTGTCCCGCCGCGCAGGGGCCCGAAGCGCGCTGGGCAAGCGACGTGAACATCTGCGCCGCTCCCGATCTCACCAGCCTGCTCAATCACCTGCGCGGCATCCAGCGGCTGCCCGAACCGGCGGCGGGCGAAGTGGAGGGGCCGGGCCACGGGCCGGACATGCGGCAAGTGAAGGGGCAGGAGGTCGCCAAGCGCGCGCTGGAGGTTGCCGCCGCCGGCGGTCACAACCTGCTGATGAACGGGCCGCCGGGCGCGGGCAAGTCGATGCTGGCAGCCTGCCTGCCGGGCATCCTCCCGCCGCTATCCCCGGCAGAGGCGCTGGAGGTGAGCATGGTCGCCAGCGTCGCGGGCCTGCTGGAAGGCGGACGGATCAGCCGCGCGCGCCCGTTCCGTGCACCGCATCATTCGGCCAGCATGGCGGCGCTGACAGGCGGCGGTCTGCGGGTGAAGCCGGGCGAGGTCAGCCTGGCGCATCTCGGCGTCCTGTTCCTGGACGAACTGCCCGAATTCCAGCGCGCCGTGCTCGATTCGCTGCGCCAGCCGCTGGAGACCGGCAAGGTCGACGTGGCGCGCGCCAACGCCCACGTTCAGTATCCTGCGCGGGTGCAACTGGTGGCCGCGATGAACCCGTGCCGCTGCGGGCACCTGGGCGATCCCGCGCTGGCCTGCAGCCGCGCCCCGCGCTGCGCCGCCGATTACCAGAGCAAGGTCTCCGGCCCCATGCTCGACCGCATCGACCTGCACGTGGAGGTCGAGGCCGTCAGCGCCGCCGACCTGCACCTGCCGCCGGCGGGCGAAGGCAGTGCGGAGGTCGCTGCGCGGGTGGCGGCGGCTCGCGCCCGGCAGACGGCGCGCGGCGTGCGCTCCAATGCCGAGCTCGACGGCGATACGCTCGAACGCCATGCCACGCCCGACGAGCCGGGGCGCAAGTTGTTGATGCAGGCGGCCGAGGCCATGCGCCTGTCGGCGCGCGGCTATGTGCGGATGCTGCGGGTGGCGCGCACCATTGCCGATCTCGCGGGTGCCGAGCAGGTCGGGCGGATCCATGTGGCCGAGGCGCTCAGTTACCGCCGACAGGCGCCGCGCGCCTGAGACGGTCCGGCCACGGGCAACCGCTTGGGTTTGGCTCGCCCCTCCCGCCGGTTCACCCTTACGGGTGCCTTCCAGAGGAAACCGCCATGACGCGAGCGCTGCCGGCAGACCAGCGCTTCCGCGGCCTGCCGGAATTGCGCTTCGGCCTGGTTGTCGGCACGCGCGGCGAGGTGCGCGCGTGCCTGCCGCTTCCCGCTGACGAGCGCCAACCCATCGTTGCGCAGGACCTCTGCCGTGCCCTTGTCGGGATCGCACGGTTCACGCCTGCGGCCGACGCCGCCGGGCAGCCGATCGACAGCGTTTTCGTGGCGCAATTTGCCGCGATCCGCCCAACGGTCGCCGCCGATTTCGCCGGCGTTCCGATACCCTGAGGGCCAAGAGCCTTTGACGGTAGGCAGCCTTGGAGTATCGGCCGTTTTCAGTCGCACACAAGGCCATCCCTGCCTCTCGCCGTGCGTGAAGGTTGCTCCCCTGTATGTTCGCCGTCGTTGCCCTTGCGCTTGCCCTGGCCATGGATGCCTTTGCCGTTTCGCTGGTGCGCGGCGCAGCGGCTGCGCGCAGCGTTCGGCGCGCGGTGGAAACGGGGATCGTGTTCGGCATCGTCCAGGGCGCAATGGCATGGCTGGGCTGGGCCCTGGGCATTGCCTTTGCCGGACTGATCGAGCGGGTCGACCACTGGATCGCCTTCGTCCTGCTCGCCATCATCGGTGCGCGGATGGTCTACCAGGGCATGGCCGATGGGGAAGAAGATGAGGCCGCGTCCGCGGGCAACGCCGCGCTGGGCGGAAGTTACGGCGCGCTGCTCCTCGCTGCCGTTGCCACGTCGATAGACGCGACGGCGGCGGGCCTTACGCTGGGCCTGTTCGATCCACCGATTCTCGTATCGTGCGCGATCATCGGGCTTGTCACCGCGGCCCTGTGCATCCCCGCCCACCTCTTCGCGGCACGCATCGGCAACCGGCTGGGTGGCAAGGCGGAGATTGTCGGCGGGATCGTGCTGATTGGCCTAGGCATCAATATTCTCGTAGCCCACACCGGCATCGTCCCTGCCGCGGGGTGATGATCGTCGGCGCGGGCAGGGCCGCGCAGCCTTCCGGCTCAGCGATCTGCGCTCTCTTCGGCCCACCAGTCGGCGTAGGGCGTGTTCCTGGCCATGTGGCGATTGTAGTCGGGCGCGCCGTCGGTCCACCATGGCGGCCCGCGTTCGCCAAGGCCCTCCTTTGCCGCCTGCACCGCGGCGCGCGCCTGCCGCATGGACGCCCCACCCCCTGCCGCATCCGACTTGGCGTCGCGCACCGCACGGCGCGCCTGCATCAGCGCGTTCACCAGTCGCTGGCGCTCGTCTTCAGGCAGGTGCGGGTTGCTCGCCCGCCACAAACGCCCGCGGACCACGATGTAGCGTCCGTCGGGGGTGCGCGGCGGGCTGCCTTCGCTCAAGCGCGGTCGGGTTTCGTCGGCGCACCTGCGCGCTGCCAGGCAAGGTCCTTCCACCCCAGCTCGCGCCCGTCGTGCGCGTGCATCGTGATGGGGGCGATCGGCAGCCCATGCGCCTTGTCGACCAGCACCAGTTCTGACCGGAAGTTGTCGGCGTACCGCTCGCCCCACTGGCGCAGGGCCAGCATGGCAGGAAGCAGGCCTGCGCCCTTTTCCGTCAGGCGGTATTCGACCTTGCGCCGGTCATCCTCGCACGGATGCCGCTCCATCACCCCGTGCGCGACCAGCTTGCCCAGGCGGTTGGACAGGATGTTGCGGGCGATGCCGAGTTCGGCAGAGAACTCCTCGAAATGCACCAGGCCGTTGAACGCGGCGCGCAGGATGAGGAACGACCAGCGCTCACCCATCACCTCCAGCGCGTGGGGCAATCCGCAGCCCGGTTCGCGCAAGGGTTCTCTTATCGCCAAATCACCTGGTCCATGTCCCCGCCCTTCCTACAGGCAAACCCCGCTTTGCCAAAAACTTTCGCGGTCGCCCTGTTCGGTGAGGGGTATGCCGATCAGGCCAGCAGTCCGCGTTCCCGCAGGTCTTCCTCCAGCCGGGCGGCATCGGTGAACACGTGGCCGTGCCAGCCGCGCGCCTGTGCGGCGGCGACGTTCTCTGCCTTGTCGTCGATGAAGAACAGCGCTTCCGGCGGCAGGCCGAAGCGCGCTTCCGCAATGGCGTAGATGCGCGGTTCGGGCTTGGCGCACTTCTCGTGGCCGGAGACGACGATATCGCGAAAGCCGTCGAACACGGGCTGCACGGCGCGGAACTGCGGCCAGAAATCCGCGCCGAAGTTCGTCAGCCCGAACAGTGGCACGCCGCGCGCGCCGAGCCGGGCGATGAGGTCGAGCGTGCCGGGGACGTGTTCGGCGCAGGTTTCGGGAAAGCGCGCGGCATAGGCACGGATCAGCGCCTCGTATCGGGGAAACAGGGCGATCCGCTCAGGCAGCATTTCGGCCAGCGAACGGCCCTCGTCATGCTGGTGATGCCACTGCTCGGTCACCACGTTCGCCAGGAACCAGTCGAGTTCGCGCGGATCGTCGATCAGCTTTTCGAACAGGTAGCGCAGCTGCCAGCGAATGATGACGCGGCCGACATCGAACACCACGGCAGTCGGCTGGCGGACGTCAGACATGCAAAAAGCCCCCGTTGTTGCGGGGGCTCTTCATGCAACCTGCACCGCGACACTGGCGCGGCACGGCGCCTGCAATCAACCCTGGCGGGCCTTGAAGCGGCGGTTGGTCTTGTTGATCACGTAGGTGCGGCCGCGGCGACGGATCACGCGGCAATCGCGGTGACGGTTCTTCAGCGACTTGAGGCTGTTGCGGACTTTCATCGGTCTTTCCCGTAAAAACAAGCGGCACCGGAGATAGCCTCCGATGCCGGAAATTCAAGCTGCGCCACTAGGGGCGACGTGGCGGCGAGTCAACCGCCCCTGTCGCCTTGCGTGTCGCCGTGCGTGTCGCCCTGCGCGCGCAGCGCGTCCAGCTTGCGCTCCCAGGCCAGCGCGTGCTCGACGATCCGGTCGAGGTCGGCATGGGCCGGCTGCCACGGCAACGTGGCCTTGATCCGGGCAGGGTCGGAAACCAGCGCATCGGGATCGCCGGGCCGCCGCGGGCCCAGCACCCGCTCGATCCTGCGGTTGGTCACCCGGTCGACCGCATCGAGGACTTCGAGCACGCTGAACCCGCGCCCGTAGCCGCAATTCATCGTCATCGACGCATCCGGCGCCGCGATCAGCGCCTCCAGCGCCAGCACGTGCGCGGCGGCAAGGTCGCTGACGTGGATGTAGTCCCGCACGCCGGTGCCGTCGGGCGTGGCGTAATCGGTTCCGAACACGGCCACGCTGTCGCGCTTGCCCAGGGCGGCTTCCACGGCGACCTTGATGAGGTGGGTGGCGCCAGCGGTCGATTGCCCGCTGCGCGCCTGCGGATCGGCGCCCGCGACGTTGAAATACCTCAGCGCGCAGTAGTTCATCGCGTGCGCTGCGGCAGTGTCGGCCAGCATCTGCTCGGTCATCAGCTTCGACCAGCCGTAGGGATTGATCGGCGCCTTGGGCGTATCCTCGCGCACCGGCGATTCGGCCGGGATGCCATAAGTTGCCGCGGTGCTGGAAAAGATGACGTGCGGCACACCCGCCGCCACCATCGCAGCAATCAGCGCGCGGCTCTTGACGGTATTGTTGTCGTAATACTTAAGCGGATCTTCCACGCTCTCGGGCACGATGATGCTGCCGGCAAAATGCATGATGGCGCCCGTGCCATTGCCCATGCCCTGCTCAGCAAAGATGCGCGCCAGCAATTCGGCATCGGCCACGTCGCCTTCATACAGCGGCACGCCCTCGGGCAAGGCGAAGCGGAAGCCGGTGGAAAGGTTGTCGATCACCGCCACCGGCCAGCCGCCGTCCAGCAGCGCCAGCACCGCGTGGCTGCCGATGTAACCGGCCCCGCCGGTCACCAGGATGGGGGGCTTGGGCGAGGAGATTCCTGTCGTCATGGGGGTCGGCCTAGCACGATATGGTCAAGCAAGCGCTAACACTTGCCCAGGGCGCACGGCACCGCTGCCGCCTTCGTGCGTTGAGATACCGATGAAACACCCCCTTCTCACGTTCGCCCTCCCCGTCGCCGCGCTCGCGCTGCTCGGCGGTTGCGCCACGCCAGCCTATGTCTCCCCGGTGGAGGTCACCCGATTCGTCGATCAGGCGGGCACTAGCCTTGGGCAAGGGACGATCCGCGTGGTCGCCGCACCGGGGCTCGACAGCGCGAGCGTTGAATACGGCATCTATGCCGATGCGGTGCGCGCCGAATTGCAGCAGCTTGGCTACCGGGTGGTGACGCAAGAGGCGGACCAGGTAGCGCAAGTGTCGCTCGAGCAGATGGTCACCGCAGCCGATGGCAGACGCGGCACCGGTGTTGGCGTGGGCGGCGGCGCCTCGACCGGGACCTATGGCTCCGGCGTCGGTGTCGGCGTGGGCGTCGATCTCACCCGGCTTCTCAGCGGCCGGCCTGCCGAACGGATCGAGCGGCAGATGGCAGTCTCCATCCGTTCGGCGAGCGGCGTCAGGAACCTGTGGGAGGGCCGCGCCAGCATGACGGCCAGCGCCAACAGCGACTACGGCGCCTCGCCTGCCGCTGCGGCGCGTATGGCCGATGCGCTGTTTTCGGGCTTCCCCGGACAGTCCGGCGAGACTATCTCGGTCGAATGATTACAGACGAAATCAAAATCGACGCCGCTTTCGACAGCGGCAACATCCATGTCGTGTCGGTGGACGGTTGCACCGCCACCCTGCGTATTCCCAACGACCGCAACAGCGAATTCGCGCAGTGGTTTCACTTTCGTGTCTCGGGCGCGACCGGGCGCGAAATCGTGCTGCGCTTCGAAAACCTGAAGGATACCGCCTACCCTCAGGGTTGGCCCGGTTACCGCTGCTGCGTGTCGGAAGATCGCGCCTTCTGGGGTCGGGCCGAAACCAGTTACGATGACGCATCCGGCAACGGCACGATGACCGTGCGCTATACACCAGCGTCCGACATGGCCTGGTTCGCCTATTTCGCGCCCTATTCGATGGAACGGCACAACGATCTGGTTGCCGAGGCTGCCTGCGCCGAGGGCGTCTCCTACCGCTGCCTGGGTAACACCTTGGACGGACGTACCATCGATTGCCTCGAGATGGGCGCAGGGCAGACGCAGGTCTGGCTCTATGCCCGGCAGCACCCGGGTGAAAGCATGGCCGAATGGTGGATGGAAGGCGCGCTCGAGGTGCTGACCGATCCCGCCGATGCCATCGGCCGCGTTCTGCGGCAGAAGTGCCGCCTCCATGTCGTTCCCAACTGCAATCCCGACGGCAGCTTCCGGGGCCATCTGCGGACCAATGCAGAGGGCGTGAACCTCAACCGCGAGTGGGAAAACCCGTCTGCCGAACGCAGCCCGGAAGTTCTCGCCATCCGTAATGCGATGGACGCCAGCGGTGTCGACTTTGCCATGGATGTCCACGGTGACGAGGCGATTGCCGCCAACTTCCTCGCCGGGTTCGAAGGCATCCCTTCGTGGACCGACGATCAGGGCGAGCGGATGTATGCCTACCAGCGCATCCTCGAACGCCGCGCGCCCGAGTTCCAGACCGCCAAGGGTTACGCCAAGTCCCGGCCCGGTACTGCCAACCTGACCATCAGCACCAACCAGGTCGCCGAGCGATTCGGTGCGGTAGCGATGACATTGGAAATGCCCTTCAAGGACAACGACGACCTGCCCGATGCGGCGCAGGGCTGGAGTCCGGAACGCTGCAAGCTGCTGGGGCGCGAATGCCTGGGCGCGCTGGTCGAGTGGCTGGAGGCCGAAGGCAAGTGATCCGGGCGCTGGCGCTGGCCTGAGGGCCAGTCGCCAGCGCGCGGCTGGCAAATCAGTTCTGCACCACTACCCAGCGCAGCGGCTCGCCACCGGCGGGATTGGTCGCCTGCGAATTGGCAGTCCACAGCGTCCACGGCCGGCCGGCGTAGTCGGGTTCGATCCAGTCACTGTCCAGCCACAGGTTGCGCTCGATACGGCTGGCGATGCGCGTCGCTTCCTCGAATTCGGGCGAGACCTTCAGGACCACCGGCTGGCCGGCGTGGCCTTCCACCTGGTTGATGAAGGTCGTCAATTCGCTCTCGACCGCGGCCTCCAGCACCGGGTCGCCGCATTCGCTGGCCAGCTTGGACAGCGCGATGGCGGGCGGCAGCATCTCCGGGTCGCGCGGCACGATCGTTACGAAATTGGCAGCCTGCCGCTCGGCGGGGACGCAAGGGTCGTACAGGTGCACCGCGCCGTGGTGGATGCCGGTGCCCGCAAGCGCCGCAAGGTTGCGGCCAAAGGTGGCGTCACGACCAGCGGCGCCCCGGCTTGCCTCCAGGTAGACGAAATCGGCGCGTGCCGTCCGCAGCGCGGCGATGTCGATCACCCCTTCCGCCTCGCCGGTGAGGACGCCCTGCACCGGATATTCGCTGCGCTCCGGCTCCCATTCGCGGGTGCTCCACCACAGGTACACACCCAGGCCCACGAGGCCCGCGAGCAGCAACGCCTCGATCCAGAACCGGAAAATGCTCTTCTTCTTCTTGCCCATGACTGACCGGCGCGAAACGGATCCGCCGCCATCATCTCCCTTGTTGGTAACAGGTGCCTGTTTCGAACTGAGAATCAGGCCCTGATATGCAGGACGCAGATCAGCGTGAACAGCCGCCTGGCAGTCTCGAAATCGGTTTCCACCTTGCTGTCGAGCGCATCCAGCAGCAATCGCGTGCCGCGATCGTGGATGGCCCGGCGGGCCATGTCGAGCGTTTCGAGTTCCTGCGCGGAAGCGCGGCGCAGCGCCTTGTAATAACTGTCGCAGATGGCGAAATAGTCGCGCACCACCCGGCGCAGGCGCGCGAGGCCAAGGCCGATGGTCCCGGCACCCTCGCCGGCCGCATCCTTCAGGTGCAGCGCCAGCATCCCGTCAACGATGCCGAGGTGAACGTGCCACGGCCCGCAATGGCCCTCGTTCGCGGCGCGCACCGGGCGAAACAGGTTATCGACCACGAGATCGCGCAAGGCCACCTCGCGTTCCTTCTCGATGTCCTCGCTGCGCGCGATGACGGTCGCCTCGTCCAGGGTAATCGTCTCGATCCGGTTGTCGGGGGTCGCGCTCATGGCAGCGCCCTCCTGCCCAGCGGCGCGCCACAATGCAATTGCCAATCAGGTCGTTCCAGCCTCTTCCCCGCTGCATCCGTCTCATCCCCGCTATCCACAGGGGGCGAAAAAGATTTGCAGCCACCGCCACCTTGCGGTGCGGCATGGCCCGACGCATGGTGCGCGCCCATGTCTGATGAAGCCCTTCTTGTCCGCTCGCCCGCCGCCGATGCCAGGGCCCCCGACGCCAACGCCCCCGTGGGCGCGACCGGGCGCAGCCTGCCCACCAACCTGGAGGCCGAGGCCGCCTTCATCGGTGCCGTGCTGATCGACAACCGGGTGCTGGAGGAGATGACCGTCCAGCTGCGCCCCGAACATTTCTATGCCCCCGTCCACGCCCGCGTGTTCGAGCGTATCCAGGTGCTGATCGACCGCCAGATGGTGGTCACGCCCGTTACGCTCAAACCCTATTTCGAAGGCGACGCGGCGCTGAAGGAACTGGGCGGCACCGGCTATCTCGCGCAACTTACCGCCGATGGGCAGGGCCTGCTCGCCCCGCGCGAACTGGCGCAGCAGATCTACGACCTGGCACTGCTGCGCGAGCTCGTCACCGTGGGCCGCGACCTGGTCGAAAGCGCGCTCGATACGTCGGAAGACGTGGAGCCCATGCGCCAGATCGAACTGGCCGAGGCACGGCTTTACGAGGTGGCCGAAGGGGCGACCACGGGCAACGAGGCGCAGAGCTTCGGCAAGGCCGCGGCGGAGGCGCTGCACCTGGCGGAAATCGCCTTCAAGTCCGGCGGGCACGTATCGGGCAAGACCACCGGCCTCACCTCGATCAACGAGAAGTGCGGCGGGCTGCACAATTCCGACCTCATCATCCTGGCCGGACGTCCGGGCATGGGCAAGAGCTCGCTGGCCATGAACATCGCCTTCAACGCCGCCGAACGGTTGAAGAACGACCGGCGCGACGGGATCGAGGAATCGGTCGGTGCGGGCGTGGCCGTGTTCAGTCTCGAAATGTCGAAAGACCAGCTCGCCACCCGTATCCTGGCCGAGCAGTCGGGCATTCCCAGCGAACGGCTGCGCATGGGCAAGATCGGCAAGGGCGACCTGCAAGACCTGATGCTCGCCAGCCAGCGGCTGCACGACCTGCCGCTCTACATCGACGATTCGCCCGCGCTATCCATCGGCGCGCTGCGCACCCGCGCCAGGCGGCTGAAGCGGCGGCACGATATCGGATTGATCGTGGTCGACTATTTGCAGCTGCTGCAGGGATCGGGCCGCGCCACTGACAACCGCGTGAACGAGATTTCCGAGATCAGCCGCGGCTTGAAGACGCTGGCCAAGGAACTCAACGTGCCGGTGATCGCACTGTCCCAGCTCAGCCGCGCGGTCGAGCAGCGCGACGACAAGCGCCCCATGCTGTCCGACCTGCGCGAATCGGGGTCGATCGAGCAGGACGCCGACATGGTGTGGTTCATCTTCCGCGAGGATTATTACGTCGGCACGCGCGAACCCAAGCGCCCCATCGAATCGGACGATGCCAAGGTGCACGATCAGCACGCCGCCTGGGCCGCCGAGATGGAACGCGTCTACGGCCTGGCCGAGCTGATCGTCGCCAAGCAGCGCCACGGCTCCACGGGCAAGGTGCGCCTGCGATTCGAACCCAAGATCACCAAGTTTTCCGACCTTGCCGAAGGCGACTTCGGCGGCGACTGGGACTGATTACAGCCCCAGGTTCAGCTTGCGGCTTACGGTGTAGTCAACCACCGATACGAGGAACCAGCTCGCCCACCATTTCACGCGGCACCATGCGGTGGCATTCTGTGCGTGGGCCTCGGCGGTGATCTCGTCGCTCGCAGCGAGATGGCCGCGGATGAATTCGCGCATCCGCTCGGCCAGCGCGGCATCCTCGACCTTCAGCATGATCTCCAGGTTCACGTAAAGCGAGCGCATGTCGAAATTGGCGCTGCCGATGTAGACCGCGTCGTCGAGCACGATCAGCTTGGTGTGCAGCTTGCACGCCTGGAATTCGTAGATGCGCGCACCCGCTTCCAGCAACTTTTCATAGAGCGCGCGGCTGGCCCCAATGGTGGCGTTGTTGTCGCTCTTGCCCGCCATTACCAGCGTCGTCCTGCCCTTGCGCGCGATGGCGCGGATACATTTGCGCAGGCGTCTGCTCGGGCTGAAGTAGGCCATCATCATGTCCAGCCGTTCGCCCTCGGCAAGATCCTGCTTGATGCATTCGGCCCAGCTCGAAAGGCCGCGCGTCGGGCCGCCGATCAGCAACTGCACGGGCCCCTCGCCCGCGTCCCAGTGTTTCACGCGGCGGCGGATGTCCTTGAACTGGGCCTTGTCGTCACGCGCCCAGTCGTGAAGCTCGTCGAACCATTGCGATACCCGGGCGACCACCGGCCCCTGCACGCTGAGGCCGATGTCGTTCCAGCCGTTCTCGTCCGGCGGGGCGAAGTAGTCGTCCTCCACGTTGAACCCGCCGAGCATGGCGATCGCGTCGTCGGCCACCACGATCTTCTGGTGATTGCGGATCAGCGCCCGGAACGACCAGCGGGCCATGAACACGCAGAACGTGCCGCCCGCCTCGGTCATTTCCTCGAAGAAGGCGTCGTCGACGTCGGATCCAAAACCGTCGACGATCAGCGAGACATGGACCCCGCGCTTTGCCGCGGCGCAAAGCGCGTCGCGCACCTCCTGCCCCACGCCCTCCTTCACGAAGATGTAAAAGGCGATCTTCAGGCTTGTCTTCGCGCCATTGATGATGCGCAGCAGCTCGGTCCGGCGGTCCTTGCCTGCGGGAAAGAAAGTGAAGCTCAGCCCTTGTGCCTCCACCGCAAACGGCGCTGGATCGTTGTAGGCGCCGGTGGCGGCGGCAGGGGTGGTATCGTCGGTCATCACACCCCGTGTAGCACGCTTCGCGCTGTGGAAAACCTTGACTGTCGGCGCGCCGTGGCCTATCTGGCGCGCTTCCCCGTCACACCGGACCAGTGGAGTGCCATATGGCGCGCGTTACCGTCGAAGATTGCGTAGACAAGATTCCCAACCGTTTCGACCTGGTGCTGCTCGCCGCGCAGCGCGCACGCGAAATCTCGGGCGGTGCCGAACTCACCATCGACCGTGACCGTGACAAGAACCCCGTCGTGGCCCTGCGCGAAGTTGCCGAGCAGACCGTGCGCCCGAAGAACCTGCAGGAATCGCTGATCCAGTCGCTGCAGACCATCCTTCCCGACGAAGAGGACGAGGCGGACGATATCGGTTCGCTGAGCCAGTCGGCCGAGGCTATGCGGCTGTCCGCCGCCGCGCCCGCCCGCTCGACCTCGATCGGCGGCGATTACGAAGGGTAAGCCTTCCGCGCCTGACCGTTTCAAAAAGGGCCGCGCCGCAAGGTGCGGCCTTTTTCGTTTAGTGCCGCCGGAACGGAAACCACAGGCTCCACCCGAGCCGCGTCGGTCGCTCGTCGCGAAACTCGGCGAGGCCGATCGGCATCGTCCGCGGCGCATCGGCTGCGCTGCCGACATAGGTTCCGAAAAGGCGGTCCCAGCCTGAAAGGACAGTCCCGTAATTGCTGTTCGTCTCGCCGGGCCGGGTCGAATGATGGATGCGGTGCATTCCCGGCGTCACGATCAGCCCGCGCACCCAGCGCTCTGCCTGCGCGGGCAGGTCAAGGTTCGCATGGGTCCACAGGGCGAAGACGGCAAAGCCCGCCTCGAACACGACCACCGCCAGGACAGGCGCACCAAGCGCCGCGACGACAGCCATCTTCCATGCCATCGACAGCACGATCTCTACCGGATGAAACCGCGCCGCGGTGGTGACGTCAAACGCGCGGTCGACGTGGTGCACGCGGTGCAGACGCCACAGCCAGGGCACCCGGTGCGTGGCCAGGTGCTGGACCCACAAGGCAAGGTCGAGCGCCAGGAGCGAGCCGGCCAAGGCCAGCCAGCCGGGCGCGCCGACGGCGTTGAATAGCCCCCACCCCCGCTCTGCCGCCACGACTGCGGTGCCTGCCATCGCCAGGGGCAGCACCAGCCGCACCGCCGCCGTGTCGAGCGCGAAAAGCGCGAGGTTCGTTAGCCAGCGTCGCCCGCGGGTATGCCTGGCGGTGCGGAACGGCACGGCAATTTCCAGCACGGCGAGAATGGCAAAGGCGCTGGCGACAACGGCCAGGCCGAGCCACTCGCCATTGAATTGCAGGCGATCCATGCGCTGCTTGTGCCGCGCCATCGTCGGCCCGGCAAGCACGGCGGCGGTATCGCCACGCGCGGGCTCTCGACCGCTCCGCGACACTAGCTTAAGGGAAGCGCCAATTTCGCGGTGCAGCACGCGGACCGGGGGAGCGGAACGGGCATGGTCGACATGATCGAGGGTATCGGCACGGCCACCGAGGGCGGCTTGTTCGCCCGTGCGCTGGAGCCACATTCGGGCGCGCTGGAACGCAGCGAGCACGATCCTGACAACTGCCAGAACTGCGGCACCGCGCTGGTCGGCGCCTATTGCCATTCCTGCGGGCAGCGCGGGCACCTGCACCGCACCATCGGCGCCTTCGTTCACGACCTGCTGCACGGCGCGCTGCATTTCGAGGGCAAGCTGTGGCGCACGCTGCCCATGCTGGCCTTCCGCCCCGGCCGGCTGACGCGGCGCTACATCGACGGCGAGCGCGCCCGCTTCGTCAGCCCGATGGCGCTGTTCCTGTTCGGCGTCTTCCTGATGTTCGCGGTGTTCCAGATGGTCGGGATCACGGCCCCCTCAACGCTGCCTTCAGACGGCGTTGTCTCAGAGCTCAGCGCAGATGCCGAAAACATGGACGCCGAAGGCGACGTGGCCGTCCTTGGGAGCGGCGAAGGGCTCGCCAGGGCGCGTCGCGAGCGCGACGCCATGCAGGCGCGGATAGACGCCCTGCCCGCCGACGACCCTGCCCGCGCCGATATGGAGCGCGAACTCGCTGTTCTCGAGGGATCGATCGCGATCCTGGAGATACCGGGACAGGTGGCTCGTCAGGAACAGGCCGCCAGAAACGAAAGCGCCGCCGCCGGCGACGCTCTCGACGAAGCCGAGACCTCCGCTGGCTCGCCAGCCACGGGGAGCGGAACGGGATTGGCCTTCATCGACCGGTTGCTGCACAAATGGCAGGAAAATCCGGGACTGATGATCTACAAGCTGCAGTCCAACGCCTACAAGTTCAGCTGGCTGTTGATCCCGATCTCAATCCCGTTCGTATGGCTGCTGTTCGCCTGGCGGCGGCGCTTCAAGGCCTATGACCACGCGATCTTCGTGACCTATTCGCTCAGCTTCATGACGCTCATGTTCATCGCCCTGTCGCTGGCGAGAGCCATGGGGGCATCGCTCAACGTCATTGGCATCGCAGCGATGGTGATTGCACCCATCCACCTCTACAAGCAGTTGCGCGGCACCTATACGCTGTCTCGGTTCAGCGCAGCGTGGCGTCTGCTAATGATGAGTGCGTTCATCTGGGTAATCCTCGCCCTGTTTGTCCAGATCCTGGTCGTGCTCGGGGCGTTCTAGGCCTGCACCATTGACCGCAGCCGGCAATTGAAAGGCCGCGACATCCGCCGTTCAAAGAGCTGGCGCGAGACGAGCCCGCCGCCTGCAGAGCAAGCGGCGGGCGAAGCGATGGCAAGAGGCGGGATCTACGCAGTCGCGCTTCAGCCACGCAGCGAGTAGCGGCTCAGCTGCCCCGGCCGGTTTCTTCCTGCAAGGCATCGATCGCCTTTGACGCTTCCGCCTTGGTCAGCTCGGTATCATACGCTTCAGGCTTGTGTGCTTCCTCGCTGAGGGTCTTGAGGTAACTCGCCTGGGCGCCGGTCATCCGTTCATCTCCGGTCGTCCAGTCGTCGGGATCCTTCTCCGCGTTGGAGACAGGATCGGTCTTGGGGGTCTGGGCAGGCTTGGTCGCAGTCATCGTAACAGCACTCCTTTCCCTACAAGACGCCGCAGTTCACGTTTTGTTCCCAACAAACCCCGGTCACAGCCGGGGTCGATCTATTGCTGCGAAGGAGGCGGCCCCAGATCGTCTCCCGTGATCGGCGCGGGCCCCGGTTCCTCGTTATCGCTTTCGCGAATTTCGTTGCTGAGGTTCGCTGCGCCTTCGCTGATCTTGTCGGCAGCCACGACAGCGCCATCCTGCAGCGCCTCGCCGGCAACCTCGGCATTGGCGGCCGCATCGCGGGCAGCACCCTCGGCGGCGAGTTCGGCGCTCTCCTGCGTCTCGCCGGAACAGGCCGCCAGGCCGAAAGACGCGGTGGTGGCGAACAGCATTGCGGAGACGATTAGGCGTTTCATCGAGTCAACTCCCTGAAAGGTGTTTCCCGATGAACCGCCAGCCCCTCGCCGCGGTTCCCATGCATTGACCAAACGCGCGGGGCGTCAGGCGCCCTGAGGTGCCTCGCCCGCGCCGCCGAACCGCTTGCCCGCTTGCGGAATGCCGGAGCCCTGATCGGGACGCACGGGGATCGGACCCCTGGGCGTGTCGGGTCGGTCGATCTTGCCGCCTTCCAGCAGCGCCTTGATCTCGTCACCGGTCAGCGTTTCGTATTCCAGCATGGCCTGCGCCAGCAGGTGCAACTGGTCCTGATGGTCGGAGAGCAGCTGCGTGGCCCGCGAATGTGCGCCTTCGACGAGGTTCTTGATCTCTGCATCGATCAGCTTGTTCGTCTCCTCGCCCGCCATCGTGCGCACGGTCTGACCCATGCCGAGGTAGCCTTCCTGCGAACTTTCGTACTGCAGCGGTCCCAGCTTGTCGCTCATGCCCCACTTGGTGACCATGTTGCGCGCCAGGTCGGTGGCGTACTGGATGTCGGACGAGGCGCCACTCGACACCTTGTCATGGCCGAAGATGATCTCCTCCGCCACGCGCCCGCCCATGCTGACGGACAGGTTCGCGTGCATCTTGTCGCGGTGGTAGGAGTAATTGTCGCGTTCCGGCAGGCGCATCACCATGCCCAGCGCGCGGCCGCGCGGGATGATGGTGGCCTTGTGGATGGGGTCGGACGCGGCCTCGTGCACGGCGACGATGGCATGGCCCGCCTCGTGATAGGCGGTCATCTTCTTCTCGTCCTCGGTCATCACCATGGACTTGCGCTCGGAGCCCATCATGACCTTGTCCTTGGCGTCCTCGAACTCCTGCATGGCGACGAGGCGCTTGTTGCGGCGCGCGGCCAGCAGGGCAGCCTCGTTGACGAGGTTGGCAAGATCCGCACCGGAAAAGCCGGGCGTGCCACGCGCGATCGTGCGCGGATTCACATCGGGCGCGAGCGGCACTTTCTTCATGTGCACGGCCAGGATCTTCTCACGGCCCTCGATGTCGGGGATCGGCACCACAACCTGGCGATCGAAACGGCCCGGGCGCAGCAGCGCGGGATCGAGCACGTCGGGCCGGTTGGTGGCGGCGATGATGATGATGCCCTCGTTGGCTTCGAAGCCGTCCATCTCGACAAGCAGCTGGTTCAGTGTCTGCTCGCGCTCGTCGTTGGAATTGCCGATGCCGTTGCCGCGGTGGCGACCCACGGCGTCGATCTCGTCGATGAAGACGATGCACGGCGCGTTCTTCTTGGCCTGTTCGAACATGTCGCGCACGCGGCTTGCACCCACGCCTACGAACATCTCGACGAAGTCGGAACCGGAGATGGTGAAGAACGGCACGCGCGCCTCGCCAGCGATGGCACGGGCCAGCAGCGTCTTGCCGGTACCGGGCGAACCGACCAGCAGCGCGCCCTTGGGGATTTGTCCGCCCAGCTTGGAGAAGCGCGTCGGATCGCGCAGGAATTCGACGATTTCCTGCAGCTCCTCGCGCGCTTCGTCGATACCGGCAACGTCGTCAAACGTGACGCGGCCCTGCTTTTCGGTCAGCAGCTTGGCCTTGGACTTCCCGAAGCCCATGGCCCCGCCGCCGCCGCCCTTCTGCACCTGGCGCAGGGCGAAGAAGGCGATACCGAGGATCAGCAGGAACGGCAGCGCGTTGAGCAGCACCACCCACAACACGTTCATCTGTTCCGCAGGGGCACCGGTTACCTCGACATCGGCGGCCTCCAGCTGGGTCATCAGCTGTTCGTCGGGGACGACGCGGCGCGTGGCGAACGATTCCTCGTTGCGCAGGGTGCCGGTGATGAGTTCGGGCGCGATGTGCACCTCGGTCACGGTGCCTTCGGCCACGCGGTCCTTGAAGTCCGAATAGCTGATGGTGGCGCCAGCGGGCTCACGCTCGCCGTTGAACATCGAGACGGTCAACAGCAGGGCAATGAAAATACCGCCCCAGATGAAGAGGCTCTTCATCCACGGATTGGGCTGCTGTTCGGGTTCCTGGTCGTCGTTCATGCGAGGGAGCATCCTTTCACCGGGCCAATGTAGGCGGCAGGGGGTGAATGGCAAGATAACGGCTTTGGTCCATCATGCCTGGAACGGCGCTACGTGCCGGGCAAAAAGCAGGTGCGGGCAACAAAGCCGCGCGGATCGGGTCTCTAGAACAGGGTCTGCGGAACGGGCACTGCCACGCCCGCCTGTTCGGCGATCATGCCGATCCATTGGCCGACCTGCTCCGCCTCCTGCGCGAACGAGGGCGCGGGGACTGCCGCTTCGCCAGCAAATGCGCCGCCCAGTTTCGCATGGCGGCGGAACAGCGGGCCCTCGACCACCGCTTGCAGCCCTGCCTTGTCGAACGCCACGCCCGCCAGGGACAGGACCGCTTCCAGGGCCCTGGTGCGATCACGGTCGAAGCGGTCGCCGTCGAGCAGGCGCACCCGCGCCGCGTCGGGCCCGTTCAGCAAACCGGCGAAATAGCGTTGGGACAGAAACCAGGCGATGCCTGCTGCCTGCAGATCGGTCATCAGGAACTGCTCCCGGCCGTCCAGCCCCAGGTCCATGCCGATGTAGCCCATGGTCTCCAGATAAAGCTGCCGCCCCCAGCGGCGCCCCATCAGCGCACGGCTGTCGACGCTGCGCAGAAACGTGGGAAGCGGATTGGTCATCAGCACTGCCGTTGCATCGGGCCGGGCCGACAGCAGGGCGGGGATCAATGCATTGGCATGATTGGTGGGCTTGACGAACACCGCTGCGCTACGCCCACCCGCGGTCTCCCACTGGCGCGACAGCAGGTTGCATACGGGGCCGATCAGCCCGTGCGCCCGCTCGCCCGCGCTGGCCAGGTGCGCGATGACGCCCGGCTCCGCCATGCCGACCGAAATCCCTTCGATGTTCAGCGCGCGTGCCAGCAACGTGGAGCGGCAGAAAGCCGTGTGGAAGATGAAGTGGAGCGGCCCCGCCTCGACCTGCATCGATCGCACGGCATCGAACGGCAGCCAGCAAGCGTTGTGCGCCGCGCCAGGGTCGATGTCGGCCAGAAAACCCGGAGCGGTCAGGTCGCCTGCATCGATGTGTACGAACAGCATGCGCTCACTCGCAAGGTCGATCGAATGGGGCAGCCAGCGCGGATCGGCGGCAATCCTTGCGGTATCAGGTAGCGCATTGCTCATGATCCCGGGCTTAGACGGCCGCGGCTTACTGGTCGATGCCCCCCGGTAAAGCGAGGCGTTCCGGGTTCGGTTTGTCGCGCGCCATGCGCGCCTCGTCGCTGCACTTGCGAGATGGCGATTGATCAATGTTGCCCTCGCGGAACCACTTACGCCGCCCGGCGTTCCCACTGCGTCGACCCTCATGCCAAAAAGTCGTTCGAAATCAACCATCACGGACTTAGGTCTTGGTTTCGGCGGATTGGGCTTGCAGTTGTTCGCGAATCATGGTGCACTGCAACATGAAATAGCGCGCACGTCTGTCGGAGGGGCGAACGATGCAACCGATGAATGGAGCGCCAGTGGATACCCTCCTGCACCAAGCCCCTGAGCAATCCGGAAACGTCAACCGCAGCGCATCGGTGGTCGACTTCCGCCGGAATGCCCCGCGAAAGCTGCGTATTGCCCTGGTCGGTACATTCACCCCGCGCAAATGCGGTATCGCTACCTTCACGTCCGATATTTTCGAGAAACTCGCCGAGTTTCATCCGGAAATCACTGCGGAAGTCTATGCCCTCGACGATCCGCGCCGGCGGGAAAGCTATCGCGGCGTGCCCGGTATCGCCGGCATCATCAATTCCGAAGACGCGGCAGACTACGAAGAGGCGGCCCGTGCCATCAACGATAGCGGCGTCGATGCGGTCTGGTTGCAGCACGAATACGGCATCTTCGGCGGCCCCGACGGCGAAATGGTGTGCGATTTCGTGGACCGGCTGGCCGCGCCGCTGATCCTTACGCCGCATACCATGCTCGAACATCCCGGAGAGCGGCAGGACGCGATCCTGCGCCGGCTCGTGGCGCGGGCCAGCCGGATCATGGTGATGAGCCGTTATTCGCGTGACCTGCTTGCCACCCGGTATGGCGCGCCAAACGAATTGCTGGAGGTGATCGACCACGGCGCGCCCGATCGTCCGTTCGGCCGGCAGGAGGAATTCAAGGAACGCTTCGGCCTTGCCGGACGCCGCGTGCTCACCACGTTCGGTCTGCTCGGCCCCGGCAAGGGCCTGGAACATGCGGTCGCGGCCCTGCCTGCCATCGTCGCCGAACACCCCGACGTATTGTACCGGATCATCGGCGCCACGCATCCCAACCTGATTGCCGAACAGGGCGAGAGTTACCGCGAGGGGTTGCAGGCGCGTGCAGCCGAGCTGGGCGTTTCGGACCATATCGAATGGGTCGATCGCTTCCTCGATACCGATGAACTGCTCGACCAGCTCGAGGCTTGCGACATCTACCTCACCCCTTACCCCAACCTGCAGCAGTCGACGTCGGGTACGCTCAGCTATGCCGTGGCCCTGGGCAAGGCAGTCGTGTCCACCCCGTACCGCCACGCGCGGGAATTGCTGGTCGATGATGTGGGCTGCATCATCGAACCTGCATCTGCCGATGCCATCGCCACTGCGGTCAATCACCTGCTGGGCGATCCTGCCGCGCTCGAAGGGCTGCAGCGTCGCGCCTATGCCAAGGGTCGCGAGACGATCTGGCCGCGTTTTGCTGCCAAGTCCGCGCGGCTCATCGCCCGCGCCGCTGCGCCCGCCCCGCGGACCCACGCCGGCCTGCCCACCCCGTCGCTGGAAGGCGTGCTGGACATGACCGACGGCACGGGAATGTATCAGCACGCGATCGGCATCGTTCCCGATCGCCGTCACGGCTATTGTCTCGACGACAATGCCCGCGCGCTGATGCTGGCAAACCTTGTGGAGGACCTGCCCTCGCAAGAACGCAGCCGGCTCGCTGTAACATACGCCTCGTTCGTCCAGCACGCGTGGAACGAGGATGCTCGCGTTTTCCGCAACTTCATGCGGTTCGACCGTAGCTGGTGCGAGCACGAGGGTTCCGATGATTCCAACGGCCGCGCCGCCTGGGCGCTGGGCCGCACCCTTGCCGATTCGCCCGATCAGGACATCCGCGAATGGGCGCGGATCTGGTTCGACCGCACGTTCCCCGCCTTCGATGCAAATGGCAGTCCGCGCGCGGTGGCATTCGCCATGCTGGGCGCGGCGGCACGGCTTCGTATCGAACCCGAGCACGCCGTATCGCGCGCCTATCTCGAACAGGGCGGCGCATTCCTGGCCCAACTGCTGGAAAAGGCGCGTCGACCGGACTGGGCGTGGTTCGAGGCGGTGCTCGGCTATGACAATCCCCGCCTGTCGCAGGCTCTGGTCGAAGCCGGCCATCTGCTAGGCCGCGAAGATTTCCTCGCCTGCGGCATCGATACGCTGGCTTGGATTGCGGAGCGCCAGATCGGCGCATCCGGCCAGTTCCGGCCGATTGGTTCGGACAGCTTCGGCCACGAACATCGCCACCTGCCGTTCGATCAGCAACCGCTGGAAGCGCAGGCGGCCATCGAAGCAACCCACTCCGCTTTCCGCGCCACGCGCGACCATCGTTGGAAGATTCATGCCCGCGCGGCCTGGAACTGGTTCTTCGGCGCCAATGATCGCGGCGCGGTGCTGGCGGACATAGCCACGGGCCGCTGCCGCGATGGCATCAATCCCCGTGGGCCCAACGCGAACTGTGGGGCGGAGAGCATTCTGGCCTTCCAACTGGCGCATTATTCCATGATAGCGCTGGAAACCGAGGTTGGCGGAGATTCACGTGGGGGATTTGACGGGGCGCGAGACGAACGGGTCGAGAGCGCCATTGCGGCTCCTTGACACGCGGCTGCACGCCGACCCTTCGCGGGTCGTGCTGCGCCCGTTCCACCTCGGCTGGCAATCGCGCAATGCGCCTGGTGGCCGGGCGCTGAAGCTGGTCGAGGATGTCGCCTCGTTGAGCGATGCACGGGCCGAGGCCGAATACATGCGCGTGCTGCGCGATTTTGCCGGGCGCCACTGGCAGACCGAACAGATGTTCGAGGAACGCTATGCCGAGGTCGAAGCGAACCTGGGCCTCGATCGCGCGGACTACACGGGCGTGAAGCGCAAGCTGATCGGCGCCTATTTCTGCCACGAATATACCTATGCCGCCGCTGCGCTGATGAACCCGTCCATCGTGCCGCACCCCGACCAGACGGGTATCCGCGGGGGATCGTGCCGCTTCGTCATGAGCCTGCGCGCCGTGGGCGAAGGGCACATCTCCTCCATCGTCTTTCGCGAAGGCATCGCCCATCCCGATGGCACCTTCGACCTGTGGCCGCAGGCGGGCTTTGCCACGTCGGTGGAGCTTGAGGACGAATCCCTCACCGATTCGGTCGACGGGGTGATCGTCAACCGCCACGCCGAAACCACGCTTGGCAACACGGTGATCTTTCCGATTACCGAACAACAGTCCAACGGGCTGGAAGACCTGCGGCTGGTGCGGTTCGATCATGGCACCGATGGAAAGCCCGATTACGAATGGATCGGCACCTACACCGCCTATTCGGGCAGTTCGATCCGCTCGGAACTGCTGCGCACGCATGACTTTGCGCAGTTCGCACTCAACCCGGTTCACGGCGATGCCGGGCGCAACAAGGGCATGGCTCTGTTTCCCGAGAAGATCGGCGGCAAATACGCCATGATCGGTCGGCAGGACGGCAAGAACCTCTATCTGCTCACGTCCGACCGGCTCGACACCTGGGACGGAGAAGGCACCCTGTTGATGGAGCCCGAATACCCTTGGGAGTTCATCCAGATCGGCAATTGCGGCAGCCCCATCCGCACCGATGCCGGCTGGCTGTTCTTCACCCACGGGGTGGGCGCGATGCGCAAGTATTCGCTTGGCTGCGCGCTGCTCGACCTCGATGATCCGACAAAACTGATCGGCCGCGTGAAGGAACCGGTCCTCACCGCCGAGAACGCCGATCGCTCCGGCTATGTGCCCAACGTGGTCTATACCTGCGGCGCGCTGCGGGTGGGGGAACGATTGCTGGTGCCATACGGTATCTCCGATAGCGCCGTGGGTTTCGCCACGGTGGAGATCCAGCAACTGCTCGATCTGATGGTTTGATGTGTTGAAGGGCCGCCCATGATACTTCCCGTCCGCGTCGTCGAAAAGGTCTGGGGCCGTGCGAAATTGCCGCCGCCCTTCGATGCGTTCGAACGGGAGGATGGCGAGAAGATCGGCGAGATATGGTTCGAGCCGCCCGAACAGGCGCCCGAATTGCTGATCAAGTACCTGTTCACCAGCGAGAAGCTGTCGATTCAGAACCATCCCTCCGATACGCAGACCGAGGCCAAGGGCCTGGGCAAGCAGGGCAAGGAAGAGTGCTGGCTGGTGGTCGCCGCCGAGGAAGGCGCCACCCTTGGCATCGGCTTCCGCGAGGAACTGGACGAGGCCGCGATGCGAGAAGCCGCGCTCGACGGCAGCATCGAGGACTTGCTGGTCTGGCACCCCGTACAGGTCGGCGATTTCTTCTACATTCCCGCCAACACGGTCCATGCCATCGGCCCAGGCTGCTCGATCATCGAGATCCAGCAGAATTCGGACATCACCTATCGCCTCTACGATTACGGCCGGCCGCGGGAACTGCACCTGGACGAGGGACTGGCGGTGGCCGACGGATCACCCTATCCCGCCAACCTGCATCAGCGGCTGCCCGAACACGGCCACGCCAGCCTTGTCGACGGGCCATTCTTCCGCCTCGATTACGTCGATGGCGAGGCACCCGACGGGCTGCGCTACTGCTACCCGGACAAGGCGCTGGTCATCCCGCTGGCGGGCGAGGTGCTGGTGGAAGGCGAGCTCCTCCATCCCGGCGAATGCGCCTACGCCAGCGGGCTTGCGGACGTCACCTTCGCTCCGGAAGGCAGGGCGCTGGTCGCAGCCCCGCTCGGCTGAGCGACCCGCTCCCTCTCAGTAGTCCGTGATGATGGCCGAGAAATCGCGCGTGCCGTTGCCGGCCGCGTCGAAGGCTTCGTAAAGCTCGGCGGCCTTGGCCCCGATCCGCGGGGCCATGCCGGCGGTCGCGGCGGCTTCCATGGCCAGCTTCAGATCCTTGAGCATCAGCGCGGTGGCGAAACCGCCCTGGTAATCGTTGTCCGCCGGCGTCTTCGGCCCCACTCCGGGCACCGGGCAGTACGATGTCATCGACCAGCACTGGCCGCTGCTGACGCTGGAAATATCGAAAAAGGTCTGCGGGTCGAGACCCAGCTTCTGTGCCATGGCAAAGGCCTCGGCGGTGCCGATCATGTGGATGCCGAGCAGCATGTTGTTGCAGATCTTGGCCGCCTGGCCGTTGCCCGCGTCGCCCGCGTGGATCACGGCCTTGCCCATGCAAGCGAGGACTTCCTCAGCGCGCCGGAACGCGTTCGCGCTGCCGCCGACCATGAAGGTGAGCGTACCCGCGTCGGCCGCGGCGATCCCGCCCGAAACGGGCGCATCGACCATGGCGTAGCCTTCTGTCTCGGCCAGCGCAGCAACTTCGCGCGCGGTGGCGACGTCGATGGTCGAACAATCGATGAGCACCGCGCCCGCCGGTGCGTGGCCGAACACGCTGTCGGCATAGACGGCCTTCACGATGCCGCCATTGGGCAGCATGGAAACCACCGCATCGACGCCTTTGCACGCCTCGGATGCGGCGGCGAAGGTGGCGCAGCCCTTTTCGCGCGCGGCGGTCAGCGCGGCGTCAGCAAGGTCGAACGCGCGCACCTCGTGCCCCGCCTTGACCAGGTTGGCGGCCATGCCCCCGCCCATGTTGCCGAGCCCGATGAATGCGATCTTCATTTCACTTCTCCTCGCGCCGCGACCTGTCACTCACGCCGGGTCGAGGCAAGGCCGAATTGACGCACGACGGGATGTGTGATGGCGATCGGGTGCGGGGGGTTGCTCACCCTGCCCGAAGAGTGGGTGCTGGCGACCCCCGGAGATCCCGCCTGTGCGTCCGGCAGGCACAATCCGGTCGCGACCGGTCGGCTTGAAACGTCAGCGACAGGCGCCGAAACCACGAAGGGTTTCGATCTGGTCGAAGCCCGGATCGCGCTGGCGGAACACCCGGCGCAGGCGTTCGACCGATTTGATCACCGCCTCGTCACTCAGGTCATCGGCCAGTCGTGCGGCGAGGAAACCGCGGGTCAGCGGCCTTCCCTGAACCAGGATCAGCGCATGCGCGAGATAGTGCAAGGTCCGCGTCAACTGGATGCGCCGCCCGTTAAACAGGATCTCCCCTTCGGGAGCCAGCCGCACGTTGCCATAGACCACGGACTGCCCGCCCTCCAATCCGAACCCGCAATTGGGACAGCATGTCACCATGCGGGTTCGGTCAGGATGGCCGGCGCAGCTCGACGGATTCGGACGGGCTTGCAGCCTGTCCCTTGTCGTGCTTGCTCCACGCGCGATCGTGGAAATAGAATGCGACGGTCTGCACCAGCGGCTCCACCAAGCCAATGGCCAGGGCCGCACGCCAGCTTTGCGTCAGCAGGTAGGCGACCGTGATCGCCACCATGAAGTGCATCAAGGCATAGCTGCCGGTCTTGTAGCAGGTGATCCTGAAGCAGCTGGCGTGCGAGTGCGGCATGGGGGGCTTCCTTGATGTTCACATCGGGGACGGGGATACCCTCAGCCCGATGCGGCGCTCATGCGGATTCGCCCGTTTACACCGTTGGGGAAGAATCCGCCACCTGTCGTCGACATGGCGGTGAGATAGGCAATGTTCAAGACCTGCCCCGCGCTCCGGCTGAAGGCAATGGCATTGCCGTCGGTGGGCACGATGTTGGTGCCCTCGCCGAACGGCGTGGCACGCGGTCGCACGCCCTGGTCTAGGTCCGTCGCCCCGTCGAGGCTGTCGCGCGCGTTGGAGATGGCTTCGGTCGCGTCGATCAGCGTGGGCACCTGAAGCCCCTTGCGATAGAGCACCGTGCGCACCAGTCCGGCGTGATAGGCCTCCGCCGCAAGGATGCCGGCGGCCGCCTCGAGGAAGGTCTTGTTGGTGATCAGCGGCGAAGCGCCCTTGTAGGCGGTGACGCCGACATCCTCGAAGATATAGGCGGCCAGCAGGAAGTTGTTGTCGTTGGCATAGGGATCGAAGCTCTGCCCGGCCCCGACGAGACCCGCGGCACGCGCTGCCGAAGAGAAGGCCCCGTTCGGCGCCGTGCCGATGTCGATCGCCGGCTGTGCCACGGCCGCCGTGCCCAGTGCGGAACGCAGGAAGGCGACGTGGGCGCGTTCGTCCGCCGCGATTTCGCGCGCATACTGCGCCACCAGCGGATCCTGGAAGTTCACCCGGCGTCCACCGGTCACCTGGCCTTGCGTGCCCGTACCGTCGAGAAGATTGCTGGCAAGGCCCGAGCCGATGGCGGCGAAGGAATAGAACTGCGCCTCAAGGTATTCCAGGTTGAGCGCGAAATTCAGGACGTCGGCATCGCCCAGCGCCGTGGTGGGGGTCGGCGTGGGGGTGGCACCGGGCGTAGGCGTCGGGGTCGGCGCTCCGCCGATGACGTCGTCGTCGTTGCCGCCGCCACAGGCGACCAGCGAGAATGCTGCGGTGCTGGCACCGGCGAAGTGGAGGAAGCGGCGGCGCTCGATTCGGCGATCGGCGCCGGCCGACAGGACCTCAAGGATGATGTCGCGGTCTTTCATGGTCTTATCCTCTCGTTCGATTAGTTCGCCGCGCTCATGCGCAGGGTGCCGTTGACGCCGTTGGGGAAGAACCCGCCGCCGGTGACGGCCATTCTATTGAGGTAGACGATGTTGAGCACCTGTCCGGCCGTGCGGCTGTAGGCGAGACCGTTCTCGTCAAGCGGAGCGATGTTGCTGGCGGTGCCACCAAAGGCTTGGGTGGTCGTCAGCCCCTGGTCGAGGTCGGTCGAACCGTCGAGGCTGTCACGCGCGTTGGAAATCGCGATCGTCGCATCGATCAGCGAAGGCGCCTGCAGGCCCTTGGCGTAGAGCGTCGTGCGCACCAGGCTGGCATGGTAGGCTTCCACCGCCAGGATGCCGGCAGCCGCTTCCAGGAACGTCTTGTTGCTGATGAGCGGCGATGCACCCTTGTAGGCGGTGACGCCCACGTCTTCGAAGATGTAGGCGGCGAGCAGGAAGTTCTCGTCGTTGGCGTAGGGATCGAAAGCCTGGCCCGGCCCGATCAGGCCCGCGGCGCGGGCGGCGGCGGAAAAGGCCCCGTTTGCATTGGCGCTGATGTCGATCGTCGGCTGCGCCACCGCGGCGGTGCCGAGCGCACCGCGCAGGAAGGCCACGTGGGCCTGTTCGTCGGCCGCGATCTCGCGGGCGTAGGCCGCCACGGCAGGGTCGGTGAAATTGACCCGGCGGCCGCCTGTCGCCTGACCCCTGGTGCCGGTTCCGGTGAGCAGGTTCTCCGGAAGACCGGCCCCGGTCGCCGCGAACACGTAGAACTGGGCCTCGAGATATTCGAGGTTCAGCGCGAAGTTGAGGATGTCTCCATCCGAGATGGACTGCGCCGCGGCGGGGCTAGACTTGGTAGCGAGCACGAAGCCGCCCGCCGCCATCGACGCTGCGGCAAACCCGCTGAAGAGGTCGCGCCGAGACGCCCGGCGCTGCTCTCGCGCTTCCAGCACCTGGGTAATCTGTTGCTCGTCTGCCATCGGGACCTCCTCGAAAATGCGCTCTTTCTGAACGCGTTGAGAAGTAGGGCGAACGGTGCGAGGCACAGCCGTGGGTACGCAAGCGTACAATAAAATCGCTCCAGTCAGTTGGAAATTAAAGGAGTTTATCTTCGTTCGCCCGATGACCGGATAGACCCTGCCCCGTCGCTGCAATCAACCGGGGCCATCAGAGCCCCGCTGCGTGCGATTGGGAGAAACCGATGCCAAGTTTTGGATCGGGGAGGGATATTACAGAAGCAAGGAACGGCTTTCTCGATTCACTCGGGGCGGCTGATCGGCACTTGCTTGCGCCATTGCTGTTCAGCGTTCGCTGCGAGACCGGGGAAAAGCTTGGTTCGGGTGCCCGCGCCGGATTGCTCATCTATTTCCCGGTGACGCTGGTCGCCTGCCTGCAGTTCACCCGCCAGCGGTGCGGCGTAGGACTGGTCGGGCGCGAAGGCATCGTCGGCTGGGCAGCGGTGCTGGGCGATCGGGGGGACGGCGATAGCGAGGCGACCGTGCTGTTGGACGGCGGCTGGGCTCTGGCCATTTCGGTGGACGAGATGCAGCGTGCCTGTCACTCCAGCGCCACCCTCTCGCTCGGCCTTGCCCGGTTCCTGCAATCCTATACCATTCAGCTGGAAGGCATGATCCGCGCGCGCGATCGCGGCAACCTGAAGGAGAGGCTGTGCGCCTGGCTGCTGATGCTGCATGACCGGGTCGACAGCGATTTCCTGCACGTTACCCACAGCGATCTTGCCGCCCAGCTGGGCGTGCGCCGGGCCTCAGTTACGGATACGCTGCACATCCTCGAAGGCGAGTCCTGCCTCAAATGCAGCCGCGGTATGATTTATGTGGTCGACCGGGCGCATCTGAAACGCAGCGCTGGCGTATCTTACGAACAGCTTCGTTTGCCCACGCGCCAATCCCTTCCCGGCATCTGCGTTGGCAAGCCGCTGACGGAAGTGCGCGCGGTTGCGCATGCGTGAGTTGCCACCAAAGGGACACGATGACCTCCGAGCAGGGAAAAGATCCGCAATCAGAAAGGGTCCGTAAAGTCATATCCCGCCTGGCGGCTTTCGTGGACCTGGAGCCTGCGGAACTGGAGCGCCTGTCGGCCCTCGGCGGCTTCACCAGCCGGTTCGAGCGCGGCGCCGTCATCCGGTCGGAGGCGGCGCATGACATTTACCTGCTGGTGGATGGCTGGGCGGCGAGCGCCGTTGTCCTGGAGAATGGCTCGCGTCAGCTCATCAGCGTCAACTTGCCCGGTGACATCCTGGGCCTGCCGGGTCTCGCCCTGTGCGAACCGATCGACACCGTCGTCGCGCTCACCCAAGTGGAGGTCATCCGCATCGACCAGCAGCACCTTGGCGCACTGTTCGAGAGCAGCCCGAGGCTCGCGGCGATCATGTTCCTGATCTCGCAGGAGGAGCGATCGCTGTTGATGGAACGCCTCGCGCTGACCGGGCAGGCGGAAGCCATGACCCGCCTGGCCGCACTCATCCTGCGCCTGTGCGAGCGCAGTTCCAGCCTGGAGGACGAGGTTTCCCGGCATTTCTCCATGCCGCTTACGCAGCGGGAACTGGGCGAACTGATCGGGATCAGCGCCGTTCACGTCAATGCCCTGGTCAAGCAGTTGCGGACAAGCGGGATCGTGTCGATCAAGAGCCGCATGATGACGATCGAGGACCCCGCGCGCCTGAACATAATCGCCGGTATCGCCCCATGGCGCCGCTCGAAACCCGACTGGCTGCCACCCCGCTAGACACCCGTCCGCCAAGCGCCCCCGCCGATGCGGTCCCCTCCGCCGGGTCCACGCCGAGGTGGAGGCCTGCCTGGAGAGGTAAGTGGTGCCCAGAAGAGGAGCGTAGCAGTTCGACTGGTTCGAGTCCTCGTCCAGACCCGCACTTTCTCCTTTGTTTTCAGCGTTGGTGAGTTCGAGTCCCAGAAGAGGACTCATCCTCCGTTCTATTCTGCTTTGTTTACAACGGGCTCGGTTCTGGCCTGCGAAGAATGGCCCCCAATCTGGCCCCCAAAACCGCGATCCTGCAGTGGTTCGAGTACCAAGTACCCCTGAAAACATTCAGAAATAGCCTTTAGCACATGGCCGCCTAGGTTCAAGGCTGGCTGCAGGAGACCGTAGAATCCCGCGCGCGGGCACAGTCTATAAGCCCTTGATATATAGACCTTATTTGACGATCTGTGCGTTTTTTGCTAGTAGCTGTTTTAGGTGGGGCCCAACCTGGCTGCCCACTAAGCCTCAGGCAAAGGATGGAATAATGAAAAGGCAACCCGCGAGGGTGCTGGAGCCCAGGGATTTGGAGCGGTTGATCAACCATACCGACCAGACCCGGCACCCCACCCGGAACAAGGTAATCGTGTTGCTCAGCTTCAAGGCTGGTCTCCGTGCATGTGAAATCGCGGGCCTAACCTGGTCAATGGTACTGCGATCGGATTGTAAGGTCAGCAACCACCTTTCGATCAGCAAGCACATCGCCAAATATGGGAGCGGCAGACAGATCCCGATGCACCCTGAGTTGCGGGCAGCATTGGTCCGCTACCACCGGGTTTGCGGCAGGGTCAGCGAAGGGCCGGTGGTCCTGTCCGAGCGTGGAAGCCATCTGACCCCGCGCAGTATTGTGAACTGGTTCCACCGAGCATACGCACAGCTGACGCTTCGGGGGTGCTCGTCGCACTCTGGACGGCGCACGTTTATCACGCAATCAGCCCGCATGATCAGCAAGATTGGAGGGTCGCTGCGCGATGTTCAGGAGCTGGCAGGTCATCGCGCCCTGGCGACTACCGAGAGATACATCGAGGGTGACCGGGAAGCCCAGCGCAGGCTGATCGGGTTACTCTAATGGCCGAAGAGTTAGATCGCTCGCGAGTTTCGCCGGATGGCTTTCGCTATCACCTGAACGAGCATTCGGACCACATGCTCGTCATCCGCGCGCTAAACGACAAACTACGGATTGATTGCTCGGGCGGCTATTTCGTCGTCACGCAAGGGATCCATGCGCTTGGCCAGGACGAGCTCGCCAAAATCGAAAAGGCGATAATTGCCTTTGACGACTTTCGGTTTCAGAACGATCCCTTCGGCGAACACGACTTCGGTAAGGTTAGGGTTAGCGGCCGCGATATCTTCTGGAAGATCGACTACTACGATCAAACGCAAACTCACCACAGCCCAGATCCTGCTAATTCCAACGTGACCACGCGCGTCATGACGGTCATGCTGGCATCGGAATACTGATGGCGCGCAAGCCGCCTTTGATCGAAATACGGTTTCCCATCTCAAGGCGCCAATTCGAGAAGATCGACAAAGCCGTCCGGAAGGCGGGCTATGCCGCCGCGATCGAGCGATCGGAAAACATCCTGCCTCCGCGGAATGCGAATGCCTTTGCCGCTGAGGCAATATACGTGATCTGCAATTCGGGGATGAGTAACATCGTAGCCGTTCCGATATTCGCACGGTGCATGGTGGCGCTTCAGAACGGAGAGTCCGTCAGAACAGTGTTTGGGCATCCTGGGAAGGCTGCAGCCATCGATGACATATGGCGCAGACGGGCTTCCCTATTCCGACAGTTGAAGAAGGCAGATAACCTGATCGGGTTTTGCGCTACCCTTCCCTGGACCGGGAACATCACGAAATACCATTTGGCGAAGAACCTAGGCGAGGACGTGGCAAAGCCAGATGTCCACTTGAACCGGCTGGCAAATCCGGAGGGCGTCACAGCGCAGGAAATGTGCGAGAGGCTCGCCAGAGAAACCGGATACCGCGTTGCCACGGTGGACCTTATTCTCTGGCGAGCCTGCGCTGAGGGGATAGTTCACTCTCGCTAACGGTGTTTTACCGGATGATGGCATAGCGATGATAGGTCTTCCGCTTTTTCTTCACTCGATAACGATCCCAAAAATCGTCAAAATAATATGCTGGAAGCTTACCGTCAGCCCACTGTTCACGACTTCGATGCCAGTAATTTAGGCGGCGGCACCATTCCGTCCTGATGAGTTTGCCATCGCCGCTCGCCCGGACCAACTCGCGAAGATCGAATTGCGAAAGCAGCTCGAGCAATCGCACGGCAAACTCAGGCCGGTATCCCTTCAGAGTAGACTTCAGGCGAGGTCCACGCTGCCGGTTCTCCATCATCTTCACATCGAACGGGGGTTTGAACAGATAGTAAGCCAGGTACTTCAGATCAGCCTTTGCATCGATGACCTCGTCCACACACACAGGATCAGCACCAAGCCCGTTATGCCAATGCTTGCTGGCGTTAAGTTCTCGCTCCACCATCACGAGATCGGGTGGGTCGACCGACCACGTGATTGCGTGGATGTGGACCATGATCATACGTCCTTCACCTTCAAGGGAGTGATTGCCCAACCCCTGAACCTCGACAACGTAGATTCCGGCGAGGCCAAGGTTGCGCAGTACCTTGTCAGCTGAAGCCCGGAGGAACTTTATATCAATGGTGGGTTCCCGATCCGACGTGTGTCCACGATCGTGCGTGAAAGTCCAAAATTGAAATTTCAGCTCGGGGTTCGAAAGCTTCAGCTTTTCAAGCGCGCTCCCGAGAAACTCACCGCTCTTTTTCCGCAGAGTAAGATCAGATGCGAGCAGACTATTGCACAGTCGTCCGTAACCCAGCGCTTCATCGAACATCGCCATATCCGGCTTCGGCGCTTTGTGAATTTTTGCGTACTCCTTCACCTTATTGGCAAACACGCGAATTGCGAATGCCATCTTCCCACGAGGATCTTTGTTCTTGTATCCCTTGGCCATCAGAATTCTCCCCCCGAATTTTTCTCGGAGAATTCCAGTTCTGTGTCTTCGCTGGTCGAGGATTCAGGGAAAGAATCCCCCTCACTTTCAACTTCAGCATTACCCTGAAGTATATAACACAGCTGGCTGGCAAAGAAATCTGCCACTCGGCTTGCAGTGATGGAATCACCATTCATCAAGATTTCAGAAAGTTGGCCGTGGCCTGAGCCTGCTGCGAGGCCTTCCAGAGCACATTCTATCACGCTCGAAAACGTGATCCGAGTGCTACGATTAAACTTCGCAACCCTCAGTTTTTTCTCAGAAATCATTGCATAAATCGTTGTCTTTCCGCAACTTAAAAGTTGCGCCGCTTCGGTCACCGTAACGAATATCGGGTACTGCATTTTCGTCTCCATATTTAAGCAAAATCCTCCTCACTCTGAAAAGCACCTTCGCTTTCAGCTGGAAAATTCTGCGGTTTGAGGAAGTGATCGCCCGTTATGGTGGGTACTTAAGCTTCTGATAAAAGCTTATTTTCACCGGCTTTCGCATTCCGTGCCACGGACTTAGCAAGCAGAAAAAATCGATGCCATTGAATGCGATTGCACCCATTAATGTCATGCGATATCACTGACATTATCGATGTTGGTTTCGAGGGTGCGCGTGATGGATGCGAGCGGGAAAAAGAAGATGGGTTACTCGCGGACATTTGATGCCGATAGCAGCAGGCCGTTGAAGCAGCGCGATGTCGAAAGAGCCACTTACAGCATCTGGAATGAGCACAGCGACAGGCTGACGCGTAAGACCTCACCGGGTGATGGAAGTGACACCAAAAACGAGTCAGCAAAGAATTTCCTGCGGCGAGAAGTCTATGCACTTGGGCGCCGTCTCTTGAGAAGCAAATCAGGCCAGGAGCTAGTGGCTAAGTTGTTCTCCCAACTCGGCTTTCGGACCACTCGGCCCCAAGCGATGGAGAACGTGTTCCACGGCCTACTTTGTTGCATCTATGAAGGAGAAGGTGGTTTCACCCGGCAGGAACGATCATTGATCGCCAAAGAATTGGAATACGCCCACCGCCATAACGTGCCACCAGAACTACTATGTGGCTTTCTTTATCAAAGCACTGACCGTCGTAGATTGAGCGCACGCTTGGTGGAGGGCTTCATAGAGCCAGCCTTCCGTCGGCGAACCGATGGAGGCGAAGATGCGTAAGGGTGATCCACTCGGCCCAAAAATAGTAATAGTGCATGAGGGCGGGATGAGCCCGCGCCTCTGTAACACGCCTAAATTTGAAGCCCATCAGACGCGCTACGGCGATCGTAATTTTGCCAACCGGATGTCGGGGTAAGATAGCCATCAAAGTCGTCACTGGTCACAAGTGCATAGTGGAATCGGCTATCTTCCGCGAGACGCTCAGCCGCTTCTTTCTTTGCAATCACAACAGGATCTTCGGCTTTCCAGGCGGACTTAACCTCGACCAGATGGGTCGATCCATCCTCCCGTTGAATGAGGAAGTCAGGATAATAATTGCAGACCGTGTGAGATTCTGGATGGACGTAGTTGACCCTAAAACCCGACTGGCCGTGTACGAGCATCCCGGTGAAATATATCTTGTCGCCATCGTTTAGCCTCAAAACCTTCTCGAAAAAATCGAGTTCTGGCTGACTGTCGAAGCAGTAGTGGTCGAGGTGGAATGATCTGTGCCGGGTTCCGGCATATTGCGGAAAATCGCGGTTGGCGACGAGGTGCGGCTTGGCCCGAAAAGTGAAGGAGGGAACGCGGTTGGCTTCCGGGTTGTAGCCCTTGACCAGCTCGATCTGCTCTTCGACGGGATCGTCGAAGGTTTTGATCTCGAACAGAGCCTGGAAGACGGCAGGGATAACCAGATTATAAAGCACGTCGTTCGACATGTTGACCGTTTCGACCAATCGCGGCAGCCCCGCATCGGTCGCTTCCAGCATGACTGAGATTTCGAACGGCGAGACCCCGTCACCGGCGAAATAGCGGGCTACTTCGGCAACCAGCGTGTACGGGCTAAACTTGCGATTATTGAGCCGGTCGGTAACGTCCTCTTGCTCTGCAATCGCGGCATTCACGGCCTTGCGGCGCCGCAAGGTTGCGCGATATTGCTCCAGGGCGGTATCAGAGAGATCGAACGCAAGTTTCTCCGGTTCGTCCTTACGCCTCGTCTGAAACAGCTGGCGACGCCGCGTGATCGTCAGAACAATCGGCGGGGGAACCGCCGTTACGGTATATGTCTCGCTATCATCGGTCTTCTTCGGGCCTATCTCGTCGGTGGTGACGCGGAAATTTTGCTGGAGCTCGTCCTTTAGAATTTCCATGTTTTCGGCCGAAAGATAGATGTGCCCGGTTTCTTGAATATCGCCGATCGACCGCAGGCAGCGCATGGTCGATTGCAACACGAAAATGCGGGACTTGGGTTTGCGGTACAGGGCAACGCCGAACAATGAACGGCAGTTCCATCCTTCGCGCCCCTTGCCCACGAGCAGTATGAACTGCTTGTCCGACGCTTCCGTATCGAGACGGTTGAACTCGCGGATATCTTCGTCGGTCGTATCGCCGACGTTTACCAGAATGCGATTCGTCGGCACGCCCAGATCGAGAAGGATTTTTTCAAGGGCGGGCCGGAGTTCCGTTATCAGTTCATCGATGGTGGAGGCAAAGATCGCCAGCTTGGGGAGCATCCCCTCTCGGCGGTTTTCGCCTTCGCGTTCCCAAAAGTCCTGCACCGCCAGCTTGAGGAAGTCGCCGGACTTCACGTTGCCGGAATAATCCACGAAATCAGGCTGCTTGAGGTACTTGTTGTCGATGGCGGGCTTCAGGCCATAGGCATAGACAACCTCGGGCATGATCGTGTCTTTGACGTAGGGCGTGCCGGTGAAGTTGTAGCAGCCGACCACGCTGGTCTTTTTGTGCTCCAGCGCGCGTGCCAGTTCATCGATGGTCGTCCGCAGCGCGGAATCCTGCTTGGCCTGGCCGAGGTCTTTTTCCAGTACGGCTCCCATCGAATGGTGCGCTTCATCCACATAGATGCCGAGCTGCGGCAGCCGGGCGATGCGCTGGAACCGGGCGTTGACTGCCAGATCAGCAACGGTTTCCGGCGCAGCTTCGCCCAGCATTTCGTACAGCTCGCCATAAACTTCAGACAGTGTGCCGGTCTTTTCCGAGAACAGCTTGTCCGTTGCGGTTGGCGCGGCAGGGCGGCGTTTCAGGATGATCTTCTGGGTGTTCGAGATGATGACATTGAACGATGATCCATCCTGCGCACCGATGGTTGAGGCGGTGTCATCGAGGAAGTGGAACTTCAGGTTCGAGCGCAGAAAATTGGCATATTCCGGTGGCACAACGTTCGCCAGATCAAACGTCTGGATTTCCTTCAGCGATTGCAGCACCGTCTTGTCGGGCGCAAACATCAGCGCGTTTTTGCAAAAGCGCGTGTCCTTGCTGAATTTGTTGGCGAGCAGGAACTCATAGAAAATACAGGTCGCCATCAGTAGGGTTTTGCCCAAGCCCATGGTCAATGCGAAAATGTAGTTGGGGTAGGATCGGGCGCGCTCGCTTAGCTTGGCGAAGATCGCCTGATATTGCTCTTCGCCCTCCAGCTCCATGAACGGCAGCAGCGTGCCTTGCCCCTTGCGGTCCGCGCCGGTCGTCTGGAATTCAGAGAAAATCCCCTCATTCTTCGCCCATTGCTGAAACAGCTGGTGGACGTGGGCGTTGTCGCCAAATTCTTTCAGGAAGACGTAGATCTCAAGCGCCTCGAACTGCGGCTTCCGCAGAAAGGCATCGGTCCGCAATTCCGGATCATTGAAATCGAGCACCTGCTTCGAAAGCTGCTTGTAGCGCTTGCGGATCGTGCCGCGATTGTCGGTGTAGAATTTCAGCAGGGCCTGGAAGAAAGCGAAATCCTGCCGGATCGTCTTCTTGCCCTTAGCCATTTTCGATATCGCCTTCCCATGACTCGGAAAGCAGATCGGTGATCTTCACCCGGATCGTCGCGGCATCGGCGGGGATCGCATAGCGGCCCGCAACCAGCTGGTCCTTGCCCGGCGCATCGACAATGGCGGGGGTCAGCACCGCGCCGTCAAAGTGGAAATCGACCTTCACGCTCTCAACCAGCTGGCGCCAGTCTTCCACTGCATCGCTTTCCAGCGACAGCTTTTGCAGCAGGTTCATCGGGTAAAAGCCCGTGATGACCAGTTCGCCATTCTCGATGGCGAGGCGCGCGTCGGATGCCTTCTTGAAATGCAAGTGCGCCTTGTCGCGGATCAGGTCGGTGACCATCACCTCGATGTCGAACGGCTTGGCCTCCTTTTGCAGGGCAGGCCCAAGGTCAGGGTCATGCCCCATGCAGACAAGGTGGATGCGCTCGACCGGCTTGTTCGGCGCTTCGGCCTGGCGGCGTTCAAAGGCCTTGAAGTCGAGCCCGTTAATAACCTCGTTCAAGTCTTGCCGCGTCGCGATGCGGTTCACCGGCATGATCTTGACTAGATAGCCTTCGCGTTGGCCATCGAATGCGCTGCTGGGTGGCAATGGCTGCAACTCCATCGCCTCACGGATCAGTTCCTTGGCTTCTGCCGGATTGCGGAAAAGATCGTAGTTATTGACGTTGTAGACTTCAAAGCCCGAGAAAAACTCGCTGGGTTTAGTCAGATCATCATCAGAAAAAAGGTCATCTTGGGCCAAACGTAATCTGTTTCGGAGCTCATTCAGTCGTCCGACAGTCAAGTCTATCGAACCGACATTAACATCAGCACCCAAAAATCTTCGACCAAGCTTCATCGACACAACTTGAGTAGTACCCGATCCCATAAAGGTATCCAAAACGATATCGCCCCGATCGCTTGATGCGCGAACAATCCGTTCCAGCAATTGCTCCGGTTTTCGTGTGGGATAATCCGACCCACCTTTCATTCGGCCAGCATCCTGCCAAATATCTTGGAGGACCTGACCAACATTCTCATCGAGGAATTTTACGAGGCATCGCGCTGCTCCCTTGCGCTGGTCTCGTAGATATATGATCCCATCCTCAAGAGCTTGGTCCATTTCCTCAGGCGTTTTGAATGACCAAACACGCTTGTCTGAAGGTTTTGCCCCTCTCCATGAGAATTGCCGAGCAGGATCTTTGCCTTTGACAGTAGCATTTTCCAGCTTAAACCGACGACCCGGCTGATCAATGCCCTCAAAGTATGTCACTACATCGCCATTTTCAGTCAAAAAAAGCGAATATTCTTTTTCTGCGGCAGATGAAAGCCTTCCAACAACATCCAATGCGTTGTACTTTGGCGTATCGCCCTTGGAATACCAAAAAATCGTATCATGGATCCTGCCAAAGCGACTCAATGCATCGTTATGAGGGTCGGTTCGCTGCCAAATTATTTCAGCTTGAAACCGGGTTGATCCAAAAATTTCGTCTAAAATGCATCTTAAATGATGAGCTTTGTGCCAATCGCAGTGTAAGTATATACTTCCGTTATCGTCAAGAAGCTCCCTTACAAGAGAAATTCTCTCATACATAAATTGATTGTAGCTGTCATTTGTCCATATATCTGCATATTGAGTCTCTTCAAATGCATGATAATCCCCGACTGCTGACTTTCCCTTCAGGCTAACTGCTCTTCGATAATCAGCGTTGCTATCAAACGGTGGATCAATGTACGCGAGGCTGACTTTGCCACGAAACTCCCGCAGCAGGTGCGACATCACCTGAAGATTGTCGCCCCAGTAGATGCGGTTCCACCAGCCATCAGTCGGATCGCCATAGGATTCCTTCTTCTGGGCAGGGAAATACTGGGTCGATTTGAACGGGCGCTTGCCTGCCCAACGCAGTTCGGGGAACCCACGGATCGGCGGCAGATCGAATTCAAACGTCTCAAATGCTTCTGGGTTATCCTTGCTCATGCCGCCCTTTCAATCCCGTCTCACTGATGTAGCCGCGCCTTAGGCACGGCAAAAAGTCATATCGCAAAATGACCGGAAGTCGCAGTTTTTGCACAGCTTCTCCGGTCGCTCCTTCAACCCATATTCGTTGGCGACGATTTTGCCGATAACCGAATCAACCTGGTCAATTGTGCCCTTGATGTCCGCCGTCTCGCGGTTGAACGTGATGCGCGGATTCCCGGATTCCTCGCCGGTATAATACAGCGCCATCCGGTCCACCCGCACGCCGCGCTTTTCCTCGAACAAATGCGCGTAAATCTGGAGCTGCCGACGGTATCGCGCCACTTTCTCTGCGTCGTCGATCAGGTCGGGCTTCTTCTCGGTCTTGAAGTCGATGATCTCCCACGCCCCATCCTCGGCCTGGATCAGATCGACATTGCCGGTCAGGACGTAATCGTCCTTGAGCAGGCTCAGCTCGACCTCGGCCTCGCGCAGCCGGTGCCAGTTGTTCCGTTCCCGGTCGACATAGGTCGCGACATGGCGGCGTGCGATGCGCAGCACCGGCTCGCCCAGATAGACCCGCTCTTTCTGAGAGATATTGGCATAGTTGGTGCGGAACCAGTGGTCGATCTGGTCAGTGGTGACCTTCTTTTCGTCACCACGCAGCACGGCCTTGTGAATGTCTTCGATGGTCTGGTGAACGAGCGTTCCGAACAGGATGGCGTTCGTCCGTACCGGCGCAAACTCAAGATCCTTGAAGAAGCGATATTGCTGCGGGCAAGCCTCGAAAATCAGCACGTCCGAGGTGAAGGAATAGCTGTGCTTGAGGTTGCCCGCCTTGATAGTGGCCAGCTTGGTGATCGCCGGATCAAACGTCAGCTCCCGCCAGCCCTTGAGCGGTGTGTAGACGGGTTTGAAATACTGAGTTGGGACATTGCGCTGTCCCTTTGCCTTCGGCGTGTTCTCCTGACAGCTGAGCACCAGCATGTTCTGCGCGCGCGAAAAGGCTGTGTAGAACAAGCGCCAAAAATCGAACGTCTTGATCCGGTCGAGCGGCTCGAACGGCTCGCCTTCGCCAAACTCCGCTTCTAGCAGCGCATCGAGCGGAGATTGCTGGTGACGCGGCACCGCATCGAGCGAGCCTGCAATGACAATCGGAAACTCTAACCCCTTCGACTGGTGGATTGTCATCAGCGAGACGCAGCCGGAGGGCGCATATTCCGCCTCATCCTCATACTCTTCGATCCCGCCATCCCATAGGAACCGCAGGAAATAATTGAAGAGCATCAGCAGATCGCGCTCCAGCCGGTCCGGCTGAAGGATGATGACGTTGTAGAGATATTCGAACTTGTTCAGCAGTCGCGAGAATTTGGCCAGGTTTCGCGCCGGGCGGCTATCGCGCACGCCGCCATGGGCAGTGGCTTCACCAAGGTATCGGCTGAAGGTGGGGAACTGCACCAGATCGTAGAAAAGGTTGGCAAAGGAGTAGTTGGTATTCTCGGACAGCGAGAGGTGCTGCCGGGCCTTGTCCTTGATCCAAGCCGCAATTTGCGCATCCTCGCCCGATTTGAGGTGAGCGATAAAGTCACTCAGGCAACGGTCAAAATAGGCCCAGACGTCCAACTGCATTCCCTCGCGAGTGGCACGAATCGAGCCATATTGCGGGAACAGGAACATGTAGGCGCCGATCAGCAGGCGGATCTCGTCGCGCTCGAAATACATGTTGGATCGCGGCGCAAAGATCGGGATACCCGCAGCCTCAAGGTCATTGGCGAAACGCACAACCTTGGGATTGCGAACCGAGCGAAACAGGAATGCGACCTGATTCCAGTCTTTGATGATCCCGTCGGCGCGCAGCTTAGTCAGGAACGCTACGGTTTCGCTTGCCCAATCATCGCCGCCATCCTCGCCCGAAACTTTGAATACAACGGGCCGCTCAGCGCGGTCATTGCCCGCTGCTTCGATGACCTTTGGAAAGCGGTAAGACCGGCCAGGCCCCTGCCAGTCCGCCAGCTCCATCCAGCGGTTGTAGAAACCGACAATGTCAGGGTGGGAGCGATAGTTTTTGGTGAGGTAAATTTGTTTGCAGGTGTCAGCTGGGAACCGGGAGGGAAACTCGAGGATGTTTCGGATTGAGGCACCGCGAAAGCGGTACAGCGCCTGATCGTCATCCCCCACCACGCAAATGTTGTTATGCCTCGAGGCCAGCTTGAGGATGATCTTCTCCTGGATCGTATTGGTGTCTTGGTACTCGTCGATCATGAGATAATCGAACCGTAAGCACAGCTGATCTGCCACCTCGGGCAACTCTAGCAGCCGCATCACCTCCACCTGAATCGAGGAGAAGTCGACGTAGTTGTATTGCTCTAGCAGGACCTGGTAGCGCGCATAGGCCATGCCGAGCACCTGCAGCTCGTCACCGGTCGCCTCAGTAAGCAGGTTGGCGTCCACCGCTTCTTCTGACAGCATATTCAGGTAGCCGCACAGCCGTTCGGCAACACGCCATAAGGACAAGCGCGGCGACGGCCTGATAAGGTCTTCTAAACCCTCTATGTCCCGAAACTCAGGCAGGCGCTGAAACACAAAATACTGCTGGTCGAACTGGTCGAGTATCGTGAAATTGCGCCGGATGCGGGAGAAGGCGCGAAACTCCTCGATGATATCAAGGAAGATCGAGTGGAGCGTGCCGACAGTTAGGTCGAGCGGGTTTTGGTCTCCCCCAGATTTAGCCAGACGACCCGTTATGCGGGCACTCAGCTCCTTCGCCGCCTTCTCCGTAAATGTTGAGATCAGCACGCGCCCGGGATCGACATCGCGTGTGGCTAGAAGGTGGGCTGTGCGCTCAACCAGCGAGAATGTTTTGCCTGAGCCAGGGCCCGCGACGATGAGGACTGGGCCATCAAGCGCATCGATCGCCTGGCGTTGTTCGACATTCGGACCCAAACCCTAACCCCCTCCGGTGTGCGGGGACTACAGTAGCCTAAACTGGTGCCATTTGTCACAATTGTACATGAGTCCTGCGCGAAGGCTTAGTTGGCGCCGTTAAGGGGAGAATCCGATGGCAAACGAATCAGCAGTAATTCCCTCCTCTTCTAAGATTTGACGCCTGTCTGCTTTGCGCCCTAATATCGGTCGTTCGTCGGCATTTCCGGCGAACCCTAAAAGCTGCCGTCCAGCGCGCGCGCTGGACGGCAGGAACTCCCTGCCGCCGCTTGGGCAAAATCAAGGTGGGCCTACCGGCCTTATCGCGACCCGATTTCGCTATCCGACAATTCTTGAACCGGTCGTAGATTTATTGCCCGTCAGAACATCGTTCACACAGACGGGCTAGACAACAAGAATGCGCCAGATCGAAGCATTGTTCTCTGCTTGAGTTGCCACGATGGACCTGTGCATGCACAATCACGAGCCGGGGGAACAGCGATGGTCCATTTGTATATCTCAATCGTCGAAATGAGCGCGGGTCGAGCGGCCTGGCTAGCGCCATGGGACGATGAAGTGGTCTGATCGCGGTGACCAACTTTGAGGCACTCAATGCAATCCCGATCGCGTCAGTTTGCGCTGCACTCGGGATGAAGGTCGCCACCAACGGGCGCGCACGTTGCCCGATGCCCGAACATGAGGATCGCGATCCATCCTTCTCGCTGCGTCAAGCCACCAACACCTTCAAATGCTTCGCGTGCGGCGAATGGGGTGGTGTGATCGACCTAGTCATGAAGGTGGAGCGACTGGATCTGGTGCGGGCAGTCTGCTGGCTAGGCGAGCGGTTTGGCAGTGAAGTTCGGCCGCGCCAGGCAGTGCGCGCAGCTGCGATCCGTGCGAGACCATTGACGCAACCAAAGATCGCGGTCGAACCGGCATATTTCCCAGATACGGAAATCTTCTCCTGGCTGATGACGCGTTGCCCACTGCGCGCTTCCGGTCGCTCCTACCTAGAGGGGCGCGGCTTTAGTGGTGCGATCATAGCTCGGTTTGAAATCGGCCAGGTCGATGACCGTGCTGCGATATTTCGCGAGGCGTGCGCACGGTTCGACCTGGCAAGGCTCGAGCGTTGTGGGCTGGTAAGCACCGGGCGATACGGCCCCTTCCTGGCCTACCCTTCCGACTTCTTATTGTTTCCATTTATGGATCAAGGAGGCATTCGGTACGTCCAAGGTAGAAACCTGAAGGACGGAAAAGCGCGCCGTTGGGCTAACCTATCGAAGCTTGCGCCGCCCGCCTACAATTTGGACGCGTTGACGTCAGACGCGAGCACTATTTTGATTTGCGAAGGGGTGACGGACGTTCTGTCAGCCGTCGAGCTCGGCCAAACAGCGATCGGATTGCTTGGAGCCAACAGCAAGGTTGAGCCATCGGTCATCGCGAGACTCAAAGGGTTCAACGTTATTGTCGTCGGAGATGCCGATGACGCCGGACAAGCGTTTGCGCGCGCATTGGTTGCGCGGCTGGGTAGCCACGGCATTACGGCGATGACGCGGCGTCCCCCCGACGGCGCCAACGACCTCAATGCCTATCTCCTTCAACGCCGGAGCAACGTCCAATGAGTTGGTTCGATCTACTGTTGCTGCCGGAGAATGTGCTGTGGGCATGGCGTAAGGTACGTCGAGCGTATCGCACAGCGGACAGTCTCTTTGATCAAGCAGAAGTTGCAGCGTTCGAACTTGACCTCGAAGCTCAACTCGACAGCATTCGGAACGATTTTGCTACCGGCGTTTGGACCACGATGCCGCTGCGACTCGTTCCCCAGCCGAAAAAGCCCGACAAAGATGGGCATCCGCGTTTGCGTCAGTATTTCCAGGTGTCGGTCCGCGACCAAGTCGCGTGGTGCGCGCTCGTTAATGTGCTGGGTCCCGAGCTTGATCAGAAGATGCCAGCGTGGAGCTACGGCAATCGGCTGTATCGGGCTGCGTGGTACGAGCGAGAACCAGGCGACGCGCGTCCTTCGCGCCTGAACATCGGACCCTACCGCCACTCGGCGGGACATCTCTATCGGCATTTCAAACATAGCTGGCCGCTGTTTCGTCGTCACATTTCGCTCAGCGCTCGCAAGATGGTCGCGGATGACATTGACCCAGATGCGCTGGACCACGGGGAGCGCTTGGCGCTGGAGCAAAGCGACGGTTTGGCATATCTCGATACCGACCATTGGCTCCGGCCGAAGGACGCCGGAGACACAATTTACGCCGCCTCTTTCGATCTGCGCAAATTTTACCCGTCCGTGCGTACCGCCGCGATCCTGCGCGGGTTCGAAGTCCATGTTCAGGATTTCCGCGATGACGAGAGATTGCCGCATCTCGTCGCCCAAATGCTGGCGTTCAAGGTCGATACTAAAACCGTCTCCGCAGACCTTGCGCAGGTTGTCGACCCGCCCGTCGTCGACGGGCCGTTCGACGGCATTCCCACTGGGCTATTCGTTGGTGGCTTTCTGGCCAACGTTGCTATGTTGACGCTCGATCTGGAGATCGACGCGTTGCTTCTGCACCGGCGCGACGTCGCTCATTTTCGCTTCGTCGATGATCACGAGGTGCTGGCGTATGATTTTGCCGCCGTCGTAGCTTGGATCCGCGACTATGCGCGCCTTCTGCGAAAACACGACATTGGACCAGAGATCGAGCCCGACAAATACATTCCTGCGCAGCTGAAATGGATACTCGATCCCGACGCTCAAGACGCACCAAACGAGAGTGCTGAGGAACTTATAGTGCAAGCTTCCAGGGCGGCGGCGGTTAATGGTCGCAAGCCAAGCGAGTTGATGACGCGCACACTCGCACAGGTTTCCATGCTGGCCGCAATCGACTTCGATCTCCTCACCGATTCGGGTCGCGAGCGGCTTGAACAACTCGAATGGTTGCTGCTCGCGAATATTCCCGAAAATGAAATCCGCGGCGATACCCGGATGGCGTTTGCGGCGGCTCGCATTGCCAAGCTTACGCCAGCGCTTTTTCGACCTAATGACGAACTGCTAGAGGCCGAACGCGCATATCGATTGCTGCCTCGACCAGCGCAAGATGATGAAAACGCTCATGCCGCGATTGCTGCTTTGGAGGAGGTGATTAGTGAGCTCAGCCAGAAGGAGCGCGATACGTGGGATGCACTGCTCAAACGTCACTTCGGGTTGTTGTTTGAAGCGTTCGCCAGACACCCCGACAAAGTCCGTTTGTGGATACGCCTAATCGATTTCTGCCGCGTAACCGGACATAACGGCTTTGATCGAATGACGGCTTGGCTGCGCGAGCAAGAAGTCAGCGATCACCAGCATCTCAGTTGTTATCTCGGCGCGCTTGCCCTCCAGACGCTGAGCCGACATGTCATCACTGCGAGTGTGGCAGCGACGCGCGTTGATGCACTGCACCGCGAACAGTCGGCAGCAAAACACTTTCTCGCGCATGTTGCGGCAAGTGACATCACTGCCTTTGCTGCGACGAAACGACCAGTCCAAGCCTTTCAGGCGCAAGCAACGCGCGCCTTTGTCGCCGCATCGGTCATGGCTAGCGAGGAGATCATAAACGCAGTGCCAGGTGTCGCTCAGGCCCTCATGAAATGCGCCTCCAAGCTCGATCCTGGCCGAGCGTCCCCATCCATAAAAACGCTTAGCGAAAGAGGTTCTTCGCTGGGCGTTTGGTATCACTGGTTTTTCACCGCCAGTGGAGCCTATGGCGATTTCGCGCCGAGCTACTGGCCTCGGATCGCAGCGTGCTTGGACGCGACGAACGTCAGCGACTGGAACGCCTTGCGTCGCTACCCGAAAGATTTGCCCCGTCACGCCTGGGCCAGGTTAGGGGAGCATCCTGCGCTACTTAATCCAGATGATGCAGGTTGGCTGCTTGATGCCGCTCGCGGCAACCTTGAAGAATTCGCTGGCCTCCCCGATTCCCCTATGGTCGCCGAGATTCAGGAGCGCACCGACAAACTTCGTAGCACCAACACTCTGTGCGATTGGGTGAGCCTTACTGCTACCCTCAAACCCAATGACCCCCGGCGATCGGAATGGACGGCGCTCGAGATCATTCGTCAGATACTCAAGCCCCTGTTCTCCTTTGACCAGGAACTGGACCTCGAAAGCCGCGATGCCGACTTCCTCGACATACTGCATCCGGAAAATGTGCAAATTCCACCGGAATGGCGTTTTTTGCCAGATGATCCGGCAAACACAGTGGTCCCGACATGGGAGGGCTGGCGCAAACATGTTCGAGTCCACGAAGTACGCGTCACCGACACCGGCCTTGGCGACTACCGTTACCGGGAAATTCTACCTGCGAAAGACCGCGCATGGCCTCGACGGCTACGGCCAATAGGTCAATTGCTCTGGGGTATCTTGCGCGGCAGTTTCGCGCTGCCCGCGGCGTGGAATGTCCGTGGCCAGGAGCGTGGCTTGGTCGAGCTCGTGGCGTGGGATCTTGAGCGCTTGCCGATATCGTCGTTCAGCCTCGCCATTCTGCAATCATGTCTGCTGCCGCGAAACCGCGAGACCTCGCTGTTTGATATGTTTCCGTCGTTATTCGGCAAACGCATTGGCCACGCAGATAATGACACGGAATTCGATCAGCCGATCCTATCGCCTGAACAGCTCAGCAAGCTGATTGAGCGCGCGCAAGCGATCCTTCAGCTTACGCAAATTACGGTACTCGAGCACGATCCTCGCCAGCTGATCCCCGTGCGGTTGCGTCAGCTCGGTGCATTTGAAGGTGAAGGTGACGCTATCGATACGGACGTGCCGCAATGACGCTCCCAGCCACTCCGCTCGACACTTGGTTGAAGCTAGGTGTCATTCAAACCTCGCTGGATCCCGGGGCAGCGTGGGTGACGTCGACCAAGATGAGCGCCAGCGAAGAAGAGAGAGCAATCGCCGAGATCCGGGGATATTTCGCCGCGTTTCGACAGGAGCAACAGCCGCCGGACATCATCTTATTGCCGGAGCTCGCCGTTCCAACGGGGTTTGAAAAGACCTTGCGCGCAATGGCGAATGGCTTGGAGTCGGTAGTGATCGCCGGTCTCGACTATCGAAACGGTGTTCTGCCCGGACATGTGCATAACGAAGCGTTGCTGATCGTCCCCAAGCGATGGCGAGGCAAAGCGATGGGCTCACACACCGTGACGCGACGTATCGGTAAGACCTATCCGGCGCCGCAAGAGAACAACCAGTTGAAGTTGATTGGTTGCCACTTCCAACCGGACCCCTCCGTCTGGCTGTTTGACGGTGATGAGATAGGTACCTTCGGCGTGATGGTCTGTTACGACTTTCTCGATCTGGAGCGGATCGCGATGTACCGCGGCAAGGTCCAACACCTTTTCATTCTCGCGCTCAACAAGGACGCCACCTCATTTCGCCACGTCGCCGAAGCCGTTTCGCGCATGGTCTTCTGCAATGTCGTTATCTGCAATTGCGGACATTTCGGCGGGTCGCTTGCCGTGTCGCCTTACCGGTTATCTGAGCGTCGTGAGATTTATCATCATGCTGGGCCGAAGCTTGCCACTGGCCAGATTATCGAATTGCCGGTCGCTACGCTGGATCAGCATCAGCGGGGCAGGACCCCGCTGAAGGATAAGGTTCCTGAGTACAAGAGTTTGCCTCCAGGCTACGATCTGTCGGTGGTCCTGCTCGATCAACTAGCCAAGCTCAACTGATGAACCTGCTCGATCGCCTTCGCGCCACGTTTTCAGCTAGCGGCGCGACACCCGCAGCGACGCCAGAGCTCGAGGAGCTTGCGGCAGCCCTCGAACAACATACTCAGTTTCGCGTGTTGCGGGCGCTCGACGAGCGTGGTCACGTCGAAGTGTTGCGCACAGCACAAGTGGGGGAGCGAGTCGGGGTCGTGATCGACACCGAGACCACCGGCTTTGACGCTAGTGAAGACCAAATTATCGAGATTGCCATGCAGCGGTTCCTGTTCACAGCTGCCGGGGAAATCAGGCAAATCGAGCGCGTCCAGTCCTGGCTCGAAGATCCCGGTCGGTCGCTCCCGACACGTATTGCCCAACTTACACGATTAAGCGATGCGGCACTCTCTGGTCAGCGTTTTGACGACGCGGCAATCAGGCGTGCGTTGGCAAATGCCGATCTCGTCATTGCCCACAACGCTGGCTTCGATCGCCCCTTTCTCGACCAACGATTTCCAGACCTGACTTACCGCGCATGGGCTTGCAGTCTGTCTCAACTCGATTGGCTTGAGCTAGGGTTTGATGGTCGCGCGCTTGGTCACCTCGTGCTGCAAAATGGTAGATTTTTCGACGGCCACCGAGCGGCGAATGATGTCGTCGCGCTGACCAGCCTTTTGTGCACAGCCGTCGGGAACGGGCGACCTATCCTGGCCCATTTATTGTCACGCTGCATGTCGGAGAGCATTCGAATATCCGCTATAGGGGCGCCGTTTGAAGCAAAGGACCTCCTCAAGCGGCGCGGCTATCGTTGGGACGCTGCAAAGCGACATTGGTGGCGGGAGCTTGATACCGATAACTCGGCCGAGGAGCGAGCCTGGCTTGACGAGACTATCTATCGCGGCCGGGGAGCTCCTCGGGTTGACCCGATCCATCCCAGAGACCGCTTCGCGAGCACGCCATGAGAACGAGTCCTGGATATCCAAGTTGGATACTTCCTCTCCGGCGGTTCGCTCGACGCGCCTCAAGTTGCTGAAATGCTCGGGAATGGAAGACAAATTAGCGCCCGAACCTACGCGAGCTCCCAATGTTGGTGGCAGCTTCTGCTAATTCTTGCCCAACAGCCGCCAGTCGGCTGACGGCCCATTAGCGGCCGCGAAAAACTGATGGTAAGGTCATTCCGATCAAGTCTTTTTGCTCATGGGGCCGAAATGGGGGTCTGAGAAAACACTATGTCAATCTTCTTTGGAAATATCATGCAGATGTGCTGATGTGCTGATCTTTTGAATCCTGTAGGCGGTGCGGATGGGAACACTCCCTTCAAGCCAGAGAGCGACCACTCTTCGCTCATGAAAATTGGAAGCAGCGTAGCAAACGGCCCAAAAGCGTTCTTTGTCGTAGGATGTCGCTATGACTTAGAGCTAGCGGATAACGCTTTGTCTCGCTGCCGTTGGATCGTCTCGACCTTCAATGCATCCAAATGATCCGACCACCATTGCGACATCTTCACACGCTCTTCCCAATGCTGGCCCCTGTGATAGGTGCCCCTCACCGAACTGGTATTGTCGTGAGCCAATGCCTTCTCGATAGCATCGGGGCTCCACAATCCAGATTCATTCAGCAGGGTGCTAGCCATGGCCCGAAACCCATGCGCTGTCATTTCGGAGCCAGAATAACCAATCCGCCTCAAAGCGGCATTGATCGTATTTTCCGACATCGGGCGAGCCCCTGTGTGCAGAGACGAAAACACATACTTCTGATGCGAGCTTAACGCATGTGTTCGATTGAGAATGTCGAGTGCTTGGTGCGAGAGTGGCACCGCGTGCGGGCGACGCATCTTCATTTTGTCCGCTGGAATGGTCCAGATCGCGGTATCCAAATTGAACTCACTCCACTCTGCTTTTCGAAGTTCGCCGGGACGCACAAACACATGGGGCGTCAACTGCAGTGCTAGCTGGGTCAGAGGGTACCCATCGAACTTTTCAATCGACGCGAGCAAATGACCCACGGCGGCTGGATCAACGATCGCGCTATGGTGCTTGACCTTCGGAGCAATCAGCGCGCCTCTCAACAACGCGGTCGGGTCCGACGTCGCACGTGAGGTTGCGACTGCGTAGCGGAATATGCGGCTCGCCAAGGAGCGCATGCGACGGGCAGTTTCATGGTGCCCTTTAGCCTCCACTACCTGCAGCGCCTTGAGTATCTCAGCGGGTGAGAGATCAGCAATGGGCCGTGCGCCGATAGCAGGTGCAAACAATGATAGAAGCCAACGGGATTTGTTGATCGTAATTGCTTGGCGGCCTTCTCGCGACGCCTTGTCGAGGTATTCCTTCCCAACCGCTTCGAACGAATTGGCCGCACTCAACTCAGCCATGAGCGCTTTCTGTTTTTTCTCCTCGCCAGGATCGATACCCATCGCAAGCTTCGTCCGAGCTTCATCACGTCTGGCGCGCGCCTCCTTCAGCGACACATCTGGGTAGCGGCCTAGGCCAAGCTTCTTTTCCTTGTTGTTGAAGCGGTATTTGAAACGCCATAGTTTGCCACCAGACGGCTGCAGAAGCAGAAACAGGCCTTTCTCATCCGACTTTTTGATCGGCTTGACGCCGGGGGTCAGAGATCGAATCACGATATCGGTCAGTGCCATTGATTGGGGGCCACTTTTAACGAGGTTTGCCGTGGCCCCCACTCTGGCCCCCAAAGCATCGCGAAAAGTGGCGAACTTGGGCGAACCTCGGCGGAAGCCTAGACCCAGTTTTTGGCAGATTTCTGCGGTTTTTACAACCTTTCGCGAACGCCTGCGAACAGGTAGCTGGTGCCCAGAAGAGGACTCGAACCTCCACGCCCTTGCGAGCGCCGCCACCTGAAGACGGTGCGTCTACCAATTCCGCCATCTGGGCACCGGAGCGCGTCGGTCTTCGAAGTCCGACTGCGAGGTAGGGGCGCGCGACTAGGACAGGCTTGGCGCCGAGTCAACGCGGCTTATGTGCAGGACAGCGAATTCTTCGTCTGCCCAGCGGCGCATCGAGGGGCGATGCGGCATTGCCGGGGGGCCGCGTGCTGTGCCAAGGGCGGGTCCATGTTCTTCCCCGTGAATCGCCAAGGACCGCGCCGATGACCAAGCCCTCCCCCCTCGCCGACAAGCTGGTTGTCCTCATCGGCGGCAGCGGTTTCATCGGATCGCACGTGGCGCAGGAACTGCTCGAGCGCGGGGCGCGGGTGCGCATTGCCGCGCGGGAGCCGGAAAAGGCATTTCGGCTGAAGCCGCTCGCCAACCTGGGGCAGCTGCAGTTCGCCCGCTGCAATGTCAGGGACCGCCACAGCCTGGCTGCCTGCGTGACCGGAGCGGATGCGGTGATCTACCTGGTCGGCACCTTTGGCGCGGACCAGCGGGCGTTGCAGGCGACAGGCGCGGGCGCGGCGGCGCAGGCGGCATACGACACCGGGGCGCAGGGCTTCGTCTACCTCTCGGCAATCGGCGCCGATGCGGCGAAGGAAACCGGGTATTACCGCACCAAGGGTGAAGGCGAGGCGCTGGTGCGGCAGGCTTTTCCGCGCGCGACGATCCTCCGCCCCTCGGCCGTGTTCGGAGAAGAGGACGGCTTTGTGCCGATGTTTGCCGATCTTGTTTCCAAGTTGCCGGTGCTGCCCGTGTTCGGCGCGCAATCGCAATTGCAACCGGTGTGGGTCGACGATCTGGCGACGGGGATCGTCAACGCGCTGGAAGACCCGGGCGCGCATGGCGGCAAGACCTACGAAGCCGCCGGCCCCGAGGCGCTCAGCATGATGCAGATCAACACCATGATCGGCGAGGCGCAGGGCCGCAAGCGCAGCTTCTTCGCCATGCCCGATGCCCTCGCGAAACTGGTCGCGGCCATGCCGATGACGCCCATCAACGGGGACCAGTATGCCATGCTGGAAGAGGGCAGCACGGCCACTCCGGGGATGCCGCAGATCGACGCGCTGGGCGTCACCCCGCGCCCCTTGTCGCTGTTCCTCGACAAGTGGATGGTACGATACCGCAAGCACGGGCGTTTCAGCGACAAGCGGACCGCCTGATCGCGGGAATCTCCGCGCGTTGGCAACAAGCCCGTCGCCACGACAATGTTTGACTTTGCCCACCTCTGCCTGCGAAGGCAGGCGGCATCCATCCGACTCCAGCAGGAATGCCCATGACCAAGAACGTTCTCGAAAAGCTGCAGGACACCAATCCCGACTGCGAGATTTGGTGGGACAGCTCGCCGCTCGTGTTTCCCAGCTGGCAGGAGGAAACGCTCGCCGCCGCGCCGGCAGGCAAGCGGGCCGAATGGGAAGCGCAGCTCGCCCGGTTCTACGATCCGGCGAACCCGGCGCAGATGGGCTTTCGCGGTGTTACCACCAACCCGCCCCTCAGCCTGCAGGCAGTGCAGCTCGATCCGCAGGGGTGGACGCAGCTGGTCAGGGACGTCGCCGCGTCCGACCGTTCGCTCGATGTCGAGGGCGTGTACTGGAAAATGTACCTCGAACTGGTGAAGCGCGGAGCCGACGCCATCCGCCCGCTGTGGGAGGCGTCGGGTTACCGCTACGGCATGTTGTCCGGCCAGGTCGATCCGCGCTTCGTGACCGACGGCGAGGCCATGCTGGAGCAGGGCCTGTCGATCGCCGCCATGGGCGACAACGTGATGGTCAAGCTGCCCGGCTCCAAGGAAGGGTACGAGGTGCTGGAGGAACTGACCGCGCGCGGCATCGCCACCAACAACACCACCAGCTTTGCCGTCGCCCAGTACCAGCGGTGCCGCGCCGCGGTGAGCGCCGGCCTGTTGCGCGCCGAGGCGGCGGGGGTTGACCTGTCGAAGTGGCGCAGCGTCATCACCCACATGTCGAGCCGGTTGGGCGAGAAGGGCGACTGGAAGACCGAGGCGAAGCTGCGCGGCATCGAGCTGACGCTGGACGAGATCCGCGACGGCGAGGAAGCCGTGCTCAAGCGCGCCTACTGGCAGGGCAAGAACACCGGCCACCCGTCAAAGATGCTGCAATGTTCGATGCGCGTGGAAAAGGATGCAGCCGGGAACACCGTCAGCCGCCACATCCAGGACTTTGCCGGCAGCGACATGGTCTACACCTGCCCCCCCAGCTACATCCGCCAGCTGATGGAGGTCGAGGACGAGCTTGCCCCGTTCGACCCCGAGGCGATTGCGCGCGAGCCGAACCCGGCCAGTGTCGAGAAGCTGATGAAGCTGCCCAGCTTCCGCCAGGCCTATGAATTCGAAGGCATGAAGCCGCACGAGTTCGCCCAGTTCGGCAGCTTCCAGGCGACCGCCACCGAATTCGCCACCGCGACGCGTGCGACTGTCGATTTCGTGCGCAGCGTGATGGAAGGCTAACTGCGTTCGATCCAGCCGCGCGTGCCGTAGTACCGGCAGCTTTCGGCAGCGACGACGGACGCTTCCTGCAATGCGCGCTGCGGCGAACGTCCGTGCGCGAGGAAGTGGCAGGTGGCGCCGTGAAACACATCGCCCGCGCCCAGCGTGTCGATCGCCTCGATCCTGGGCGGGTCGATGTGACCGGCTTCGCCGCCCCGCTCTCGCCATGTAATCGGGCCCGGTCCGCGGGTGATCGCGGCAAATGCCGGGCCGAGCGCCATGACGGCTGCGAGTACGTCCGTCTCGCCTGTGCCGGCAACGGAGAAACGTTCCGAGACAACGGCATGGTCGACGTGGGCGATAAGATCGCCGGTCCACGGCTTCCACGATCCGCCGTCGAGCACCACCGGAATGCCGCGCGCCTGCGCCGTCTGCGCCAGCGGTACCGCCAGTTCCGGCAGGAACCCGTCGCAGTAGAGAACGCCGACCCCGTCGAGCACGTCTGCCGCCGCTACCGCGCGCGTCGCCCGTTGGGGCGGTTGCTGGTCGATCACGGTGCGCGATCCCCGGCCGGGCACCACGACGATGCTGGAGACCGGCAGCACCTCATGGTCCGGGTTGGCGAAGTCCGCGAACGGTACGGCGAAACGCGCCAGCTCGCCCCGCACCGCATCGGCGAAGTGCCCTGCGCCCAGCAGGGTCAGCAACCGCACCTCGCTCCCCAGCGCGCGGGCCGTGACCGCGCCGTTCAGCGCCGATCCGCCCGCGCCCGACCAGAAGTGCCGGGCCGAAATCTTGCCGTCTTCCGCCGGGAACGCCTCGCAGGCGTAGCCGAGGTCGAAGGTGGCGCGGCCGACGCAAAGGATTGTCATGTCAGCCCCATCCGCCCACAATGCCGCATCATGCAGACCGTCATCGAATTTCTCGTCAACTTCATGGTCGCGCTTACCGGCGCGCTCGGCGTGGCGACGGTGTGGGTGGGCGGCATGGTCTTTCTGGGCGGTTGCGGCGTGCTTGGCAGCCACTGGTGCTGGCGCCTGTGGCGGCGGCGGATAAAGGACAAGCTTCGCTGAGGGTCACCCCTCGCCGCCGCGCTCCGCCAGCCAGGCATCGCGCAGCTTGAACTTCTGGATCTTGCCTGATCCGGTCAGCGGCCATTCGCTCACCTGCTGCCAGTGCGCCGGGCATTTCTGCGCCGCGATTTCAGAACGGACGTGGCCGCGCAACACCTCGGGGTCGTAGCTCTCGCCCTCGGCCACGCGGATCCAGGCCGCCACAGCCTCGCCCAACACGGGATCGGGCACGCCCACCACGGCGCATTCGGCCACTGACGGATGCTCGAGCAGCACGTTCTCGATCTCGGCGGGGAACAGGTTCTCGCCGCCGCGGATGATCATGTCGCGCACGCGGCCGGTGATTTTGACGTAACCCTGATCGTCCATCGTGCCGAGATCGCCGGTGCATAGCCAGCCATCGGGCGTCATTACCTCCGCCGTTGCCTCCGGATTCTCGTGATAGCCGAGCATGGTCGAGGCCGAGCGGGAGCGGATTTCGCCTACGGTATCCACGGACATTATCTCGCCGGTCGCCGGATCGACGATGGCGACCTCGCAGCCCGCCGCGGGCTGGCCGATGGTGGTGGTAATGCGCTCCACGCTGTCCGACGGGCGGCCGGTGGTGATGAGCGGCGAGCTTTCGGTCTGGCCGTAGGCGACCAGTGCCTGTGCGCCCAGCACCGCCTCCACGTTGCGCGCCAGTTCGGGCGCGACCATGGCGCCGCCCATGCCGATGCGCTTGAGCGAGGACAGGTCGCGGGGTTTCGCCTTTTGCGCGGCCACCATGGCCACCGCCATCGTCGGCACGCAGATCGTCCAGGTCACCCTCTCCCGCTCGATCAGGTCCAGCGCGGCGTTGGGATCGAAGGCAGGCAGCGGGCAATAGGCCGTGGCGCTCTGCAAGGCGCCCAGCACGCCCATCGAACAGCCCATGGTGTGGAACAGCGGGGTGAGGCCCAGCGTCACCTGCCGCTCCCCCATCTCACCCACCGCGATGAACAGCCGCGCATTGTTGGTGAGGTTGCGGTGCGAGAGGACCACGCCCTTGGGAAAGCCGGTGGTGCCGCTGGTATACTGGATCTGCGCGGGATCATTCGTGCCCACATCGGGCAGCGTGCCGGAGGGATCGGTGAACAGCGCCGCGTGGTCCTGCATGTCCACGACTTCGCGCAGGGTATCGATGCCGTCCGCCACGTTTCCGGCGATATCGGCCATCGGGTTACCGCGAAATTCGCCCACGATGAACAGCCCGGCGCTGCCCGACTGGCGCAGAACGTAGTCGAGCTCGCGCCGCTGGTAGGCCGGATTGACCGTCACCAGCACCAGGCCAGCGAGCGCGCAGGCATGTTCGAGCAGCACCCATTCGGGGATGTTCGGCCCCCATGCGGCGATCCGCTCGAGGGGATGGAAGCGCGTGGCGAGACCCCTGGCCAGCCGCTCGGCATCGGCGAACATTTGCGCATAGGTCCAGCGGCGACCGCTGGTGCCATCCGCCAGCCCCTCGATCAGCGCGGGCGCATCGCCATTCGTCCGCGCCTGTTCGCGCAGCAGGCCGCCGATGGTGGTGTCGAGCACCTCGGCATCGGCAAACCAGTCGCAATGGGCCTTTTCCAGCCGTCGCTCGGTCATCGCTCACTCCCGTCCGCGATCCTCCTCAAAGCCGGGAGAATCTGTCAGTCGGACCAGTATAACCGGTTCGGGTTCGCGACCAAGAGCTTGTGCTGCAATTCGTCCGTGGCGGCGATGCGCGGGATCATGTCGACCACGTGGCCGTCATCGGGGATCTCGGTTTCCATGTTGGGATGCGGCCAGTCGGTGCCCCACACGCAGCGATCGGGATAGTCGGCCACCAGCGGGGCGACGGCGGCGGCGAAGTTGTCCCACGGATCGCCCATGCCGCCTTCCTTGATGGCGTCCAGCCGGTCCGGGCAGGTGGGCTTGAACCACACGTCCTCACGCGAATCGAGCAGGGCGCGAAAGGCGCGCATATCCGGCCCGTCCGGCCCCTGGCGCACATCCGGACGGCCCATGTGATCCACCACCACGGGCACCGGCAGGGCATCGATGAAGGGGCGCAGTTCGGCAAGGATGTCGGCCTCGAAATAGATTACCACGTGCCAGCCCTGCGGCAGCCGCCCGGCGAGTTCGAGGAACCTGTCCTTTGGCGCATTGTCGACGAGGCGCTTGAGGAAATTGAAGCGCACGCCGCGCATCCCGCCCTCGTGCAGCGCCTGCAAGTCGGCTTCTGAAATGGCGGGGTCGACCACCGCGACCCCCCGCGCCTTGCCGTCCGACTGCGCGATTGCGTCCAGCGTGGCCGAGTTGTCCGTGCCGTGGCAGCTCGCCTGCACGATCACGTTCTTCGCAAAGCCGAGATGGTCGCGCAGGGCAAACAGCTTGTCCGGCCCGGCATCCTCGGGAAGATACTTGGCCTTGGCGCTGAACGGGTGCAGCGCCATCGGCCCGAACACGTGGCAATGCGCGTCCACTGCGCCCGGCGGCGGGGTGTAGCGCGGCTTGCTGGGGTTGGTGTGCCAAGAGGTGATGCGGTCAGCCATAGATCGTGCCATCCATCAGTTTGCGGGCCGTGCGCAGCAGTGCCGCGCTGACGACCGTGCCCGCCTCGTCCACCTTGAGCACGCAGGTCGTCTCGCCGCTCGGATGCTCGATGCTGAGCGTCTTTTCCGCTCCCTCGGGCACCTCGGCCACTGCGGCGGCGGGCGAACCTTCGACAAGCGCGGCGGTCGCCGCCGTCACCGCGCCGAGCACGCCGATGGAGGCGTGGGCGCGGTGGGGGATGAAGACCCGCGTGGTCAGCGCGCCGCCGTTCCTCGGCGGGGCGACGAGCGTCATCTTGGGCACCGACTTTTCGGTCACATCGCCGAGATTCATCAGCGGCCCGGCTTTCAGGCGGATTGCCTCGATCTTCTTGCGAATGGGAGCAAAGGCGTCGCTCTCCAGCTCCTCGCGGCTTTCATAGCCGGTCGCCCCCACAGCCTCGGCGGCGAAAACCACGCAGGGCATTCCGTTGTCGATCAGCGTGCAGGCGACGCCCTCGATCGTGTCAGACGGATTGCCGGTGGGCAGCAGCGCGCCGCAGCTCGATCCGGCGGTATCGCGAAATTCGAGGCTCACGGGCGCGTGGCTGCCGGGCACCCCGTCGATGCGCGCTTCGCCTGCATAGGTGACCTGGCCGCCGGGCGTCTCCACCGTGGCGACCGCGATCTGCCCGGTATTCTCCATGTAGATGGTGACCTCGGTGCGATCGCCGGTCGCCGCGACCAGGCCGCGTTCGATGGCGAAGGGGCCGATGCCGGCGAGGATGTTGCCGCAGTTCTGCGCGTCCGACACGGTCGCCTGGTCGACGAAAACCTGCAGGAACAGGTAGTCCACATCGACGCCCTCACGCTCCGACTTGCGCACCACGGCCACCTTGCTGGTCAGCGGATCGGCGCCGCCCATGCCATCGATCTGGCGCGGATCGGGGCTGCCCATCACGGCGAGCAGGAAGGCATCGCGCGCGGCGGTATCGGCGGGCAGGTCGGACGCCAGGAAGTAGCCGCCCTTCGACGTGCCGCCGCGCATCCACATGACCGGGGAAGAGGTCACACCCATTTCAGACCCATGTCGGTGAGCTTCTGGCGGAAGCCGTACATGTCGAGACCAAGCTCGCCGTTGGCCAGCCGCTGGCGCTTGTCTTCCTCGTTGGCCTCGCGCGCCTGCGCCTTCTTCAGCACAATCTCCGCATCCTCGCGCCGCACGACGCAGACCCCGTCGTCGTCGGCCACGATCACGTCGCCCGCGCGGATGAAGGCGCTGGCGCACACGACGTCCACGTTCACGCTGCCAAGGCTCGCCTTGATTGTGCCTTGCGCGAACACGCGCTTGGCCCAGACGGGGAAGTCCATCTCGGTCAGGTCGCGCACGTCGCGAATGCCGGCGTCGATGATCAGGCCGCGCACGCCCCGTGCCTGGGCACTGGTGGCAAGGAGGTCGCCGAAGTAACCGTCCTCGCACGGGCTTGTCGGCGCGATCACCAGAACGTCGCCCTCCTGGCATTGCTCGATCGCGGCGTGGACCATGTAGTTGTCGCCGGGCGGCACGCTGACCGTGATGGCCGTCGCACCGATGCGCGCGCCGGGATAGATGGGCCGCATGTAGCTGGCGAGCAGGCCCGTGCGGCCCTGCGCCTCGTGCACGGTGGCGACGCCGCACCGGCCGAGCGCGGTGACCACCTCGGCATCGGCGCGCTGGATGTTCTGGACGACGACGCCCATCGGCAATTCTCCTCTACCACGACGCCCCCGCGTGGACCCGTGCCGAAGGCAAGGTCAAGCATGGGTTTGGCAAGGGCGACCAACTTGTAAGCACTACTTACAATTGGTAGAAGCTTTCGTCGAGAGGCAGCCGGATGATGGATTCGCAACATTTCTGCCCGCAGGTGGCGCTGATCGGCTTTGGCGAGGCGAGTGAATGCTTCGCCCGCGGTGCCGGATGGCAAGGCCGTGCCCGCGGCTGGGACCTGCTCGCGTCCCGCCGCGCGGTGATGGCCCAGTGCCGCGTCGAGGCAGGCAACGATGCCGCCGCCGCGCTCGCCGGGGCCGAGGTTGTGCTGAGCCTTGTGACCGCAGACCAGGCGCTGGCCGCCGCGCGGGACTACGCCGCCCTGCTGCCGCCGGGCGCGCTGTGGCTGGACATGAATTCCGTCGCTCCGGCTACCAAGCGCCAGGCAGCCGAAGCGGTCACGGCGGCGGGCGGGCGCTATGTCGATGTCGCGGTGATGGCGCCGGTCGGCCGGGGGCTGACGGTGCCCCTGCTGGTTTCCGGCCCTGATGCCGACACCGCCGCCGCCACGCTCGCGCTGCTCGGGTTCGACAATGTGCGCGTGGTCGGCAACGCGGTCGGCCGGGCGAGCGCGATCAAGCTGTGCCGCTCGGTGATGGTGAAAGGGCTGGAGGCGCTGAGCGCCGAATGCGCCGCCGCTGCCGAGGCGGAAGGCGTGCTGGCCGAAGTCACCGCCTCGCTCGACGCCAGCGAAACCGCGATGCCGTGGATCGACCGCATCGCCTACAACCGCGAGCGCATGGCCACGCATGGCTTGCGCCGGGCCGCCGAAATGGACGAGGCCTGCGCGATGCTGGCAAGCCTTGGCGTGGACCCGGTGATGAGCCGGGGCACGGCCCTGTCGCAGCGCGCCGCCGCCACGAAGGAGCTTGCATGAGCCTGATTATCGACTGCCACGGCCACTACACGGTGCTTCCCAAGGGGCACGACGCCTGGCGTGAACAACAGAAGGCGGCCTACAAGGCGGGGGAGCCCGCCCCGCCCTATCCCGCCATTTCCGACGACGAAATCCGCCAGACGATCGAGGACAACCAGCTCAAGCTGGTGCAGGAACGCGGCGCCGATCTGACCATCTTTTCCCCCCGCGCCAGCGCCATGGCCCCGCACGTGGGCGACCAGGCGGTGGCGAGCGCATGGGCGAGGGCTTGCAACGACCTGATCTACCGCGTCACCCAGCTGTTCCCCGACACCTTCGTCGGCGGCTGCATGTTGCCGCAAAGCCCGAAGTCCGACCTTGCCGAAAGCGTCAAGGAACTGCGCCGCTGCGTGGAAGAGCTCAACTTCGTCGTCTGCAACCTCAACCCCGATCCGGGCGGCGGGCACTTCACCCATCCCCCGCTGACGGACGAATACTGGTTCCCCATCTACGAGGCGATGTGCGAACTGCAGGTGCCCGCGATGATCCACGTGTCGGGCAGCTGCAACCCGGCCATGCACGCGACGGGCGGCTATTACCTGGCGGCAGACACGGTGGCCTTCATGCAGCTGCTGGAGGGCGACCTGTTCAGCCGCTTCCCCGATCTCAAGCTGATCATCCCCCACGGCGGCGGGGCGGTGCCCTATCACTGGGGGCGCTATCGCGGCCTTGCCGACATGCTGAAGCAGCCGGACATCGAGCAGCACCTGATGAACAACGTGTTCTTCGACACCTGCGTCTACCACCAGCCCGGCATCGACCTTCTGGCTGACGTCATCGCCAACAAGAACATCCTGTTCGGCAGCGAGATGGTGGGCGCGGTGCGCGGGATCGATCCGCAGACCGGCCACTATTTCGACGACACCAAGCGCTATGTCGACGCGCTCGATATTTCCGCCGAGGAGCGGCACATGATCTTCGAGGGCAATGCCCGCCGGGTCTATCCCCGCCTCGACGCGATCCTGAAGGACCGCGGGCTGTGAGCGAAACGCCCGTCATCGCCCGCGGCCTCGCCCACTGCGCCAAGCCCGAACGGTATATCCAGCAGCTCGTCAGCCACTGGGGCCACAAGTATGCCACCAGTTACGATGAGGGCGCCGAGGGTTCGGGGGGCATGGGGGCCTTTCCCTTCTCCGACCTCGAGAACGCCGTGATGACCGCCCGCCCGGAAGGCATCGCCATCACCCTCACCACGCCCGATGGGACACGCAGCCAGCACATGCGCGGCGTCATCGAGCGGCACATCGACCGCTTCGCCTTTCGCGAAGCCCCGCTGACCTACGAATGGAGCGAGCAATGACAGAACCAAAGAAGGAGCGGATCGACATCCACGCCTACCTGGCGGAGATGGAGGACATCCCCGGCACCCGCGTGTTCACCGCCCAGCGCGCGCGCAAGGGCTATCACCTCAACCAGTTCGCCATGAGCCTGATGAAGGCCGAGAACCGCGAACGCTTCCTGGCCGACGAAGACGCCTACATGGCGGAGTGGAAGCTGACCGACGCGGCGAAAAAGGCAATCCGGGCGCGCGATTACAACGGCATGATCGACGAGGGCGGCAACATCTACTTCCTCGCCAAGCTGTTCAGCACCGACAAGAAGAGCTTCCAGTTCGCCGCCGGATCGATGACCGGCATGAGCCAGGAAGACTACGCCGACATGATGCTGAAGGGCGGCCGCTCCGTCCACGGCCAGCGATCGCACCGCGAAAACCAGTCGGCCGCCTCCGCCGCCGACCAGACGAAAGGCAACTGACAATGGCACGGGTCACCACCGGCATTACTTCCAGCCACATCCCCGCGCTCGGCGCGGCGGTGGAAACCGGCAAGTCGGGCGACGATTACTGGGGTCCGGTCTTCCGCGGATACGAACCGATCCGCGAATGGATCCGGCAGCCGGGCAACATGCCCGATGTCGTGGTGCTGGTGTACAACGATCACGCATCCGCCTTCGACATGAACATCATCCCCACCTTCGCCATCGGCTGCGGCGAGGTGTTCAAGCCTGCCGACGAAGGCTGGGGCCCGCGCCCGGTGCCCGACGTGGTCGGCCATCCCGATCTCGCCTGGCACATGGCGCAAAGCCTGATCCTCGACGATTTCGACATGTGCATCATGAACGACATGCAGGTGGATCATGGCTGCACCATTCCGCTGTCGATGATCTTCGGCGCGCCGGAGGAATGGCCGTGCCAGGTCATCCCGCTGCCGGTGAACGTGGTTACCTATCCGCCGCCGTCGGGCGCGCGCTGCTTTGCCCTGGGCGACAGCATCAAGGCCGCGGTGGAAAGCTTTCCCGAAGACCTCAACGTCCACGTCTGGGGCACGGGCGGGATGAGCCACCAGTTGCAGGGCCCGCGCGCGGGCCTGATCAACAAGGAATTCGATCTCGATTTCATCGAGCGGCTGAAGAACGATCCGGTGGCCTTGAGCAAGATGCCGCATATCGACTACCTGCGCGAAGCGGGCAGCGAGGGTATCGAGCTCGTCATGTGGCTGATCATGCGCGGCGCGCTGGGCGACAAGGTCACCGACCTTTACAATTTCTACCACATCCCCGCATCGAACACGGCGCTGGGCGCCCTGATCCTGCAGCCGGAGGAAAGCGCGGGCCAGCCGCTGGACCCGCGCGTCGTCCATTCGGGCGGCAGCTTCGCACCGGCGGCGTAACGCATAGCCCTCTCGCCCTGAGGGGAGAGGGTTGGGAGAGGGGGCCGTCCTCTCCATACCTGACAAGACAACAGGGCCGGTGCGAGACTCCCCCTCCCCCCGGCCCCCTCCCCTGAAGGGGAGTGGGAGTTTGACATGAAAATCGCACTCGCCGGTGGCGGCGCATTCGGAGAAAAGCACCTCGACGGGCTGAAGAACATCGACGGGGTCGAGGTCGTCAGCCTGGTCGGCCGCACGCAGGACAAGACGCAGGAAATGGCCGACAAGTACGGCATTGCCGAGGCCACGACCGACTACGAAAAGATGCTCGAGAACCCCGAGATCGACGCCGTCATCCTGTGCACGCCCACGCAGATGCACGCCGACCAGGCGATAAAGGCGATGGATGCGGGCAAGCACGTGGAGGTGGAAATTCCGCTGGCCGACAGCCTTGCCGATGCCGAGGCCGTGCTGGCCAAGCAGCAGGAAACCGGCCTCGTCTGCATGGCCGGGCACACCCGCCGCTTCAATCCCAGCCACCAGTGGGTGAAGCAGCGCATCGACGCAGGCGATCTGGAAATCCTCAGCATGGACGTGGAAACCTACTTCTTCCGCCGCGAGAACAGGAACGCCAAAGGCGAGCCGCGCAGCTGGACCGACCACCTGCTGTGGCATCACAGCGCGCACACCATCGACATCTTCCAGTACATGACCGGCGGGAAGATCGTGGCCGCCAACATCCTGCAGGGGCCGAAGCACCCGGACCTCGGCATTGCCATGGACCAGTCGATCCAGATGAAGACCGACAAGGGCCAGATCCTGACCCTGTCATTGAGCTTCAACAACGAAGGGCCGTTCGGCACCTTCTTCCGCTACATCGGCGACACCGGCACCTACCTCGCGCGGTATGACGACCTGTTCAACGGCAAGGACGAGCCCATCGACCTCTCCGGCATGGACGTGCCCTCCACCAACGGCATTGAATTGCAGGACCGCGAATTCATCGCCGCGATCCGCGAAGGGCGCGAGCCGAACAGCTCGGTGGCCGACACCATCGAATGCTATCGCACCATCGGCGCGCTGGCGGCCAGCCTGGAAGCGCAGGACGGCTGGTCCTGATGGCCATCGCAAGGCGACAGATTGCCGGGCGCGCGCTGCACCCGATCGGGCTTGGCTGCATGAACCTGTCGTGGGCCTATGGCACCCCGCCCCCGCGCGCGGATGCCGTCGCCTTGCTCAACCGCGCGCTCGATCTGGGCTACGACCACCTCGACACGGCCAACATCTACGGCGGTGGCAGGAACGAGGAGCTGCTGGCCGAGGCGGTGATGCACCGGCGGGCCGAGTTCTTCCTCGCCAGCAAGTGCGGCATAGTGGTGGACGGGCCGAAGCGCGGGGTTTCCTGCGCGCCGGAAGATATCACGGCGAACCTCGACGCCAGCCTCGGGCGGCTGGGTACCGATCACATCGACCTGTTCTACATGCACCGGTTCGATCCCAAGGTGCCCATCTCGGACAGCGTGGGGGCGATGGTGCGAGCGATCGAGGCGGGCAAGATCGGCGCCTATGGCGTTTCCGAATGGAGCGCCGCGCATATCCGCGAGGCGCACGCCGTCCATCCGATGGCCGCGGTGCAGCCCGAATATTCGCTGTGGACCCGCAACGTGGAAATCGGCGTGCTGGACACCTGCAAGGCGCTCGGCATTGCCCTCGTCGCCTTCAGCCCGACGGGGCGCGGCGCATTCGGTGGCGTGCTGCGCGATCCCGCCACGCTGGAGGACAGCGACCTCAGGACGAAGATGCCCCGCTTCGATCCCGCGAACTGGCCTAAGAACCTGGCCGTGATCGAACGGTTCGAGGCGCTTGCCCGCGACCATTCGGTCACCCCGGCGCAGCTCGCGCTGCGTTGGGTGCTGGAGCAGGGCGAGGCCGTGCACGTCATTCCCGGCACCACCAGCATGGCGCATCTGGAAGAGAATTTTGCCGCGGCGACGGTTCCCATTCCGGCCGAGGCCATCGCAAAGGCGGGCGAACTGGTGAACCACCAGACCGTCCACGGCCATCGTTACCACGACGCGATCCGCCCGACGATCGATACCGAGGAATTCGCCTGAACGCGAAACGGGCTCCGGCAGCCTTCGCCACCGGAGCCCGCCGTCCCATGCGTTGGGGCGCCTAGCTGTTGTCGTTGCCCTGCGCGGCCTGCGCCCTTGCGCCCAGCGCGAGTTGCACCCGCTGCGCCACGGCGGGATCGGACTGCATCGCCGCGCCGATGGCATTGTAGGTATCCGCCTCGATCCCGGCCTGCGCCAGCACTTCGAGCGCCCGCGCCTGCCGCGCCTCGGCTGTCACCGTTGCGTCGGCCGCGATTTCCGCCTGCGCCGCGCGCATTGCGACGGCCGCATCCACGAAGCTGTCGACCTGTTCGTCGGTAAAGGCGGTGGCGGCAGTAACGCTGGTTTCGGCCTGCGCCGGCAATTCCTGCGCCATGGCGGCACCGGCAAATAGCAGCGAACCCGCTGCGCCCAGCATTGCAAAAGTCTTCATCGTCCAACTCCGTTTCATCCGTCGACCCCCGTCGGCAGCGGTGTGCTGCGGCGCGGGCCGAAGAACAATTCAGGTTGAGACGAAGCGCGGCATTCGTGCGGATGGAATAATCGCACCCGTGCCGCAGCCAAGACGGACCGAGAGGCGGGCGGGGCGGCGAATCGGTAAATTCGTAGCCCGCGCCCGTCCACGATTGCGGTCAGAGCTGCGCGTAGAGTGCGAGCAGTGCGGTCCACGCGCGGTTGGCCTCGGCCGCGTTGTAGACGGGGCTGTCGAGCACGGTCCAGCCGTGGTCGCCGGCATAGACCTCCACCGCGATATCGGCGGCGGCCGCCTCCGCCGCGGCGCGCAGGGCGACCTTGTCGTTCGGCGCCTGCGCATCGTCGTCGCGGGCAATGGCGATCAACGCCTGCGCATCGGGGGCAAGCCGCGACAGCAGGTTCACCGGCGCCATCGGGCCATCGCCCACCAGCCCGCCACCGTGGAAGCTGGCGGCGGCCTTCACCCGCGAGGGGACGGCGGCGGCGGTCAGGATGGTCCAGCTGCCGGTCATGCAATAGCCCTGGTTGCCGATCCCGCGCGCGGTATCGACAGCCGCCTGCGCATCGAGCCAGCCGACCACCCTGCGCGCCGCCGCGGTCACCGCCTCGGGCGTGTTGCGCGCGCGCCATGGCTGCGTCACCTGCATCCCGCCGTCGCGCCAGGCATCGAAATCGGCGAACTGCTGCCCGGCGACGGAGCGGTAATAGGGATTGGCGACCAGCACGGCATAGCCTTCGGCCGCCAGCCGCCGGCCCATCTCGATCTTGGCGGGGCGCAGGCCGGCGATGTCGGGCCACAGGATCACGCCGGGGTGCCGCCCTTCGGCAGGATGGATGAACACGCCGTCCATCGTGCCGCCGTCCGCGGCGAAGCTGACCGAACTCTGCGTGAGCCCTCCAGCCGAGCCGGACCCTTCCATCGAGGTGCAGGCGGCGAGCGCGCCCATGCCGGCCAGCGCGCCGAAGCTTCTGCGGTTCATCCGCGGCATGGCATGGAGATGGTCCTGGTCACACATTGTCGTTCCTCTCGCGAAAGCGTTGTCGCGAACGACGATAGCAGCCCCGCACGAATGCGCGAGTCCGGTAAGCCAGCGATTTCTCGATCAGGACGACTTGCGCCGGCGGCGACGATGCGGTCGCCCCCACCGCATCCGGCGGTCCTTTTCCCTCCGGCGCAGGAAGAGACGCAAACCGATCAGTAGCGCCGCGATGATTACAGCGATGATGGCGTAGGCAATTTCGGTCCTGATCGGCATGGTATCCACGACTCGGCTGACATGCTGTGTTGCACTGCAGCAGTGCTAGCGATTTCGCGGGACTTGCCAAGCGCCGATCCGTGGGCGCTTTTATTCAAGGACTTGGTTAGTCCGCCAGCGCGCGTCCGCCAGCCATCGCCCAGTCGACGTCCTCCAGCAGCGCGGCGTTCTCCAGCGGATTGCCATCGAGCGCGATCATGTCCGCCGAGTAGCCAGGCGCGAGGCGGCCGATCTCGTCTTCCATGTGTAGCACCCGGGCCGCGACCGTGGTGGCGCTGGCCACGGCTTCCCGGTCGGTCAGCCCGGCCTGCGTCAGCAAGGCGAACTCGCCAGCGTTACGGCCGTGCTCGAACACGCCGGCATCGGTGCCGAAGGCCACGGTAATGCCGCGCCGCCGTGCCTCGCGAACGGCATCGCCGACGATCTCGGCCACCTGGCGGATCTTCGTTTCCACGGTGGGGGTATAGACGCCGGTATCCAGTCGTTCGATGACGCCCTGAAAGGCCATCAGCGTGGGCACGAGGACGGTGCCGTGCTCGGCCATGGCGTCCAGCGCGCCGGGATCGAGATAGGTGCCGTGTTCGATCGTTGAGATGCCGGCATTGGCCGCCGCCTCGATACCCCGCGCGCCGTGGGCGTGGGCGGCAACGTCGAGGCCGAGCGCGCTCGCCACCTCGACGATGGCCTCCATCTCGGCATGGGTGAAGTGCGCCTCCAGCCCGCGGCCCTGCTGGCTGAGGACGCCGCCGGTCGCGGTGATCTTGATCCAGTCCGATCCGTTCTGCGCCGCCTGCCGCACGCGCGCCGCGCATTCGGCAGGGCCGGTGCAGGTGAAGCCGGTGTCGAGGGCGTCGTTCACTTCCGGGCGGAAGCCCGAAACGTCGCCGTGCCCGCCGATGATGGCGAGCGGCGGGCCGGAGGCGAGGATGCGTGGCCCCGGCATGGTGCCCTCGGCCACGGCGCGGCGCACGGCGAACATCGATTGCGGATAGCTGCCCATGTCGCGCACCGTGGTGAAACCCGCGGCCAGCGTGCTGCGCGCGTTGACCGCGCCCGTCAGCGTTGCCCACTCGTCACTCTCGACGGCAGCATCGCGAAAGTCGCCGCTGGGATTGCCGTCAAGGTGAACGTGCAGGTCGATAAGCCCGGGCATCACGGTCTTGTCCGACAGGTCGATCAGTTCGGCTCCGGCGGGCGCCGGCTGCAGACCATCCTCGATGGACAGGATGCGCCCGCCCTCCACGGTGATCGTCGCCGGTCCGTCAAACGCACCCTCGGCGTCGCGGATCAGGTGGCCAGCGTGAATGACCTGCCGCTGCTGCTGCTGCGCCAGCGCGGGTGCTGCCAAGGCAAGTGTGGACGCAGCGACGGCGAGAATGGCGGCGAATTTCATGATGCGTGGCTCCCCTGGCGATTACCCTCATGTGTCGCCAATCGACGCGGGGAGCAAACGCAAAAAGGGCGGCAGGATCGCTCCTGCCGCCCGTATTGTCAGGCCAGAGCCGGCAGGGTCAGCCCCAGACGTCCTCGGCCACCTCGACGCAGAGGCGAATCTTGTCGGCCTGCTGCTGGGTGGTGATGTCATTGCCGTGAACGGTGCTGGCAAAGCCGCACTGCGGGCTGATCGCCAGTTGATCGAGATCGGCATATTGCGCCGCCTGGTCGATGCGGCGCTTGATGTCGTCCTTGGTCTCCATCTCGCCCAGCTTGGTCGAAACGAGGCCCAGGACAACGGTCTTGCCCTTTGGCAGATGCTGCAACGGCGAGAAATCGCCCGATCGTGCATCGTCGTATTCGAGGAAGAAGGCGTCGATGTCGCACTCGTTGAACATGACCTCGGCCACCGGCTCGTAACCGCCCTCGGCCGCCCAGCTCGAACGGAAGTTGCCACGGCACAGGTGCATGGCCTTGACCATGTCGGCGGGCGCATCGCGGAAGCTGGCGTTGATAAGCCTAGCGTATTCGTGGGTGACCGAATCCGGATCCATCCCGCGCCTGGCCGCATCCTCGCGGTGGCCCGTGTCGCACAGGTAGGCAAGGTTGGTATCGTCGATCTGCACGTAGCGGCAGCCGGCATCGGCAAGGTCGGCGATCTCCGCGCGGTAGGCCGCGGCGACATCGTCGTAGAAGCCCTGCATGTCGGGATAGGCTTCCTGCGGGATGCCCTCGCGCCCGGCACGGAAGTGCAGCATGGTCGGGCTGGGGATGGACACCTTGGGGGTTTCCGTCACGACCTTTGCCAGCGCCTCGAAATCGGCGCGCTGGATCGGCTTTTCGTGCGCCACCTTGCCGGTGATGATCATCTTGGGCGGCGCGAATTCAACATCGACGCCCTTGTCGTTCTTGAACGCCTTCTTGATGCCGCCGGTCTCTTCCACGCCGGAAAGCTGGAGCAGGAAGTCGGTGTGGAAGAACTTGCGGCGATATTCGCCGTCGGTGATGGCCTTCAGGCCGAGGCTTTCCTCCCAGCGGGCGAGTTCGGCGATGGCCTCGTCCTCGACCTGGCGCAGGGCGGCGGCGTCGATGTCACCCGCGGCGAAACGCGTGCGCGCCTCGATCACGGTGTGCGGACGCAGGAAGGAACCGACGTGGTCGGCGCGCGAGGGTAGCTTGAATGTCATGGAGATAGGTCCAATCGTGGCTGAGTTAGCGGCTGCTGTTCCAGCGTCATAGCGCGGGCTCGCGCTCGACTGACGCGGCAGCGTTAAGCACCTCTCGCGCCACGGTGCAACAGGGATTTGCGCGCACGAAGACCCGGCTGTGCAGCCGGGTGCAAACTTGTGGCGTCGTTCACTCGTGAATGTTATCACTAACAACAATTACGGAGTGACTCGGGCCAGCGTCCGTCAAGTCACCGGGACAGGAGCCGAATGCCATGAACGAACAGACTGCCATCGATCGCACGCAGCGCGACTATTCGCCTGCGGTGAAGACCGCGCTGGAACGCAGCCCCCAGCTTTACATCGATGGCGCCTGGGTCGATTCCTCGGGCGGCGAGACCATCGAGGTTGAAGACCCGAGCTCGGGCAAGGTGATCTCCCGCTTCGTGGAGGCGACTGACAAGGATGTCGACCGTGCCGTCGCCGCCGCGCGCACCGCTTTCGACGATGGCCGCTGGCGCAACATGCCGCCGGTGATGCGCGAGAAGATCATGCACCGCCTCGCCGACCTGATAGAGGAGCACGCCGACGAGCTGGCCGAACTGGAAGCCATCGACGTGGGCAAGCCCAAGGGCATGGCCGCCGCGGTCGACGTGCCGGGCGCTGCCAGCCACATCCGCTATTGCGCCAGCTGGGCGGGCAAGGTCAGCGGCGAGACCATTGCCCCCTATACCATGCCGGGCGGGATGCTGTTCGCCTATACACTGAAGGAGCCGGTCGGCGTCTGCGCGCAGATCGTGCCGTGGAACTTCCCGCTGCTGATGGCCTGCCTGAAGATCGGCCCGGCGCTGGGCGCGGGCTGCACCACGATCCTGAAGCCCGCCGAGCAGACCAGCCTCACCGCCATGCGGCTGGCGGACCTGGTGCACGAGGCGGGCGTGCCGGCAGGCGTGTTCAACCTCATCACGGGCTACGGCCACACCGGCGGCGACCGGCTGGTAAAGCATCCCGACGTCGACAAGGTGGCCTTCACCGGCAGCACCGAGATCGGCAAGCTGATCAACCGCAACGCCACCGATACGCTGAAGCACGTCACGCTGGAACTGGGCGGCAAGAGCCCGGTCGTGGTCATGCCCGACGTCGATGTCGCCTCGACCGGACTTGGCGTTGCCGGCGCGATCTTCTTCAACTCGGGCCAGGTGTGCGTGGCCGGCAGCCGCCTCTACGCGCACAAGAGCGTGTTCGACGACGTGATCGAGGCCATGCACGGCACGAAGGACTTCTGGGCCCCGCGCCCCAGCCTCGATCCCGAGGCGCACATGGGCCCGCTGGTCAGCAAGGAACAGCACGACCGGGTGATGAAGTATATCGAGGCCGGCAAGCGCGATGGCGCCGCCGTGCTGATGGGCGGCGATGCGCCGTCCAGCGACGGCGGCTACTACGTCAACCCGACCATCCTCACCGATGTGAACCCGCAGATGAGCGTCGTGCGCGAGGAGATCTTCGGCCCCGTCGTGGTCGCCCAGCGGTTCGAGGATCTGGACGAGGTGGTGCGCGACGCCAACGACACGCAATACGGCCTTGCCGCGGGCGTGTGGACGAAGAACCTGTCCGCCGCGCACAAGATCGCCGCGCGGCTGCAGGCGGGCACGGTCTGGGTCAACACCCACGCCATGATCGACACCGCCATTCCCTTCGGCGGCTACAAGGAAAGCGGCGTCGGCCGCGAACAGGGGCGCGAGGGCATCGAGGCCTATCTGCAGACCAAGTCGGTCGTGATGAAGATGGATTGATCCCGTCTGGCGGGGGCGGGCTTGGACCTCTCCCCCGCTCATCCTGAGCTTGTCGAAGGACTGCTTGCTATTTTCCCCGCTCCCGGAAACCGGGCAACCGTTGGCCTCCGGCCAGCTTCGCTACCGACAAGCTCAGGGTGAGCGGAACTCGGGAGACACGAAATTCCGATAGATCTGCAAAAAATCCGCGCCATCGACGTCCATGTGCACGCCGAGGTCAGCTGCCACGATCCGGAAGATCCGGTGATGGGCAGGTTCTTCGATGCCGCATCCGCCTATTTCAAGGCGCCGCGCGAACGGCCCAAGATGCCCGAGATCATCGAGCTCTATCGCGAGACGAACATCGCATTTTGCCTGTTCACCGTCGATGCCGAGAGCGGCATGGGCGCGAAACGCGTCTCCAACTACGAGGTCGCCGAGCTCGCCAACAAGAACGACGACATCTGCATCCCTTTCGCCAGCATCGACCCGCACAAGGGCAAGTATGGCGCGCGCGAGGCGCTCGACCTGATCGAGAACCACGGGGTCAGGGGCTTCAAGTTCCACGGCATCGCCCAGAACGCCCATCCGGCGGACCCGGTCGGCTATCCGATCTACGAGGTGATCAACGCATACAAGCTGCCCGCCATCTTCCACACCGGGCATTCGGGCATGGGCACGGGGATGCGCGGCGGCGGGGGCCTCAGGCTGAAATACGGCGAGCCCATGCTGGTGGACGACGTGGCGGTGGACTTCCCCGACATGAAGATCATCCTCGCCCACCCCAGCTGGCCGTGGGTTGACCAGAGCCTCAGCATGGCGCTGCACAAGGACAACGTGTTCATCGACCTTTCCGGCTGGAGCCCGAAATACTTTCCGGAAGCGGTGATCCGCTATGCGAACACCCAGTTGAAGCACAAGATGCTGTTCGGCAGCGACTTCCCGCTGATCCACCCCGACAAGTGGATCGCCGCGGCCAGGGACGTAGGCTTTCGTGACGAGGTCATGCCGGGTATCATGAAGGATAACGCCGCGCGGGTGCTCGGGCTGGCCTAGCCTGCCGCAATCCGGCAACGAAATGCGTGCCAGCCATGGCACACGAGGAGAGAACACGATGCGCGCATGGCTGTTGCCCGAAGGGTCGGACGGTTTCGACAAGCTGTCTCTGACCGAACTGCCCGACCCCCGGGCCGGCCCCGGAGAGGTGGTCGTCGCGCCCAGGGCATGGTCGATCAACTATCGCGATTTCGCGGTGGCCAGCGGCACCTACTTCGGCGGCGCGCTGGCGCAGCCTGCCGTGCCGCTTTCGGATGGCGCGGGGGAGGTCGTTGCCGTCGGCGACGGGGTCACCTCGGTCAAGGTCGGCGACAAGGTGCAGTCCACCTTCTTCCAGGGCTGGATCGACGGCCCGCCAAAGCCGGTGCCCGCATTGGGTGACGGCAAGGCGCCCGGGATGCTGGCGACGCAGGTCGTGTTGCACGAACACGGCGTGATCCCCATCGCCCGCAGCCTGGGGCTCGAACAGGCCGCGTGCCTTCCCTGTGCCGGCGTCACGGCGTGGAACGCGCTGTTCGAAGGCGGCCATCCGCTGAAACCCGGACAGCAGGTGCTGGTCATGGGCACCGGCGGCGTCTCGCTGATCGCGCTCAAGCTCGCCAAGGCGGCGGGGGCCAGGGTCATCGCCACCAGTTCCTCGGACGAGAAGCTGGAACGGGTCAGGGCGCTCGGCGCCGATCACGTCATCAATTACCGGGCCATACCCGACTGGGGCGCCTACGTAAAAAACGAGTTCGGCGGCGCGGACAAGATCGTGGAGGTCGGCGGCACCGGCACGCTGGCGCAGAGCATGGCCGCCTGCGCCATGCTGGCGGAAATCGCGCTGATCGGCGTGTTGTCCCAAGGCACGCCGCCCGAACCGCGCGGCCTGATGTTCACCGGCTCCTCGATCCGCGGCATCTTCGTGGGCTCTGCGCGCATGGCGCGTGATCTCAACACCTTTGTCGACAGCCACCGGCTGACCTTTCCCGTGGGCGAGACGTTCAGCTTCGAAGACGCCGACAAGGCCTATCTCCACGCCTGGGGCCCGGACAGCTTCGGCAAGACGGTGATCCGGCTTTAGGGGCCGCGCCGCACAGCCGGACGTGGCGCCGATTTGCCTATCTCGCCAATTCTGTGGCATGGCCTGCCGACTACCAATTTTGTGCAGGGCACAGCCGATGGACAATGCCGACGAAGCCAAGCTGAAACACGAACTGGGCAACGCCTTGCAGAAGACCCAGGCGCTTGAAAGCCTGGTAGAGCGGGCCGCCGATCAGCTCGACGCGCTGGCCGATGCCGATTGTGCAGAGCCCGCCAAGGCCAAGGCCCACGAGCAAGCGGAGCGGCTGCGCAAGGTGCTCGGCAGCTGAGGGCCATTTGGGGCAGCGCGGGTCAACAGGCCCGGCCGCTCTTCGCGATTACAGCTGCGCGGATAATTTGGTCGCCCGGCGGCGGCGGCCGCAACCGCGCATGGCGGCTGACCATTCGCCGGTTTTATCTGGCCCACCGATGACGACGCCAACAGGATAAGGTGCATGGCTTCGCGCAGCGCCTGCCCGGCGATTTGCGCCGCATTGCCCTTGCCTCTCTGACCGAAACTAGTATGCGTTGCTTACAATTTCGCATACGTGATTCATTCACAAACATGGAGAGGAGCCAAGAATGGCCGACAATCTGCAAGACGTTCTGGACAAGGCCAACGGCGACATCGTCGGCCAGCTGCGCAACAACAAGATCGGCGCCTATGTCTACCCGGTGGTCGCGCCCGAGTTTTCCAACTGGCGCAGCGAGCAGTGGGCCTGGCAGCACGGTGCCGTCCTGTTCGACCAGTCGCACCACATGTTCGATGTCTACATCAACGGCCCCGATGCGCTGAAGCTGCTCAGCGACACCATGATCAACTCGCCCGCCGGGTTCGAGGTGAACAAGGCCAAGCAATACGTTCCCACCACGCCTTACGGCCACGTCATCGGTGACGGCATCATCTTCCGCCTGGCCGAGGAAGAATTCGTCTACGTCGGCCGCGCGCCCGCCGCCAACTGGCTGATGTTCCATGCCGAAACCGGCGGCTACGATGTCGAGATCATCAACGATCCGCGTTCACCCAGCCGCCCGATGGGCAAGCCCGTCAAGCGCGTCAGCTGGCGCTTCCAGATCCAGGGCCCGCGCGCCTGGGACGTGATCGAGAAGCTGAACGGCGAGACGCTGGAGAAGCTGAAGTTCTTCAACATGAGCACGATGAAGATCGGCGACAAGACGATCCGTACGCTGCGCCACGGCATGGCGGGGTCCCCCGGCCTGGAAATCTGGGGCCCTTACGAGGACCAGGAATACGTGCGCGACGAGATCCTGAAGGCGGGCGAGGAGTTCGGCCTCATCCCCGTCGGCAGCCGCGCCTATCCGTCCAACACGCTCGAATCCGGCTGGATCCCCAGCCCGCTGCCCGCGATCTACACCGGCGACAAGCTGGCCGACTATCGCAAGTGGCTGGGTGCCGACAGCTACGAGGCAACCGGCTCCATCGGCGGCAGCTTCGTGGGCGACAGCATCGAGGACTACTACCTCAACCCGTGGGAGCTGGGCTACGGCCCCTTCGTCAAGTTCGACCACGATTTCCACGGCGCCGGCGCGCTGAAGGAAATCGCCGAGACCAAGGACGAGCAGCGCCGCAAGGTGACGCTGGAATGGAATGCCGACGACATGAAGAAGATCGTCGGTTCGATGTTCGACCCCGAGGGCGAGCAGTACAAGTTCTTCGACCTGCCGCTCGCCAACTATGCCAACTCGAACTACGACAAGGTGGTCGACGCGGACGGCAACACCGTCGGCCTGTCGATGTTCACCGGCTATTCGTGGAACGAGAAGAAGGCCCTTTCGCTCGCCACGATCGATCACGAAATCCCGCTCGGCACCGAGCTGGAGGTGGTCTGGGGCGAAGCGGACGGCGGCACCGAGAAGACCACCGTGGAGCCGCACAAGCAACTCAACGTCAAGGCCATCGTCTCGCCCGTGCCCTACTCGAAGATGGCGGGTGACACCTACGCCGCGGGCTGGCGTTCGGGCCGCCACGGCTGATCCGGCGCGCATTGCAAACGACAGGGAAGGGGCTGCCGCGAGGTGGCCCCTTTCTCGTTTTGGAAAGACTGACCGATGACCGACTTCGTTCTCGTCCACGGCGCCTGGGGCGGCGCGCATACATGGGGCGAGGTGCCCGCCATGCTGGAGGCGCAGGGCCACCGCGTGCTCGTCGCCACCCTGCCCGGCCTCGGCTCGCGGCAGGACGAACTGCATCCCGGCATTACGCTGACGGACCATGTTGCCGACGTGGAGCGGCAGGTTGCCGAGGCAGGCTTCGCTCGTTTCGTGCTGGCGGGCCACAGCTACGGCGGCATGGTGGTGACCGGCCTTGCCGCGCGGCTGGGTGCCCGCATCGACGCACTCGCCTATATCGACGCCTTCGTGCCCCGGCCGGGCGAGAGCCTGTGGGACATCACCGGCGCGGCCGAGCACGCCTGGTACATCGACACCCAGAAGCACAAGCCCGGCATGGTCGACCCCATCGGCGCGCTCGATTTCAAGCTGGTGCCGGGCAAGGTCGGCTACCAACCGCTGCTGACGCTGCTGGAGGCCGTCGAGGGGCCGGGCGAGGCCGCCGCCATCCCCCGCCGCGCCTACCTCTACGCCACCGGCTGGAGCCCCACCCCTTTCACCCGCTTCGCCGAAAAGGCGCGCGCCGACGGCTGGGATTACCACGAGGTCGCCACCGACCACTTCGTGATGACCGGCGATGCTGAGACCACGGTTCGGGTGCTGGCGGGATTGGGGGGTTAGCCCAAGGCTGCTTTGGGGTGGTGAGCCGCCATTCAGCGTTCAGGCTTTTCTACCATTGGAAGGATAAGGATGAACTGTGCGGAGAGCCGATGTCTTACATTATAAGTGACGGGCGAGGATCACCGCATTACGACGCTCATAACTGGTGCGAAAGGGGTTGGGGTGAGCGCTTTTGAGTTCTTCTTTAGCTTCTATGGCTTGTTACTCGGGCTGTCCGTAGCGGAACTGGTTGGCGGTTTCTCTCGTGTATTGCATGAACGACAGCGGGTGCGTTTTGGCTGGTTGACACCACTTCTCGCCTTGTTTGTTGCCGTCGACTTGGTGACTTTCTGGAATCAGGCCTGGGTCTTCTTTCGGGGTGCGCCTTTTAGCCCGATCTTGTTGTTGCTTGGGTTGATGATAGCATCAACTTTTTACGTTGCCGCAAGCGTGACATTTCCTCGCGTCAATGCGGAGGGCGTCGAGGCTCGGATCGATCTGGATGAGCACTTTTGGAAACATCGCGGGGTCGTCTTCGGATGTATCCTTGCCGCTAACGCGATGGTTTGGCTCTTGCTCGGTGGCATGGCACTTTACGCTGCTGCATGGGCAGCAGTGTGGACACCACGGCTTATAATCGGGGTGGCCATCTTCGCCATTGGCACGTCGGTAGCCGCATTTGCGAAGAACCGACGGGTGGTGATCGGTGCTCTAGTGATCTTGCTCGGATACATGATGTGGAACATGGGCCGCGCCGCGTTTATCCTGATGGATTCGGGGGGCTGGTCGCCAGCGATTGGTGGTTAAGTACAGGTATGCGACGGGCCACCGCTTCCAAATCTAGACTGAATCATAACCAACTTACGCAACATGAATGTAAGCTATCGCTCGGATCACCGCCGCCCCAGCGCATCCTCGCATTGCTGCATCAACGCGGCGATGATGGCGGCGGCGGGTTCTTCTTGGGTCACCATGCCGACGCTCTGCCCCGCCATCAGGCTGCCGTTTTCCACGTCGCCGTCCACCACCGCGCGGCGCAGGGCGCCGGCCCAGTAATGCTCGATCTGCAACTGCGCCTCCAGCATCTCGATGGAGCCGGTGTCGAGGACGGCGGCAACCTCGCGCTGCTTGGCGGTAAAGGCGTCGGTGCCCTTGTTCTTCAGCGCGCGCACGGGGATTACCGGCAGGCGCGGGTCGACCTGCACGCTGCTTTCCGCATCGCGGGCCTTGGCGCGGAAAAAGGCCCTCTTGAAGTTGGGGTGGGCGATGCTTTCGGTGGCGCAGGCGAAACGGGTGCCAAGCTGCACGCCGCTCGCGCCCATTTCCAGGTAGCCGGCGATCGCCTCGCCCCGGCCGATGCCGCCCGCCACGAAGACCACATGATCCTCAGCCAGTTCGGGCAAAAATTCTTGCGCCAGGACACTGGTGGATACGGGGCCGATATGGCCGCCCGCCTCCATCCCCTCGATCACCAGCGCATCGGCCCCTGACCGCAGCAGCTTCTTGGCGAGCGCCAGCGTGGGCGCGAAAACGATGACCTTGCCGCCAAACGCCTTGATCGCCTCCACACTGCCCTTGGGCGGAATGCCGCCCGCCAGCACGACATGGCCGACGCCGTGCCGCCCGCACACTGCGATCAGGTCGAACAGTTGCGGATGCATGGTGATGAGGTTCACGCCGAAGGGCCGATCGGTCATCGCCCGGGTCGCGGCGATTTCTGCATCCAGCAGTTCGGGCGTCATCGCCCCGCAGGCGATCACGCCGAAGCCGCCCGCATTGCTGATGGCGGAGACGAGGTTGCGCTCCGACACCCAGCTCATCGCGCCGCACATGATGGCGTGATCGGTGCCGAGGAATGCGCGGCCGCGCGCCATCAGCGCGCCGGTTTTTGCATACGAGGTCTTGGGATAGCTGGTCATCCTTGCGCCTCTAGGCAGGCGCGCCGGTGGCGACAAGCGGCAAGTCCCTAGGCGTCCTCGGCCACCGGATCCTGCGCATCCAGCCCGTAGGCGGTGTGCAGCACGCGCACGGCAAGCTCGGTCTCGTCCTCGTCGATCAGCACGCTGACCTTGATCTCGGACGTGGAGATTGCCTGCACGTTGATGCCGCGATCGGCCAGCGCCGTGAACATGGTGGCGGCAACGCCCGCGTGGCTTTTCATGCCCATGCCCACGACGCTGATCTTGGCGACGCGGGCATCGGTAATCAGGCGGTTGAACCCGATCGCATCCTGCCGGTCTTCCAGCAGCGCCTGCGCGCGCGCCAGTTCGGCCTGCGGCACGGTAAAGGTCACATCGGTCTCGCCCTTGTCGCGGCCGACGTTCTGGATGATCATGTCGACGTTGATGCCGGCATCGCCCAGCGGCGAAAAGATCTGCGCCACGGCGCCCGGCTTGTCGGGCACGCGCGTCAGCACCACGCGTGCCTCGTTCTTGTCGTGCGCGATGCCGGTGACGGTCTGGCGTTCCACTTGGCCTTCCTCCAGTAAGTTCTGCATCTCCATCTCGGAGACGATCATGGTGCCGGGCAGGGTATCGGCGGGCGGCGATCCGTCGTCGACGAAGCTGCTGAGCACCTGCACCCGCACGCTGTGCTTCATCGCCAGGCTGACGCTGCGGGTCTGCAACACCTTGGCGCCCACGCTGGCTAGTTCCAGCATCTCTTCGAAACTGATGTGCTTGATCTTGCGCGCACGGGCCACGATGCGGGGGTCGGTGGTGTAGACGCCGTCGACGTCGGTGTAGATGTCGCAGCGGTCCGCATCGATGGCGGCGGCCACGGCCACGGCCGAGGTGTCGGACCCGCCGCGCCCCATCGTGGTGATGCGCTGGTCCTCGGAAACGCCCTGAAAGCCGGGTATCACGGCGATCTCGCCAGCGGCCATGGAGGCGAGCAGGCGCGCCGCGTCCACCTCGTCTACCCGCGCGTTGGCGTGGGCGGAAAAGGTGCGCACCGGCAGTTGCCAGCCGAGCCAGCTTCGCGCCGGGCAGCCCATCGCCTGCAAGGTGAGCGCCAGCAGGCCGGCCGTCACCTGTTCGCCGCTCGCCACCACCACGTCGTATTCGGCCGGGTCGTAAAGCGGGTTCGCCTCGCGGCAGAAGTTCACCAGACGGTCCGTTTCGCCCGCCATGGCGCTGACCACTACCGCCACCTGGTTGCCGCCCGCGGCCCCATTCCCTGCGGCCTGGGCGCGCACGATGTTGGCAACGCGGCGAATACGCTCTGTGCCCGCGACGGATGTGCCGCCGAATTTCATCACGATGCGCGCCACTGTATCGTCCGCCCGTTCGCCCGTCTGTGTGTCTGGCTGAATGCTCCGGGCGCTGTTAGGGTGCCCCAATGAGCGATGCAACTGTCACATCTGCAACCAGTTCGGCCACCATCCGCGCGGAGGAAGCCGCCCATTTCGGCAAGCTGGCGCGCGACTGGTGGGATCCGAAGGGCGCGTCGGCCATGCTCCACCGGCTCAATCCGGTGCGCCTCGGCTTCGTGCGCGATGCGGTGGACATGCACTGGGGCGGCGATGTCGAAAGCCTGCGCCCGCTGGCCGGCAAGACCGCGCTCGACGTCGGGTGCGGCGCGGGGTTGCTGTGCGAACCGCTGGCGCGGCTGGGTGCGGCGGTGACGGGTGTGGACGCCGCCTTCGAGAACGTCGCGGCGGCGCGCACCCATGCCGAGGGTGCGGGACTGCCGATCGACTACCACGCGGGCGAACTGGACACGCTGGGGCTGGGCCGGTTCGACCTCGTCACCAGCATGGAGGTCATCGAACACGTCGCCGACAAGCAGGCCTTCGTGGTTCAGCTGGCCGCGCACTTGGCGCCGGATGACGGGAACGGCGGCGGCCTGATGGTGCTGTCCACCCCCAACCGCACACCGACGAGCCGGATGCTGCTGGTCGAGGGCGCCGAACTGGTCGGCGCGATACCGCGCGGCACGCACAACTGGGACGATTTCATCACGCCCGACGAAATGCGTGATCTGTTGCAGCACGCCGGGCTGGCAATGGGCGAGCCGCGAGGCATCGCCTATTCACCCACGAGGGGCCTGCACCTGTCGAGCGACCTGGCGCTGAACTACATCGTCACGGCGCGGCAGGCGGCCTAGCGCTCGTCCGCCTCGCTAAGTTGATTTGCGCATGATGGCAGCCGGCGCGCAAGGCCAAGCCAATTAGCAAATTGGCAAAAATGCTGCGGTCGTGCTGCGCGGCAAAGGTTTGACGACCAACCACTTTTTCATCTCACGGCGTTTTCCCATTCGCTCTGTGCGAGGCCGACGAGAACGCGCTCGCTGTCCTCGAAAGTGACGACCGGGCGCTTGATCATGCTGGGGTGCGCTGCCATCAGGGCGATGGCCTTGTCGCGGTCGATATTCGCCTTCTCGGCATCGGGCAGCTTGCGAAAGGTGGTGCCCGCGCGGTTCAGCAGGACGTTCCAGCCGACGGCGTCTGCCCATGTGCCAAGCAGATCCGGGTCCGCCCCCTCCTTCTTGTAGTCATGGAACCGATAGTCGCATCCCTGCGCTTCCAGCCACTTGCGCGCCTTTTTCACCGTGTCGCAGTTGGGAATGCCCCAGACGTGCAGATAGGTCATTGTAAACTCCTCTGATCTTTCTGGGGCATCAGAAAATCCATGTCGGGAGGCACTGAAATGCAAGCGCATCACAAACCCACTGTGATAATTAGATTTCCTCGTGGCTTCATTTGAGCGTTTTCCGGAGTGAACTTGACTCCCTATTGCGGACATTCGCCTTACGCTGATAATTCGCGAATGGGACAAGCGAAACTTCAGCCGGTGCTCCGTTCTCTGACGGGTCAGTTCGACGAAAACCTGTGCGATCTTGCTCCCGTGTCGGGCAGTTTCTGCCACACACTTCGGGCAGAGATCGGCGTGCAGGGAGGGAGCGGGACCGACGCGTTCGCGTTTGATGTATGCTCACCAGAATGGTTGGAAGCTAAACTGGATAACTACCCCGTTCTCCACGGGGGTCGAACGCTAATTACTAAGCGGTTCGACCCGGTTGCTGTGGAAGAGTGTGTTCGCAAGAGATTGTTGCATGCAACTGGCTCCGATTGGGCCGCGGTGGCGGCGAAGCTCGGAGAGTGGTCACGCTGGGAGTTCGAACCTCACGAAAGCTGAGGACCGTTTCTTACCCTAAATTCGGGCATCAGAGCATCATCGGTTGTACGCCATCAGCGGACCGGCAGCATCGCCCCTGTTCTCGCCATAAACGGAAATTCAGCTAACGACCCCGTTGCGGACTTTCGTACCTACCCTAATCTGCCGCGATGAGCTTTCAGTATTCGATCGGTCTTCAAGTTTACCACCCGTATGCTGATCCGCATGTGATCGAGCGAGGGTTTGCTCTCGAAGCGTTGCACAAGAAAAAGGCTGGTGAGGTGCGAAGGGCATCTAATGGCACCCTGCTTTCGGGCGCTTACCGGGAGAGCTATTGTTTCTTTGATCTCGCATCAGGTGATGACGGCAAACTGGCTGACTGCCTCAGGACCCTTGTGAAGGTTCTTGAGGCGAAACAAGGCTACATTAACGAGATCAAGCAGAGTGGGGGCAGGCTAAACTGGTTCATCGGTTGGACGTGTGGGGAGCACGGTGAGAATTTTGACATTGAACTACTCTCAGACCTCGCCCGTCTAGGTATCGACTTTGGAATACAGCCATTTGCCGATCGCCAGCGTCGTCGCTCCTGAAAGCGGATCAGCCGCAAACGACCCCGTTGCGGACGTTACCGCGAACTGTCATCCTTTATATGGGCGACTTAATGTTTGAGGGGATTAGGCCGATGATTAGAGACAAGTGGAAGGGGTCACCATACGTCGTTGCTATTTTGGCGCTGCTCATCGCAATCCCGCTATTTCGCGAGCTTGGTAGCGAGAGTCCGATAGGCCTGAAGGTCTTGATGGCGGCTATTCTCACTGGATTGGTGCTTGGAGCTTTCCTGCTCTCTCGGTTCCTCGCGCAGAATATGGATGATGTGGGCGAAGCGCGCTTTGACTCGACCGAGAATGATGACCGCTAAATGATTTGTCGCGGAACTGTTGCTCAGGTTGCTGGACCGGCCGTGCTTAAGTCGTTGTCCGCTTCCCACCCTAAATTCGGACATCCGACCCCGCGCATCAATTCCCTGAAAGCGGCCATGCGATTTGGTTTTTTTCGTCTACGCCTCTTTGCACTTGGTCGCAGTTGGAGATGCCACAGGGGTGGATCATTACGGCTCGCTCGCAATGAAGGAATGGATGCGTGGCTCCGCCGCTTCGATCAGCGTGTAGTGGACGCACCAGCGCGAACGGCCGTCCTGCGGGGCCGCCCGATGCGCCGGGTTACGCCCCCACGCGCGGGCGGCGGCTTCGCCTTGCCATTCGGAAATTGCCGCGACTTCGCCATCCTCGGCCGTGAAGCCCTTGAATGACGCGAAACCGGGCTGGGCCCGGGCCATGGCTTCCATGTGCGCCGCCTGCTTGTCATAGGCCGCGCGGTCGATAGCGGCACGCTTGCGGTTGCGGAAGACGACAAGGAACATGGCCGCCGGGGTTACCCCAGGCGGCCATGCTGTCAATCGGTCGTGTCAATTGGAGAAAAGCCGGGATCAGCCAGTGCGGAAATCGACGATGCGGTTGTCGCTGCGGAAGGTGCAGGTGAACTCGTCGTTGCGCGTGTCACGGGTCTCGATGCGGCCATCCACGCGCACGGTGTCGTTCGTGGCTTGCTGGACATTGGTGAGCTGCACCCGGCCATAGCGCTGTGCTTCGCGTCCGCAGGCGTCCGCTGCCGCCTGTTCGAACTGCGAAAGGTTGGTGTTGGTATTGCCGTATCCGCCGCCGCCGAGCAGGCCGCCCAGCAGACCGCCCAGCGGGTCGCCGCCGTAGGCGGTGCAACCGCCGAGCAGGATGGAACCGGCCGCCATGGCCGTTACTATTGTCTTGCGCATCTCAGGTCTCCTTCATGGCCCGACACGCCCTGTCGCGTCGCGATGGGAGGACTACGCTGGAAACAAGGGCTTGTTCCTCAAGGGATCTGGCGATGATGGCCCAGGTGGGCGTCCGCAATGGCGACCGCGAGCGCATCGGTCGCGTCTGCCCCGGCCACCGCGACGCCCGGCAGCAGCACCCGCAGCATGGCCTGCACCTGCGCCTTGTCCGCCGCGCCCGTGCCGACCACCGCCTTTTTCACCAGCCGCGCCGCATGTTCGCGCACGTCGAGCTGCGCGCCGCCGCAGGCTGCCAGCACCGCCCCGCGAGCCTGGGCGAGCTTGAGCGTGGATTGCGGGTTCTTGTTGACGAACACTTCCTCGCACGCCGCGCAGTCGGGACCATGCGCCGCGATGACCGCTGCAACGGCCGCGTAAAGCATGTCGAGCCGCGCGGGCATCGGCGCGGCGGGATCGGTCGCGATCTGGCCGTTGGCGATGTGCGACAGTCGCGATCCCTCGGCGCGGATCACACCCCAGCCGGTGCAGGAAAGCGAGGGATCGAGACCGAGGATGATCGTCACCGCGCCCCTCACCATCCCAGCGCGATGGCCAGACGCCATCCTATGGCCACGAGCAGCACAATCGCGATTGCCGTTACGATCAGCCGATCACGCCAGCGCCGCACGGACTTCGCTCGGGCCTAGCCCAGCTTCTCCATCACCTCGTCGGAGATGTCGTAGTTGCCCCAGACGGTCTGGACGTCGTCGTCGTCGTCCAGCGCGTCGATCAGCTTCATCAGCGTGCCCGCGCTGCCTTCGTCCATGTCGACGGTGATGTTGGGCTTCCATGCCAGCTTCACGCTTTCCGCCTCGCCCAGCGCCTTTTCCATCGCGCCCGCAACTTCGTGCAGCGCGGTGGGATCGGTCCAGATGGTGTGCCCGTCGCCCGAGCTTTCGATATCGTCGGCGCCCGCTTCCATCGCGGCCATCAGGACGGTTTCCTCGTCACCCGCGCCCGCCGGATATTCGATCAGGCCCTTGCGCTCGAACCCGTGGGCAACGCTGCCCTCGGTGCCCATGTTGCCGCCGTTCTTGGCAAAGCAGTTGCGCACGTTGGTGGCGGTGCGGTTGCGGTTGTCGGTCAGCGCCTCGACGATGATCGCGCTGCCGCCGGGACCATAGCCCTCGTAGCGGACCTCCTGGTAATCCTCGGCATCGCCGCCGCTGGCCTTGTCGATGGCGCGCTGGATATTGTCCTTGGGCATGGACTGCGCCTTGGCGGCGTTCACGGCCAGGCGCAGGCGCGGGTTCATGTCCGGGTCGGGCATGCCCATCTTGGCTGCCACGGTTATCTCGCGGGAAAGCTTGGAGAACAGGTTGGACCGCTTCTTGTCCTGCGCACCCTTGCGATGCATGATGTTCTTGAATTTGGAATGGCCTGCCATGGGTCTTCTTCGGTGATGAGATAGTGTCGGCGCGAGGCCTAGCCGAGACCCGCCCGCGCATCAACCGGAGCGCACATCATGACCGGTGCCCTAACGTCAATCGGCAAGCGCTTCGACGTGTACGGTGACCGATCCGCTGTCCTCGCCCCACGTCGTGCGGGTCGACATTGCCCTGTTTGTCTCGATCAGCTCGATCACGCGCGCGGGCGATGGCAGCCGATCCTGCGATACGAAATTGATGTCGCGCGCAGCGGTCATGAAACGAACGGTGTATCGCGGCCCGGCCCGGCGCCGGGGCGAAATCCCTTCGATGCGAAGCTCCTGACCGACCAGAACGGCTTGGCCGTTGTCACCCAATGCAAGCAGGTAGCTATCATCCGCGTTGTCAGGGCGATAGACGATCCGATCGGGCGCAAGCACCGCATCCCGGCACCAGACAACAGGCGGACGCTCTCGAACCTGTGCAGTGATGGCCCCTGCGAACAGGCCGCTCATCATGCCATCGACCACGAGGTCGGCGGCCTCCCCGGGCGCGTCGCGCGCTTCGCGCCGGAAGCGCAACAAAGCCTGGCAATCGGCTATCGGCGCCACCGCTCGCTCAGCGACAGGTGGCTGAGGCACCTGCAATTGTGCAAGCGCCTCGTCCATCCAGCGACCGAGGTCCTCGGGTGAACGCGTGGCGGATGTAGCGCGCAGCTTCACGTAGCAGTCGCCGTGAGCGAACAAAGCCAAGCCAGTCGAGATCCTTCCGCTTTCTGCGCCAGTGCGGTAGATGGCGCGCAGTCCAGACGCGGCTGTCGTGCCCGGTGGGACGAAATTGGCAGGTGGAGCAACCAGTTCCGGATCTGCGTAGGACGACCGATGCTCGATCACGCTTTGCGCCTGCGCGAACCAGAGCGGGACCGAGCCGTTAGTCCTGCGATAAACGTATATACTGAGCGCCTCGACGCTCGTCTCGTCATCGAAATTCAGGCCGACATCCAGCATGTCCTCGGCATAGCTGCCCGCAGCGGTGCGCATTTGGCCGGCCAACACCGCAGGCACACGTATGCCACTGTGTGGATGCGTGTAATCAGCACCTGCCTGTAGTGTGATGTCTTGCTGTGCCGCTGCAGTTTGCGCTACTAATGCGAACAGGCCCGCGGCAAGCAAGACCTGCAAAGTATTGGCCATCCTGCGTTCCAACCCCGATAGCGCAGCGTACCGCGCCTTCGGGAAGGCCGCAACACATGGCCCGACTATCCGTTGACCACCATCCCGCCGTTGGGATGCAGCACCTGCCCGCTCATGTAGGAGCTGTCCTCGCAGGCGAGGAACAGGAAGGCCGGTGCGACCTCGTTGGGTTCGCCGGGGCGGCCCATCGGCGTGCCCTCGCCGAAATGCTCCAGCTTGTCCGGGCTGGAGCCGCCCATGGGGTTGAGCGGTGTCCAGATCGGGCCGGGCGCCACGGCATTCACGCGGATGCCGTCACCCACGAGGTTTTCCGACAGCGAGCGGGTAAAGGCGGTGATCGCGCCCTTGGTGCTCGAATAGTCGAGCAGTTCCTTGCTGCCCTGGTACATCGTCACGCTGGTGCAGTTGACGATGGCCGCGCCCTTCTTGAGATGCGGCCGCGCGGCCTGAACGAGGTAGAACATCGCAAAGATGTTGGTCTGGAACGTGCGCTGCAACTGTTCCACGGTAATGTCGCGAATGTCCTTGTCGGGATGCTGTTCGCCGGCGTTGTTCACCAGCACGTCCAGTCGGCCCCACCTGGCGATCACCTTGTCGACCAGGGCCTGGCCCGTCGCCGGATCACCAAGGTCGCCCGCGTGCAGCAGCGCCTCGCTGCCCTCCTGCTCGATGGCGTCGGCGGTGATCCGCGCGTCGTCATCCTCTTCCAGGTAGGCGATCGCGACCTTGGCGCCTTCCCGCGCAAACAGCACGGCGGTAGCCCGCCCGATGCCCGAATCGCCGCCGGTGACGATGGCGATCTTGTCCTTCAGCCGGCCCGAGCCGGGGTAGCGCGGTTGCCATTCGGGCTTGCGATCAAGATCGGTCTCGTGGCCGGGCATCCGTGGTTCCTCGCCGGTTTCCTCGACAAAGGCGGCATCCACGCGTTCGGGGGTCTCATCGGTCATGGGCAAATCCTTTCACCCGGACCAACCGCTTGAAATCAATGCCGTTCCGCCATCTGACGCGGCGGCGGCTCACCCCATCCCGAGCGCGGCTTTGTAGGTGTCCAGGATCATTTCCATCTCGCTGCGGTCGTTGGCTTCCATCTTCCGCAACCGCACGATCTGGCGCATGATCTTGGCATCGTAGCCGACGGCCTTCGCCTCCGAATAGACGTCGCGGATGTCGTCGGCGATGCCCTTCTTCTCTTCCTCGAGGCGTTCAATGCGTTCGATCAGCAGGCGCAGGCGGTCGTCGGTGGCAGCAGCCATGTCGTAGGGTCTCCGGTGTCAGCGAGAATCGGTTGGAGGCTGGTTAGCCGCGCAAGCCGAGGCTTTGAAGCCCGCTTTCCACAAGCGGGTCTGGGTTCTTCGGGCGCGGCAGGCAAGCCTAGCGCAGGTCGGGGGCATTGCGCTCCATGCTGGCGGCCAACCGCTCCAGTTGCTCGGCCGTCGCCTCGCCCTGGTGGCTGGCCTTCCACTGGTCCATCGGCATCCCGTGGATCAGTTCGCGCGCAGCCGCCTTGTCACCATCGTAGCCTGCGTCCACGATCCAGTCGGCCAGGCAATTGCGGCAGAAGCCCGCCAGGCCCATCAGGTCGATGTTCTGGGCATCGCTGCGATGGCGCAGATGCCGCACGAGCCGGCGGAACGCATCGGCGGCGACGGCGTCGGGCAGCATGTCGAGAGGCTGGGTCTGGTCGGTCATGGCAATTGTGTCCTTGTCTTGTAGCGCCCCGCTGCCATAGGCGCGTCACTATGGCAAAGCTTGAACCCTCCAAACTCCAGCCCCGCGGCCGCAAGGTCAAGATCCTCGCCACCACGGGCCCCGCCACGCAGGATCCCGAGGTGCTGCGGGCGCTGTTCCTAGCCGGGGCCGACGCCTTTCGCGTCAACATGAGTCATGGCGAGCACGCGATGCATGCCCAGACCATCGCCAACATCCGCACGCTGGAAAAGGAATTCAATCGCCCGATCGCGATCCTCGCCGACCTGCAGGGCCCCAAGCTTCGCGTCGGCAAGTTCGCCGATGGGCGCGCGGTCATCCCGCACGGCGGGGCCTTTACCTTCGATCGATCGTCCGAACCGGGGGATGCGACACGGGTCGAACTGCCGCATCCGGAAATCTTCGATGTCGCCCAAGTCGGCCAGCGGCTGCTGGTCAACGACGGCAAGATGCGCTTCCGCGTCGTCGAGGTCGCGGGCGACACGATCCGCTGCAAGGCCGAGGTCGGTGGCGTGATCTCCGATCGCAAGGGCGTGAACGTGCCCGATGCGGAAATCCCCATCCCTGCCCTGACCGACAAGGATCGCCGCGACCTTGCCTTTGCGATGGACCAGGGCGCGGACTGGATCGGCCTCAGCTTCGTCCAGCGGCCCGACGATCTGGCCGAAGCGCGCAAGCTGATGGGCAATCGCGGCTCGCTGTGCGCCAAGATCGAGAAGCCGAGCGCCATTCGCCGCCTGGCCGAGATCATCGAGATGGCCGACGGCATCATGGTGGCGCGCGGCGACCTGGGGGTGGAACTGAACCCCGAGGAAGTGCCGCCGCTGCAGAAGAAGATCGTCAACATGACGCGCCTTACCGGCAAGCCGGTGATCGTGGCGACGCAGATGCTCGAATCGATGATCGAGAGCCCCGCCCCTACCCGCGCCGAGGTGTCCGACGTCGCCAACGCGGTCTACGACGGGGCCGATGCCGTCATGCTGAGCGCGGAAACCGCCGCGGGCGCCTGGCCCGAGGAAGCCGTGCTGATGATGGCCGCCATCGCCCGGCAGGTGGAGCAGGACGAGGATTACAAGAGCCGCGTGCGCATGCTCGATACGCCCAGCGAGGCGACCACGGCGGATGCGCTGGCCCACGCCTGTATGACCATCGCCGATACCGTGCGCCTGTCCGCCATTGCCGTGTTCACCTTTTCCGGCAGCAGCGCGCGGCGCGTCTCGCGCGAACGGCCTGCGGTGCCGGTGATCGTGCTGACGCCCAATATCGCCGTGGCCCGCCGCGTCGCCCTGTTGTGGGGCGCGCACCCGGTAGCTACCCGCGACATCGGCAGTTTCGAGGAGATGGTCGCCAAGTGCAAGCGCATGGCCCTGCGCCACGGCTTCGGCGGCCCGGGCAGCCGCCTTGCGGTGATGGCCGGCGTGCCTTTCGGCCAACCGGGGGCCACCAACCTTGTCCATGTCGTCACCGTGCAGGGCGACGAGCTGGAAAGCTATTCGGCGGAAGGCTTACTCAGCTGATGACACAACCAATGGCAAGTACAGTTCAGGCCGCGCTGCATGATCCGATCCAAACTCACGGTCGCATCGAATGGCTCGACGGTTGGCGCACGATCGCGCTTCTTTTTGTAGTCGTCGAGCATTGGAATCTGCTCTACCACCCGGAGCAGTCTCTTTACGGCAAAGCTGGCGTCTTCATCTTTTTCGCCATTAGCGGCTACATCGTTACCCGTTTGCTGATCAGGGAGAAGAGCCGCCGAGGAGAGGTGGATTTTGCAGCCTTCTACATCCGCAGAGCGGCGCGCATCCTGCCACCCTTGCTGATATATCTCGCAGCCTGCTTGCTTGTTCTGGGGTGGGATCAGGCGCTTGCAGCCGAGCTGGCGCGATCGGCTATGTTTACGTGTAACATCAAGTTGGGTCCCTCGGATTGTTCTTGGATAGTCGGGCACACTTGGTCGCTCGCGTTCGAGGAGCAATTTTATCTCCTACTCCCTTTCGCTTTCGCCTCTTTCGCTGCCAGAAGGACCTTGGTGCTGCTACTACCAGCACTGGCCTTGGTCCTGCTGCCAGTTTTTTTGCCCTTACATTGGATCGGCGTGAGCGGCTGGGTGCAGATTTACATGTTGCTAGGTGGTGGCGCTCTGTTGGCGTGGCACGAGGAGCGCCTTATGCCTCTTCTCAAACGTATACCTTGGTACGCTGCATTAATGTCCCTCGTTCTCGGCATTGCGCTCTCTCGCATTCCCGGTGGGTTGGTGCAGAAGCTAACGCTCCCTGTTGCGCCCGTCGGCATATTGATCGGGGTTTTTGCACTTCCGAATGTCAGTGACAGGGCGCGCCGTTTCCTTGGCTGGAGGCCAATGGCAACGCTGGGCCTGTATTCCTACACTTTGTACCTGTGGCAGCAACTTGTGTTCATGGAGGGTATGTTTACCCAATGGTGGAGTCAGGCGCTCGCTTTCTTCGGCGCGTTGGCGTTCTCGGCTTTCTCATTTCGCTTCATCGAGACACCATTCCGCGATCTTGGGCGTCGACTTAGCCCGCCCCGCGCTGCTGCTCAGCCCGCCACATGAGGCTTGCCTACCCGCTAGCCGAAGTCGACAAAAGACGAGACCTACAAAAAAGCGCCGATCACTCCGGCGAAGGCTGATCGACCGCAACCTCGGCGGGCAGGTTGTGCAACGGCTCCTCGTCAGCCCAGCAGTTCGCCAGCACGCCCAGGCTTCCCTCCACCCAGTTGGCGAGTGGTGTGCCGACGTTGGATTCGAACACGATGTCGGATCCGACGTAGCTGTCGTAATGCGAACTGGCCCGGATGGCGTAGCGCACCCCGTCGAGCGACAGGATCACGGACCCGTCAGGCCGCACGGGGATGCCAGGCACGTGGATGCCGGGCGGTTCGATCTGCGTGGCCGCCACCACCGCATCGCGCGCACCGGGGCAGCGACGGGTATCGGTCCAGGTGACGTTTGCGGCCTCAGCGATCCCGTCAGCCGCCCCATCGGCGGTTGGGCGCGGCACGGTCCGGCGAAACCAGAATTGCAATCGCCCCTCACCGCGCAGGATGCCGACATCCACCACCTCCGGCTCCCCCACCTGCGTGGGACTGCGCGAAAAGGTCATGAACGGATCGAAGTCCTGGATCGCGAGATCCTGGGGCGCGAGCGCGGCGAGAAGAGTGGTCAGGGCAAACAGCATGTGCGCCGGACTAGCGGATCGCAATGAGCCTGGCGAGGACCACGAACGCGCGTGGGGCGCAAAGCCCGCCAGCCCCCTGGTGGGACCGGCACATCGCACGACCATGCGAAAATAATGGAGCGGGCGAGGCGATTCGAACGCCCGACCCCAACCTTGGCAAGGTTGTGCTCTACCCCTGAGCTACGCCCGCTCACTGGCGCTCACCCGAAGCCCTATATGCATGGGGTTCCGGGTGGGGAGCGGGGCGGTTAGCATCGGGTCCGCTGGCCTGCAAGAGGGAATCTTGGGCCTTCACAAATCCCTGCGACACGCCACATTGGCAACCCTGACAATCCAACCGGAACAGGAGCACACCTTGGCGAGCATGGGCCTCAACCTCGACGAACAGAAGGCCGTCGATCGTTTTCGCACCAACGTGGTGGAGCCGAGCCAGGACAAGCTCGTCATCATCGACTTCTGGGCCGAATGGTGCGGCCCGTGCAAGGCGCTCACCCCGGTGCTGGAAAAGGTCGCCGCCGACTATGCCGACAAGGGCGTGGTGCTGGCCAAGATCGACGTGGACGCCGAGAAGTTCATCGCCGCGCAGTTCCAGGTGCAATCCATCCCCACGGTCTACGCCATGTTCCAGGGCCAGCCGGTGGCCGACCTTACCCCGATGCGCAGCGAATCGCAGTTGAAGCAGGCGCTCGACCAGCTGCTAGCGCAATTGCCGGTCAAGACCGGTGCAGCCGATGGCGCAGGCGCCGGCGGGGGGCAGCCGGCCGCCGATCTCGATCAGTTGGCGGGTATGGGCGAACAGATGCTGGCCGAGGGCGATGCCGAGCGCGCCGCCGCCATCTTTGCCCAGCTGGCGCAGATGGCACCCGACAAGGCGCAGGTTCATGCGGGCCTGATCCGCGCGCTCGTCGCCGCCCGGCATACCGAGCAGGCGCAGGCAGCCCACGATGCGCTCTCCCCGGAGATGCAGGCCGACCCGCTGGTGCAGCAGGCGCAGGCGTCACTGGCGCTGGCCGGCACGCGCGTGGACGCTGGCGAGCTGCAGGCCTTGCGCGCCGCCGCCGCCGAGCGTCCCGCCGACACCGCGGCCCAGCTTGCCTTTGCCGAGGCCGCCTTTGCCGCCGGCGAGCGGGATGATGCGGCCGCCACGCTGTTGCGCACCATCGAGGGCGGCGACGAGGAAGCCGTGGCCGAGGCGCGCGGCAAGCTGCTGCAGATGTTCGAAGCCGTCGGCCTGGAAGACCCATGGGTTTCCGCCACGCGCCGCCGGCTCAGCCTGATCCTGTTCGGATGACCGCCAGCCGCCTCTCGATCTTCCCGCTGACCGGCGCGATCCTGTTCCCCGGCCTGCAGCTGCCGTTGCATATCTTCGAGCCGCGCTACCGGGCGATGATCGGCGATGCCCTGGCGCGCGAACGGTTGATCGGGATGATCCAGCCGATGGACCAGGCCGAGGGCGCGGACCTCTACAAGGTCGGCTGCATCGGCAAGATCGAGGATGTCGAAACCAGCGAGGATGGGCGCTACAACGTGGTGCTGGTCGGCGTATCCCGGTTTCGCGTGCTGCGCGAACTGGAGGTGACGACGCCGTTCCGCCAGGTCCAGGCCGAGCTGTTCGATGAGCCCAAGGACGAATACCTGACCCTTGGCGAGCGGGCGGGCTTCGAGCACGAGGCGAGGCTGTTTGCCGACAGTCAGGGCTATGCCATCGACTGGGATTCGGTCGCCCAGCTCGATGACGAGATGCTGATCAACGGCGTCAGCCAGATTGCCCCCTTCGATGCTGCCGCCAAACAGGCCCTGCTGGAGGCGCGGACCCTGCGCGAACGGTGCGACGTGCTCGTCAGCCTGCTGGAATTCTTCGCCAAGGGCGACCCGGACGAGAGCACCGTGACCCTGCAGTAGGCCCGGCACGCTGGTGCGGCGTCACACGCCGAACGAGTTGCGCAGCCCGTCGATCACGTATTGCGCCGCCAGCGCCGCCAGCAGCACGCCGAGCAGGCGGGTGATCACCGCCTCCACCCGCGCGCCGAACACGCGCATCAGCGGGGCCGCCGCAAGCAGGGCCAGCAGGGTCAGCACCATCACCGTGCCCAGCGCGGAAAGCACGACGATCGTCTCCTGCAACCCCTGCGCCTCGTTCTGCAGCAGCATTACCGCGGCGATCGCGCCTGGGCCGGCCAGCATGGGCATGGCCATGGGGAAGACCGAGACATCCTCCACCTCCGGCGTGGCGGCAATCTTTTCGGCACGCTCCTCGCGCCGCTGGGTGCGTTTCTCGAACACCATGTCGAGTGCGATCAGGAACAGCATGATGCCGCCAGCAATGCGGAAGCTGTCAAGCTCGATGTGCAATGCGCCCAGCAACTGCTGACCGAACAGGGCGAAGACCAGCAGGATGGCGCTGGCGATCAGGCAGGCGCGGATCGCCATCGAACGGCGCAAGGGCGCATCGGCCCCCTTGGTCAACCCGGCGTAGATCGGCGCGCAACCGGGCGGATCGATCACCACGAAAAGGGTGATGAAGGCGGAAAGGAACAGTTCGACCATCGCCCTATCCCTGTACCGGAACCAGCAACTCTGTCGCCAGCTGCCAGGTCCCGTCACGCAGCCACCACACGGCCACCCGGCGTGATCCATCGGGGTTCACGATCCGCTGCCAGCGCAAGGTGCCGTCGGGCGAGGCGCCCCCGCCACTGCGGGTGCCGGTCGCGGTCGGCTCGGGGCTTGGCGTGGGGATCGCCTCGCCCTGTCTCGGACAATCGGCGACCGAGCCTTGCAAGGCGGTCATGCCGGGCACCAAAATGGCGCCGTCCGGCAATTCCTCGACCGGTTCGGGCGCGGGCTGCGGATCGTCCGGCGTGCCGGTATCGTAGATGAAGCGATACTGATTGTCCGGCTGCAATTCCCACACCGTGATGTAAGTACCAACCACCCCGGTCGGGCGCCGTGAACGGCCTTCGCTCACCGCCACGCGGCCATCGCAGCTCGACCAGACGCGGGTGGGGCCCCAGGCCACCGCCTCAGCCGGGTCGGCACGGCCTTGCAGCTGGCCCAGCACCGTGGACCAGCCAGCCGGATCGGCGTCATCGTCAAGCAGCGCGCCGGGCGCGGCATAGGCGCGGAACGCGGTCCAGTTGCCGTCCTCGCGGGCCATGCGGGCAAAGGCGAAGTCGGCGGCGGCGACCCGCCCCGGATCGCCCACGCTGCCTTCCCTTTCCAGGAAAGCCGTGGCCGCGCGCGCCTGTTGCCGCACTTGCTGCTGTTGCGCGCTGGCGCAGGCCGCAACGGCCATGCAGGCGCCCAGGACAACAGCCAAGCGGGCGGCAGTCGCGCGGGCAGGCCGGCGCACGGCTCAGACGCTCGACAAAATGATGATCAGCGCGTTCAGCACTAGGATCAGCACCAGCGGGGAGAAATCGATCGCGCCCGTGCGCGGCAGGATGCTGCGTATGGGGCGCAGCAGCGGTTCCAGCAGCGCGTTGATCGAGCTGTAGATCTGTTGCAGGAAATCGTTGCGCCCGCTTACCACGTTGAACGCGAACAGCAGGCCGATCACGAACTGGATGATGACGAGGATCACGATCGCCTGCACGATCATGCCCAGAATGGCTATCAGGGCGGTCAACAAAAATCTCCTGTGGGTCTTGGCGTTCTATCTAGGCGGTTGGCGGCTCCTGCTCAAGCCGCGCCCTTGCTCACCAACGTCCCCGCGCCGCGACTGGTGAAGAATTCCAGCAGCATCGCGTGCGGCACCCGCCCGTCGAGCACGACCGCCGCCTCGCACCCGGCTTCCACCGCGTCGACGCAGGTAGCGAGCTTGGGGATCATGCCGCCGGTGATCGTGCCTTCCTCGCGCAGGACCGCGATGTCGGCCGGCGTGAGGTCGGACAATAGCTGGCCATTGCCATCCAGCACCCCGGCAACGTCGGTCAGCAGGAACAGCCGCGCGGCGCCAAGGGCCGCGGCAATGGCGCCGGCCATGGTGTCGGCGTTGATGTTGTAGGTATCGCCCGCCGCGTCGCTGGCGATGGGCGCGATCACCGGGATCATCCCCGCAGCACTGACCGTTTCGAGCACCGCGGTATCCACCGCCACGGGCTCTCCCACGAAGCCCAGGTCGATTACCTGTTCGATCTGGCTGCCCGGATCGCGCGCGGTGCGGGTCACCTTTTCGGCGCGCACCAGCCCGCCGTCCTTGCCGGAAATGCCGATGGCCCGCCCGCCGGCCTTGGCGATCCAGCCGACCAGTTCCTTGTTGATGGCGCCCGACAGGACCATTTCGGCGATCTGAGCGGTGACCTTGTCGGTCAGGCGCAGGCCATCGACGAAGGTGCTCTCGACGCCCAGCCTCTGCAACATCGTGCCGATCTGCGGGCCGCCACCGTGGACGACCACCGGATTGATGCCGACCGCCTTCAGCAGCACCACGTCCTCGGCGAAATCCTGCGCCAATTCCGGATCGCCCATCGCGTGGCCGCCGTATTTCACCACGAAGCTCTTGCCCGCATACCGCTGGAGGTAGGGCAGCGCATCGATCAGCGTTTCTGCCTTGGCGAGCATCCTGGGATCTTCGGACCGGATCATGGTGCAGCGCATAGGCGCCGTGCGCCGCTGTTGCCAGCCTTTCCCGCGTGCCCCGCACTCTTAACCCTATCGCAAGCAATCGCTGCGATCATCATCGTAAATGGACTTTAACCACGGTGATCCAAGCCGGGCGCGGAGGGCAGAAGGAGGGGACGTCACATGGGTGAGAGGGATCATTCGCTCGATCAGGAGTCTGGCGGACGACGCAGCGGCGAACGCCGCCAGCAGGACGTGCCGATAGACAGCCACGACCGGCGCGAGAACAATGACCGGCGCAGCGGGAGCGATCGCCGCTCCACGCCGCGTCAGCAGGTCCGCAAGGACGGCGACCCCGACTAGCGTACCGCTGGCCATCGTCCGGCAACTGCGGCACAACCTGCCGCGATGAAACGCAAGAACTACGACGCAGCTATCGCGACGATCGCGCTTGAACTGGTCGCCATGGCGCGCTGGGCGCGGACCAGCGGACAGCGCATCTGCGTCGTGTTCGAAGGGCGCGATACCGCTGGCAAGGGCGGCACGATAGACGCCATTGCCGCCCCGCTCGACCCGCGCCATTGCCGCGTGGTCGCGCTGCCCAAGCCGAACGATGCCGAGCGTAGCCAGTGGTATTTCCAGCGCTACGTCCAGCACCTGCCGGCCGCTGGCGAGATCGTGCTGTTCGACCGCAGCTGGTACAACCGGGCGGGCGTCGAGCAGGTGATGGGCTTTGCCACGCCGCAGCAGGTCGATGCTTTTCTCGGCCAGGCCCCGGTGTTCGAGAAGCTGCTGGTCGATGACGGCATACGCCTGTTCAAATACTGGCTTTCCACTGATCAGGCACATCAGGAGGAACGCTTTGCCGAGCGGTTGGCCGATCCGCTCAAGCGCTGGAAGCTGTCCCCCATCGACCTCGCCAGCCGCATGAAATTCGCCGACTACACCGCCGCGCGCGAGGGGATGTTCGCCGCCACGCACACGCGCCACGCTCCTTGGACCGTGGTCGATTTCAACGATCAGCGGCGCGGACGGCTGACGCTGATGCGCGACCTGCTGGACCGATTGCCCGATTTCACCGTGCCGGAGGAACCGCTCGACTGGCCGCCGCTGGATCATCCGCCGCTGGCCGAGGAATTCGGCCATCTCCACCCGATCCCACGCTGGTCGGCGGAGGACTGAGCTGGAGAGGCAACCGCGCTTCGATGCGAACTGGAACCGCCGCCGCGCGCGCCGCGCCGTCTGGCGCCGGTGGCGCTGGTTGGCGGCCGCGCTGCTGATCCTCGGCGCCAGCCTGCTGGTGCGGGAATGGACCGTGCGCCCTGTCCAGTGGTCCGCGCTCGATCGCCCCTTCGCGCCGTGCGGGGAAGGTCGGGGCGCGTCGGCCTGCGTCATCGACGGAGACACGTTGGCGATAGGGCAGCGGCGCGTGCGCCTCACCGGTTACGACGCGCCAGAGATCGCGGGCGCGTGCGAGGCGGAGCGCCGCCTTGCCGTGGTCGCGCGCGACGAACTGGCGCGCTGGGCCAGTCTCGGCCCGTTCGAGCTGGACGGCGGGGCCGAACCGCCACGCGATACCTACGGCCGGGAACTGCGCGCCGCCCGGCGCGGGGACGAATTGCTGGCCGACACCATGGTGCAGCGCCAGCTCGCCCGCCGCAGCCGGCTCGATCGCGGGTGGTGCTGAAACCCGTGCGGATCCCGGTGCCCTTCGATTTGCCATCCCCGCCCGATCCGGCCTAGGTTGGCGCGCTTCAGGGAGACCGCTCGATGGACGAAACCGCCACACCCGCCCCTCCCGGACATGATCCGGCACACGATCCGTCACGCGACAACGGCGTGACGCTACAGCGCCCGGCAATCGTGGCGATCCTCTATATCGTCAACATCATGCTGCCGCCCTTCGCGGCGGTAGTCGGCGTAGTGCTCGCCTATGTCTGGCGCGCCGATGCGCGGGCTCAGGCGTGGGAGCATACGCATTTCACCTACCTCATCCGAACCTTCTGGATCGGCCTCATCGCCATGATGGTGATCTTTATCGGCTTTTTCGCCAGCTTCGTCGGCATGGCGGAACTGGCGGAGGGCCGGGGAGGACGACCGCCTACCGGGATGTTCGCGCTGTTGTTCAGCTGGATGGGTCTGTGGATCGTGGTGACGATCTGGGCTGTGGTGCGCGCGGTCCTCTCGCTGGTGAAGGCGGGGGAGCGGCAGCCCATGCCACGGCCCCGCACGCTGCTGTGGTAGAACAGCGCGTGCGGGCGGCACTGACCTAGTCGAAGATTTCCTCGAAGAAGCTCTTCTTGCGCTTCTGCGGCTTGCCATAGCCATGACCGTAGCCCGAATGGCCCTGCCCGCCGTGCTGGGCGTAGCTGGGCTGCGGGCGATGGCGCGGGGCCTGTTCGGGCACCGACCGTTCCACGATCTTGTCGAGCTCGCCGCGATCCAGCCAGACGCCGCGGCACTGCGGGCAATAGTCGATCTCGATCCCCTGTCGGTCACTCATGGCGAGCGGCACGCGGCAGACGGGGCATTGCATGGCGGCGACTTCGGATTCGGTGCGCATCGGTGTCCTCTCGAATTATTGCTGGCTTGGCAGATGGGGAGGAAGCGGGCCGCGCACAAGCCGCCACGCTTGCCGCAGGGGCGCTTGACTGCCAGACTGGCGCCATGCCCGCCCTTCCCCGCCTCCTCGCCCTGCTTCTGCCCGCGCTCGCACTGGCCGGATGCGCCACTCCGCCGCCCGGCGCAGCCTTGCCGCAGGAGGCGTTCTGGCAGGCGCTTACCAGCCATTGCGGGCAATCTTACACAGGGGCGCTGGCGAGCAACCAGGCGGCCGACGCCGACATGGCGGGCCAGCCGATGGTGATGCACGTGCGCAGCTGTAACGCCGCGCGGATCGAGGTGCCGTTCCACGTCCGCCAGGCCGACGGCACCTGGGATCGCAGCCGCACCTGGGTCTTTACCCGCACCGCCGACGGCCTGCGCCTGAAGCACGACCATCGCCATGCGGACGGTTCGGCGGACGTGCTGACCATGTACGGGGGCGATACCGCCGCGCCGGGCACTGGCCTGGCACAGGATTTCCCGGTCGACGCGGAGAGCGTTGCGCTGTTCCTGCGCGAGGACCGGGCGGTATCCGTCACCAACGTGTGGCGCGTGGAGGTCGACCCGGCGGGCACGCCCGGCGCGCGCTTTGCCTATCAGCTCAGCCGACCATCGCCCGACAACCGCCTGTTCCGCGTGGAGTTCGACGCGACGCGGCCGATCGACCCGCCGCCAGCGCCGTGGGGTTGGTGATGCAAGGTCATCGGGAATAGCGCCCCGGACAGCCGCTGCACCTGCCGGATAGGTTCAGCCACTCAGCCAGAAAGTCAGCGCGAAGACGACCATGATCCCCTGCCCGATGGCGACCGAGAGCAACTGGCGCGAGAACGGCTGCTTGCGGGTCTTGTGCCGGAATGCCCGCCGCCCGGCATAGGCGCCCGGCGTGCCGCCCAGCAGCGCAAAGGCGATCGGGCTGCTCTCCCGCACCCGCCGCCCCCCGTTCTGGGCCAGCGCCTTGTCCACCCCGAAGGCGGCAAAGGCGAAAAGGTTGATGACGATGAGGTAGTAGGTGGCGACCTCGGCCGGCTGCATCAGCGGTGCCGTTCGGGCTTGTCCGCCCCCTCGACCGGGCCGAGCCGCATCGTGCCCTGCAGCGACATGCCATCCTCGCCCTCGGTCACCTCCACCTGATCGCTGGCCTCCATCGCCGCCTCGGCATTCGCCATGGCGTCGGCGTAGGCGCCCATTTCCGCGTCCATCGCTTCGTGCAATGGCCGGTTGGGGCCGGCGCGCTGGCGGGCGATGTCGGCGGCCATCAGGCGTGCGACGGGATCGTGGGCGAGCGCGGCATAGCGGGCTTCCTCGGCCTGCAGCATCGCGTCGCGCTGGGCGGCGGGCGCGGCGACGACCTGCGCGTAGAAGCGCACCAGCCGCAGCCACGGGGCATCTGCGGTCAATACGTCCTCGGAGGAGCGGGCGAAGGGTGCACCGAGCGAGCGCAGTCCGTCGCCGTCGCGCTCGAGGAAGAACAGGACCACGCTGCCTTCTGGGAATGTGTAACGGGTGCAACTGCCGCTGCCGGCCTCGGGATGGGCGTGCTGCAATTCGTAGGGGTTGCTGAGGCTGGCGAACTCGTCCCGGGCGATCGTCATTTCGGCAAGCAGCAGCGGCCCGTCCGGCACTGCGCCCCGAATCGCCTCGATAGGCTCCACCATCAGTGCGACGTCCCACGGATCATCCCCCGTCACCTGCTGCCCGGTGACCCGTCCGAGCACGATGACGTCCGCCTCCTCCACCAGTTCGAGATTGGTCGGTACGCGGTAGTCGGCCACGACCGAGCAGGCGAGCGAGGGCGACGCCGTGACAGCGAGCGCGAGGGTGATGGCGGCGGCGATGGGATGGGACTTCATGGTGGGCGAGGTTACGCGAGCAGGGTGGCTGGGGGAAGGGGTCGAAGCGCAAGCGGTCGGGGGAAGACAATGAGATGACAGGCCCACTCCCGGCCGCTGTTCCTTGCGGGAACGCCTTCGGCTCCCCGCAGGCGGGAGGGGAGAGTTTCGCGCAATCGAGTCCCCCTCCCGCTTGCGGGAGGGGTTAGGGGTGGGCATGACCAAAGGCGCAATGCCCGAGTTCAAACCTCGCAACACCCCCCGCGCTCGCACGTTGCGCAACACCGCCACCCCCGCCGAACGCCTGCTCTGGCAACACCTCTCACGCAGCCAGCAGGGCGCGAAGTTCAGCCGTCAGATGCCGGTCGGCCCGTTCTACGCCGACTTCCTCTGCCGCAGCCTGAAATTGGTGATCGAATGCGACGGCATCAGCCACGACCGGACCCCCGAAGCCGATGCGCGGCGCGATACGTGGATGCGGGCGGAAGGCTACACCGTGCTGCGCTTTACGAACGCCGATGTGTTGGGGAATGCGGAGGGCGTGGTCGCCACGATCCGCGCGGAGGTGGAGCGGTTGCAAGCCTCGCAGGCCCACCCCTAACCCCTCCCGCAGCGGGAAGGGGACCACGCACCGCCACCACATCCCCTCCCGCCTGCGGGAGGGGACGTGGTGGGCGCGCCGAAGTTCGAGGGATGGAGCGAGTATCCTGTCCCTGGAACCCTCAATCTCCGGCTCGCGAAATGGCCCCCGTACGCCAAAGAAATTTTTGAAAAACAGCCCTTATTTTAAAAGAACATCGTAAAGTAAAGACGAGAAAACATTAACAAGTATTGTCGACAAAGTCATAAGACAGAAAAAAGCCAATGACCAAACCTTCCTTCGATCGTCAAGCAATTTAAACTTCTGATCTTCGTCACCTTTGGTTAAAAGAAGGCAGTTTTTAGGACTCAAGTCAAGTGTTTTGCTTTCAATGTTCGTTACAAATATAGTGAGTAGCGCACTACTAATGAAAGAAATTGCTAGTCCGGCAGCGAGAATAACGCCGACCTGTTGCGCTGAATATTGTGGGTTTTGGAAAATTTTTAAGGCTGCGGAAACGGTAGTGCAGCAGCAACACCCGATACATGGCCACTTAAATAAATACGCTGCCTAGAGATGAATTTAAAGATCTTGGATTGTTTTCGTACTGGGAGGCTTTCGACCCACTTGTCGATGATTGACTTTAAGGCCAACATGACCGCGTAATCAGCATACTCAAATGTAGCGTTGATCGCGCCGTCGAAAGGTGAAAACCTTATGAAAAGTGGAACCGCGGACTCTTCTTCCCCCTTAAGGCCGTTTTGAACACGAATTACGACTTTATATCTTTGTGGGATTTCCTCGGCTTCGGGGATCTGCCCAGGCAAAATTACAAGAAAGTTTAATTCATATGCTAAAGCATTGCTTACACAACGGGTACTACAATCCGAAATTTCAAATCTCTCGAAAGAACTATAATTGCGAGATTGCCCTTTGAAAAGGGAGTGAGAAATTTCGCAATCGACGCCGACCTTGTTGTACTGTTGAATTGCCTGGGCGATCTGTTGATGCACTTCTTTTAGATCGGAAATCCTAATTTCATAAGCGTGGTCATAAGCTTGGTGGATTCGTTCGGTCTTCTTCGTAATTTTGTGGTAGATAGCTTGATATGCACCAAACGGGATGTTCTCGCCATCAATAATAAAGCCGGCTGTTGCCGGAAATCGGCAGTCGACCTTTACCGTCAAAAGCGGCCATTTACTGTTCCTTCAAAGCTAAGATTACTCCGCCGCCACACCCTGCGCGCCCGCCGGCGAAATCCCAAACAACCCTGGCCCCTCGTCCTCGACCTCGTTCGCCGCCACGGTCTTCGCCTTTTGGCGCGAGTCGAAGCTCGACCATACGGTGTTCCAGTCACCCTTGGTCGCGGCCTTGGAATACTCGGTCGCGCGGGTTTCGAAGAAGTTGGCATGCTCCACGCCGTTCAGCAGCGGGGTGAGCCAGGGCAGGGGGTGATCCTCCACCATGTAGATGCTCGGCAGGCCGAGCTGGCCCAGCCGCCAGTCGGCGATGTAGCGGATGTACTTCTTGATTTCCTTGGCCGTCATGCCGGGCACCGGGCCCTGTTCGAAGGCGAGGTCGATGAAGGCATCCTCCAGCCGCACCGTCTTCTGGCACATGTCCATGATGTCTTCCTTCACCGCCTTGGTCAGGCAGTCGCGCTCCTGGCAGAAGGCGTGGAACAGGCGGGTGATGCCTTCGCAGTGCAGGCTCTCGTCGCGCACGCTCCAGCTGACGATCTGGCCCATGCCCTTCATCTTGTTGAAGCGCGGGAAGTTCATCAGCATGGCGAAGCTGGCGAACAGCTGCAGCCCTTCGGTAAAGCCGCCGAACATGGCCAGCGTGCGGGCGATATCCTCGTCGCTGTCGACACCGAACTGTTCGAGGTAATCGACCTTGGCCTTCATCTCCTCGTATTCCAGGAACATGCCGTATTCGCTTTCGGGCATGCCGATGGTGTCGAGCAGGTGGGAATAGGCGGCGATGTGCACCGTTTCCATGTTGCTGAACGCGGCCAGCATCATCTTGACCTCGGTGGGCTTGAACACGCGGCCGTATTTCTCGTGGTAGCAGTCCTGCACCTCGATGTCGGCCTGGGTGAAGAAGCGGAAGATCTGCGTGAGCAGGTTACGCTCGTGATCGGTCAGGTTCTGCGCCCAGTCGCGGCAATCCTCGCCCAGCGGCACTTCCTCGGGCATCCAGTGCACCTGCTGCTGCCGTTTCCAGAACTCGTAAGCCCACGGATATTCGAACGGCTTGTAGGTCTTGCGGGCTTCGAGCAACGACATGTGGTGGTCCTCTGGTCTGGGTGCGAGCGACTCACATAGGGGATCATGCCGCCCTTTTGGAGACAAGATTTCCTATTGCGTGGGGATAAGCCGCGCAGACCTGCGCCGCGCCGCCCGCGGAACGCCCGGGCCGGTGCGCGCGTTCGCCCTGCAATACCCCCTTTGCCTGAAGGAGCATTATCATGGGCGAATACGAACCCGAAGATTCCCGCGTGGTCACCCACAGCACGAAACCCGATGCCGCCGGCCTCACCCCCACCGGGGCGAAGGAAGACGCCGTGCGCGACGAGGCGATCCGCCGCAAGAAGGATGAGGCCGCCAAGGGCGAGCCGCTGACCGAGGAAGAGCAGCCGGGCGTCGGCTACGGCGACCGGTCGAAGGAAGCGGGCGAGGCCTGATACCGGCCTGATCTGGCAGCTGCGCGGGGCGGCGGATGACGTGCGCATCCCCGCGCACTCGGCGGGAACCACTCCCGGCCATCGGCGGTTACTTTGCCATGTAATTCAAGCGCATGGGAGAGACGTGCGATGCCCGCTTTCGACAATGACATTCACCGCCGCGCCGTGCCGCCGCGCGCGCAGCAACCCGGCCCCGTGCTGGTATTCGGAGAGATCATGCAGCAGAACCAGCAGCGCGGCGTGCAGACGCAAAAACAATCGCAGGGTCAGTCGGACGACAAGTCAGGGAGCGAGTCGCGCGAAACGAACCCGGCGCAGGGCTCTGAAGGGGAGCGGGCTCGCTCGCCATCGACCGAAGGGCCATCGACCGAAGGACCGGTGGCCGACGATGCCGATGCCGGCTCTGCCCGCCCGGTCTATGACCAGTACGAGGTCAACACCCCCCAGACCATGCAGCAGGACGAAGCGGCGGAAGCCATGAAGCGGGAGCAGGCGGGCGCAAACGACGGCGATCCGCGGGGCAAGCCCGGCGACAATCCCGAAGGCAAGGCGCGCAACGCCGATGGCTCGCAAGGCCTGGGCTACGGCGCGCAGGATGGCGAGGAAATGGCAGACGCTCCCGATGCGACACGCCCCCGCAATGGCTACGACACCGCCGAGTAGCGGCTCGCGCCTATCAGCGATCAAGCCTCGTCACGGCGCATCCGGCGAGAGATTTCCAGTGCGATCAGGATCGGGGTGGCCCACAGCCAGGTGAGCAACGCCGCTTCGCGCCATCCGCCGTTCTCGGGCAGGCGCATCGAACAGGCGTATACCTCGATCGGATTGTGCGGCGTGCAGGTCGACGGCCAGTACGCGTGGAGGAGCAGATATACGCCGAGGCCCAACCACACAGCCTGCGCCACATAAAGCATGAAGAACCGCGACAGGCCGATCTCGCCGTAGCCGTGGTGCGTCGGAAACCGCTGGTTGGCTTTGCTCCTCATGGCCAGAGTTTACGACGACGCGGGTTAAGAATGTCTCACCCTCATAATTTGGCGGGCGTGGGCAGGCGATTCGTCGTGAAGGACGGCGCCTTGTTGGCGTTGCCCGGCCACAATCTTTGCGTCATGCATCCGCTGATGAGCGTACGCCCCGCCCTAGCCGCCTATCTCGACCGCATCGGCCTGGCCGCAGCGCCAGCGCCCGATGCCGCCGGCCTGCTGGCGGTGCAGGCCGCGCATCGCCAGCACATCCCGTTCGAGAACATCGACGTGCGGCTCGGGGCGCCCATCCCCACCGACCCCGGCGCCATCGCCGACAAACTGGTAGGGCGGCGGCGCGGCGGGTTCTGCTTCGAGCACAACCGGCTGCTGTCCGACCGGCTGGCCGCCATGGGCTTCGCCAACCGCCTGCTGCTCGCGCGCGTCACCTTTGGCGATCCGCCCGATCTGCCGCCGCTGACCCATTGCCTGCTGCTGGTGACCCTGGCCGACGGTGCGCGCATGATCGCCGATGCCGGGTTCGGCGGCACCTACTGCCCGCCCCTGCCGCTGGTCGACGGTGCCGAGGCGACCAGCGGCGACCTCGCCCGCCATCGCCTGCGGCGCATCGGCGCGCCCGGCACCTTGCCCGGCGAGTGGCTGCTGGAGCGGCTTGGCCCGCCCGAGACGACCGACGGTCGCGGGCGCAGCCACGCCGATTGGGAGCAGCAATACGCCTTCGATCTTGCCGAGGTGGCACCCGCCGACCTGATGATGGGCAGCCACTTTGCCAGCACCCACCCCTCGGCACGGCATGTCAATTGCCATGTGGCCAGCCGGGTGCTGCCCGATGGCTTCGTCAGCCTGCTGGACAGGCAATTCACCCGCTACCGCGCAGGCCAGCCGATGGAGCGACGCGCCGTCGATGATGTCGACGATTATCGCGACCTGCTGGCGCGCGAGATCGGTATCGACCTGCCGCGCGACGCCCTCGCCCGCCTGCCGCTCTGGTCCGCCGGCACCTGACGCCCGCGGTCCGGCGTTGGCAAAGATGCGACTGCCTCGATCGCGATTGATGGTCGGGCACAATCACCGTTTCGTGCGTTGATGGAGCAGACACATCGCCAACAGGAGAAAGCGCATGTCCCACCACGACAAGATCAAGGAACACATGGAAGTCATCGGCGCCGATGGCGTCCACGTCGGCACCGTCGACGGTGTCGAGGGCGACCGCATCAAGCTGACGAAAAAGGATTCGGGCGCGCAGGTCGAAGGTGCCACTGGCGAGCACGAAGGCCACCATCATTACATCTCGATGGGCCTCGTGGCCGGCGTCGAGGGTGATCAGGTCCGCCTCAGCGCGACTGGCGCAAACGCGCAGACCTTCGAAGAGGAAGGCGGCGAGTAAGCCACTGCGGAAGGGCGGGCCGGCATTGACCGGCCCGCCCCTAAATTGGCTCAGCGGGCGTCCGGATCGGCTACCTCGATTCCGAACGGCGTCTGCTGATGTTGTATGACCACCCACTCCTCGTGGGCCAGGCGTTGCAATGTACTGGTGCACAGCGCGTGATAATCGCTGCCCTCGCGCCGGGCATGGACGCGATAGCCGATCACGATCAGACCTTCCTCCGGACGCGTAACGCGTTTTTCGGCGAACGCGACCTCGCTCCAGCGCGGCGTGTCCTCTACGGCCTTCGTAGCTGCGCCATGGTCGAACAGGATAGGTTCGGCCGGCAGTGCCATGATGCAGTCGCTGGCGACTTTCTCGCGGTAGACATCACCGCCCCCCAGCCACAGCTCACGCTCGAATTCCCAGATGCGATCGTCGTTCATGCACGGTTCTCCTTTTCACTGGAGACAACGCACGAACGCGTCTGGAGTTCGCCTGTAAGCTACTGGCAGGCGAGGCACTCGTCGTAATCCGTGGTCGGCAGTTCGTACTTCGCCGCCTCGGCCGTATTGTCCGCCTCCACGCCGCCGGCGAAACCGGCACGCTGCACGCTCTTCGAGCGCAGGTAGTAGAGCGACTTGATGCCCTTCTCCCACGCCTGGAAGTGCAGCATGGCCAGATCCCACTTATCGACGTCCGCGGGGATGAACAGGTTGAGGCTTTGCGCCTGGTCGATGAAGGGCGAACGGTCCGCCGCGAATTCGAGCAGCCAGCGCTGGTCGATCTCGAAACTGGTCTTGTAGGTGGCCTTTTCCTCCGGCGAGAGGAAATCGAGGTGCTGCACGCTGCCGCCCTTTTCCAGGATCGAATTCCACACGGCGGTGGAGTTCTTGCTCTTGGAATCGAGGATCTTTTCCAGGTACGGGTTCTTCACCACGAAGCTGCCCGACAGCGTCTTGTGGGTGTAGATATTGGCCGGGATCGGCTCGATGCAGGCGCTGGTGCCGCCGCAGATGATGCTGATCGAGGCGGTCGGGGCGATCGCCATCTTGCAGCTGAACCGCTCCATCGCGCCCATGTCCTCGGCATCGGGGCAAGGGCCGCGTTCCTTGGCCAGCATCATGCTCGCCTCGTCCGCCTTGGCGCTGATGTGCTTGAACATCTTGAGGTTCCACACCTTGGCCATCGGGCTTTCGAAACCGATGCCCTTGGCCTGCAGGAAGGAGTGGAAGCCCATGACACCCATGCCGACGCTGCGTTCGCGGCTGGCGGAATACTTGGCGCGGGCCATTTCCGGCGGGGCGCGGTCGATGTAATCCTGCAGCACGTTGTCGAGGAAGCGCATGACGTCCTCGATGAACTGCTTGTCGCCGTTCCACTCTTCCCAGGTTTCCAGGTTGAGCGAACTGAGGCAGCACACCGCGGTGCGATCGTTGCCGAGGTGGTCGATGCCGGTCGGCAGGGTGATTTCCGAGCACAGGTTCGAGGTCGAGACCTTGAGACCGAGATCGCGGTGATGCTTGGGCATCATGCGGTTCACCGTGTCGGCAAACACGATGTAGGGCTCGCCCGTGGCCAGCCGCGTTTCCACCAGTTTCTGGAACAGGCTGCGCGCATCCACCGTCTTGCGCACGCTGCCGTCCTTGGGCGAGACGAGGTCGAACGTGTCGCCCGCGCGCACGGCTTCCATGAAGGCGTCGGTGATCAGCACGCCGTGGTGCAGGTTCAGCGCCTTGCGATTGAAGTCGCCCGAGGGTTTGCGGATCTCGAGGAACTCCTCGATCTCCGGGTGATGCACGTCGATGTAACAGGCGGCGCTGCCGCGGCGCAGCGAGCCCTGGCTGATGGCGAGCGTCAGGCTGTCCATCACCCGCACGAAGGGGATGATGCCGCTGGTCTTGCCGTTCAGGCCCACCGGCTCGCCGATGCCGCGCACGTTGCCCCAGTAGGTGCCGATGCCGCCGCCCTTGCTGGCGAGCCAGACGTTCTCGTTCCAGGTGCCGACGATGCCGTCGAGGCTGTCCGACACGGAATTGAGGTAGCAGCTGATCGGCAGCCCGCGCGTGGTGCCGCCGTTCGACAGCACCGGGGTGGCGGGCATGAACCACAACCGGGAGATATAGTCGTAGAGCCGCTGGGCGTGCTCCTGATCGTCGGCGTAGGCATCGGCCACGCGGGCGAACAGGTCCTGGTAATCCTCGCCGGGCAGCAGGTAGCGATCCTGCAGCGTTTCCTTGCCGAAATCGGTGAGGAGCGCATCGCGCGACGTGTCCGTCTTCACGGTGAAGCGGCGCGCCATGATGGTCTTGGAGTCGCTTGCGTCCACCGTCGCGGCGCTCGCCACCGCCCTGGCGGCCTCGGCCAGCGCGCCCACCGTGGCTTCGGCCACGAGTTCGTCGGTTCCGGCGTCTTTTCTGTCCATGCTCACTGCCTTCGTCTTCGCGCCCGTCATCGGGGCAGCGTCCTTGCCTTCGGGAGAAGGGGTGTCGGTCGCGGCGGTATCGCCAGTATCCAGACCCATCGCCGCATCGTCTCCGCTTCGAAATTCCATCGCCCGTCCCCGTCTTTCAATCAGTCGGGGCCAGACCACAATGGTCGCACCCGATCCCGCGTTCCACATCTGTTCGACCGCCCGGGCATTGCCTGCCTACCCGCTCGCCCGGTGATTCTCGACTGGCCGGGGCGGGTTATGACGGGATATCTTTATCCCCCATCCGTCCACTGCCAATCCACCGGCCAATCCACCGGCCTGTCCACACCCTGGTCTATGGAAAGGCCGCTTTCAGCCTAACCAGCAACATGGCCCGGATCGAGAAGAAAACTAGGTCTTGTGGGTCCCCCTGGGTCGATAACCACAACCCATAGTGAATCAGCCGGGACTCGTGCGCAAGAGGGTTAAACGACCTTAACCGCCGTGCCGGGCCGATCGTGCCGGTGTCCCGCCCCTGCAACACGGCGCGACGCGCGAGGATTCCTTGGCTCGCGCCCCGCGCAAGGGCGAATATCAAACTGCGGAAAAAAACCTGCGGCGCCCGGTCAGCCGCCGGGATCGTAGCCTGGCGATCATTTGCGAATCGCAAGCGGCGGGCAACCTCTGCCCGCTTCGTCCGCGCAGATCACCTGCGTTAGCAAAAGCGCAACCATGCCGCGTTAGGCACGGCCCATCATGATCGCATTCTTCAAGGCCATCCCCTTCGGTGCGTTTCTCACGGTGCTCGTCGCCCTGTTCATGGGCTCTGGCGGAGCGACGGGCGGGATGCTGCAAATCTTTGCCGTCGACGTGCTGTTGCCCGAATACGGCATCGACTTCGGCTTCTACTGGAGCTGGATGCTGTTCCTGGCCGGCACGTTCCTGGCCTTCGTCTTCGTGCTGATGATCGGCGACTGATCCCGCCCGGTCAACGCCAGGCCGGGCCTGCCGGGTCGAAACCGCTCTCGGCCAGCCGGTCCAGCACGCCATCGTCTTCCGCCAGCAGGCGCAGGGGCACCACGGCCATCGTCACGCCGTCCGTCCGCGTGGCATTCTCGATCGCGTCGAACCACTGGCCGCGCAGGGCGGGGCCGATCGCCTCGTCGGCCCAGGGCCAGCATTGTCCCAGAGCGATTTCGAGCGGATTGGCCATGACCGCGGGCACATCGTAGGCGCGCCAGTCGGCGCCGCGCTGCTCGATCAGTTCGGGGCCGATCTCGGTGGCGGTCATCGCCGCTTCGAGGCAACCGACCTGTGAGCGCGGATCGGCCGCGGCCAGACTGTCGAGCATGTCCTCCCCGCGGACCGTGCCGACCGGCGTGGCGGCAATGTCCGCCCGCCGCGCGGCGCGGCGCACGACATCGGAGGCATCGCGCGTGGTGTCGCGATTGAAGCCCAGCCGGCGCGACAGCAGGTCGAAGGCGGTGAGGAGGAAGCTCTTGCGCGCATAATCCTGGTCATGGGCCTCCTCCAGCGCGGCCAGTCGCGCCTGCTGGCCGGGATCGAGATAGTCGTTCGCCACCCGGTCGTCGGGCAACCGGGTGATGCGCCCCCCGGCAAAGATCAGCCGCAGGATATCGCCGGGCGAAACCCCGGCGCGCTGGCCGAGGATCACCCGGTCCGACTCGCGCGTCGCCTCCTCCAGCCGTGCGGGTTGCCACGGGGTCGTCTCGGGCACGGCCGCGATTTCACCGACCAGGATCACCGCTCCGCGCGGCGTGTCGATCGTCCACATCGGCGCGCCCGAACGCTGCGCGCTGACGATAATCGCATCGGTTTGCGCGGGCCGCTCCTGCGCTGCGGCCGGCGCGGCGAGGACGGCGAGGGCAAAAGCCGGAATGGCGAGGTGGCGGTTCATGGCTCGTGCCCCTTGAGGTTGCCGGCTGAACCGGATGTGTAGGCCACCCGAACTAGGGCACCAGGACCGTGTCCACCGGCTCCTCGGCCAGGTCGGGATAGTCGAGCGTGTAGTGCAGCCCCCGGCTCTCGTGCCGCTTCAGCGCGCTATCGACGATCAGCCCGGCGCACTGGTGCAGGTTCCTGAGTTCGATGAGGTCGGTCGTCACGCGGAAATTGCCGTAATAGTCGGCGATCTCGCTTTGCAGCAGTTCGATGCGGTGCTTCGCGCGCTCGAGCCGCTTGGTGGTGCGCACGATGCCGACGTAGTTCCACATCATCCGCCGGATCTCGGTCCAGTTCTGCTTGATGACGACCTCTTCGTCCGAATCGGTCACCCGGCTTTCGTCCCAGTCGCGGATCGGCGGCGGCGCGTCGAACGTGTCCCAGCGCGCCATGATGTCCTTTGCCGCCGCCTCGCCGAAGACGAAGCATTCGAGCAGCGAGTTCGAGGCGAGGCGGTTGGCACCATGCAGCCCGCTTTCGGTGCATTCGCCGGCGGCGTAGAGGCCGGGCAGGTCGGTGCGCCCCGCAAGGTCGATCACCACGCCGCCGCAGGTGTAATGCTGGGCGGGCACCACCGGGATCGGCTGCGTCGTCATGTCGATGCCCAGGCCCAGCAGCTTTTCGTAGATCGTGGGAAAGTGCCCCTTCACGAAGTCTGCGGGCATATGGCTGATATCGAGGTGGACGTAATCGAGCCCATAGCGCTTGATCTGGTCGTCGTTGGCGCGGGCGACCACGTCGCGCGGGGCAAGTTCCATGCGTTCAGGGTCGTACTGGGTCATGAACCGCTCACCCGTGCGCGGGTTGATGAGGTGCCCGCCCTCGCCGCGCACGGCCTCGGTGATGAGGAAGTTCTTGACCTCCAAGTGGTAGAGGCAGGTCGGGTGGAACTGCATCATCTCCATGTTGGAAACGCGCGCGCCCGCCCGCCAGGCCATGGCGATGCCATCCCCCGTCGCGCCGCGCGGGCTGGTGGAAAACTGGTAGACGCGCCCCGCCCCGCCCGCGGCCATGATGGTGGCACGCGCGGTATGGGTTTCAACCGTTCCGGTCGCGGTATCGAGGGCATAGGCGCCCCACACCCGCCCGCTGCCCGAAAACCGCTGTTCATGGTGCCCGGTCACAAGGTCGATGCAGCTGCGTTCCGGCAGCAGGGTGATGTTCGGATGATCCTCAGCCGCCTTCAGCAGCGCGGCCTGCACGGCCCAGCCGGTGGCATCGTCGACATGAACGATACGGCGGTGCGAGTGGCCGCCCTCGCGGGTGAGGTGAAGATCGCCGCCATCCTCCAGCTTCTCGCGGTTGAAGGGCACGCCGAGGTCGCAGAGCCGGTCGATCGCGGCAGGTGCGCGTTCGATGACGAAACGCACCACGTCCTCGTCGTTGAGGCCGGCGCCCGCGATCATCGTGTCGCGCACGTGGTTCTCGAACGTGTCCCCTGCGTCGAGGACGGCGGCGATCCCTCCTTGCGCCCAGGCGGTCGATCCGCTGCTAAGCTGGCCCTTGGCAAGCACGAGCACCTTGCGCTGCGTTGCAAGCGACAGGGCCGCGGTCAGCCCCGCTGCGCCGGAGCCGATGATGAGGACGTCGTGATGGGTAGCGGTCATATTTTCGCTTGAACACGCGCGCGGGGCGGTGTGCAAGGGGGCATGGATCCCGCTCGCCGCCAGGAGATCGCCGCCCGCCGCGATGCCGCCCGCCGCGACCCGCGCGCGGATGCGCCAGCGGGCGTTCGCGGCGACGTCATCCCCGCGTTGCGCGAGCTGGGCGTGCCGCATCGGCCTGCGCCATCCGGCATCTGGACGCCGCCATGGCTGGTGACCGGCGCGAACGACATCGTGTGGGAAGCATCTCCGCCCGCCGCCGTCGTCGAGATCTATCGCGAGGCCGCGTGGTTCCGCCATCCCCCGTTGCCGGGCGAGGCCGAGTTCGCCCGCGCCCGCCGGGCCGATCAGGTGGCCGACATGCTATGGCTGGTGGCCGAGGGCGATGACGCGATTACCTTCGGCTACGACCGGCAGGATACCGGCGTCGTCATGTGCATGAGCGACGCGCTGCCTGCGCTGGAATTGCTGCTGCCCGATCACGCAACGGTATGGATCTGGGGCCTGCCGGGCACGTGGTTCATCGCCAGCGACGGCAACGGCTGGACTTCGCTCAGCCTGCCGCCCGAGCCGGATCGCGAAGCCATCCATCGCCGTCTCCTGCGCGAAGAAATCTTTGCGGCGCCACTGGCCGGCGCGGTGGGCGCGGGTGGCGGGATGCTGCGGCTGATCTCGCGAGAGGATGCCGCGTTGCCGCAGCAGCGCCGCCCGCTGGCGCTGCACGGCTGGCAGGAGCGCGAGAAGTCCCTGAAGGCGCTGGTGGAGCGCGGCGACGTGGCCGGGCTGGAGGACGCGGTGCGCCCCTGGCTGGAAGCGCGCGCGCCGGGCGGGACCCCTGTGTTCGTGGACCTGCGCCAGCCCGATGCGCCGCTCGTGGAGATTGCCGCCGACTGCCTGCTCCGCCATTTTGCCGGCCTGACTGCGCAGCTCGGCTTCGTTGGTGACGACCCGGATGGCAGGATGATCCGCACCGACGAGGTCGTGGTCTATGCCGAGGGCGAGCCCTGGCGCCTGAAAATCTATGCCACCGGCCGGTTCTGGCGCGCCGAGGGAGCAGACTGAGGCGCGAGCCGCCAGCGACCCTGCCTCACCATCGGCGTCCGAGGGTCAGCTTCCTGCTGTCAGCTGGACGAACACGTCCTCCAGGTCAGCCTCGCGCGTGGTGACGTCCTCGATCGCGTAGCCGTGCTGCTGCACCAGCGCGAGCACCTGGCCGGCGCTGGTCGTGCCCTTGTCGTAGGTGATTTCCAGCACGCGCGGCTCGACCACCTCGGCGCGCAGGAAGACCGGCTCCATCACCGGGCCGGCGAGGTCCTTGTCCACGCTGACGCGCACGATCTTTTCGCCCATCATGCCGACCAGTTCGCGCGTCGGCTTGTTGGCGATGAGTTCGCCGTGGTTGATGATGGCGATGCGCTCGCACAGTTCCTCCGCCTCTTCCAGGTAGTGCGTGGTGAGCACCACGGTCACGCCCTCGGCGTTCATCTCGCCGACCAGTTCCCACAGCTGGCGCCGCAGTTCCACGTCCACGCCCGCGGTCGGTTCGTCCAGCACCAGGATCGGCGGCGAATGGACCATCGCCTTGGCGATCAGCAGCCGCCGCTTCATGCCGCCCGACAGCGTGCGGGCATAGGCGTTGCGCTTGTCCTCCAGCCGCACGGCGCGCAGCAGTTCCTCGCTGCGGCGCAGATGCCTGGCAATGCCGTACATGCCCCCCTGGTTCTCCAGCACCTCGAACGGGGTGAAGAAAGGATCGAAGACGATTTCCTGCGGCACGATGCCGATGGAAAGCTTGGCGTTGCGGTGGTCACGGTCGATGTCGTGACCCCAGATGGCAATGCTGCCGCTGGTCTTGTTGACCAGGCCCGCCATGATGTTGATCAGGGTGGACTTGCCCGCGCCGTTGGGGCCGAGCAGGCCGAACACCTGCCCCTGCGGCACGTCGAAGCTGACACCTTTCAGCGCCAGCTTGGGCTCGGCCTTTGCCGTCCCGGCATATTCCTTGACGAGATTGCGGATTTCGATGGCGGCCGGAGTCGCCGTGTCATGAGCTGTGGTGTCGGACATGTCGCGCGCTCTTAGGGGCTTTGCTTGGACAGCGCAAAGCGATAGGGGCGATCCATGATCGAAGCTCCCGAAACCTCCCTCGTCACCACGCACCGCGTGTGGTGTGACGGCGCGGGCGACATCCGCGGCGGAGAGAATTACCTGCCCGCCAGCCTGGGCCATCCGCGCGTGTGGATGGAGATCGACGAGTCGGGCTTCGTCGACTGCGGCTATTGCGACCGGCGCTTCGTGCTGGCCGGCGGACCCGCCGATGGCGGCGGCCTGGAAGATGAAACGGTCACCGGCGCCCCTGCCTGATTCGCGCCGGTCCGGGCACCCGTTGCGGTCAGCCTGCGTTAAGTGGCAATATGCCACCGATGGGCCCTAGGAGAATCACGATGAAGACGATCGTCGCTACCCTCACCGCCGCGCTTACCGCCACCGCCGCATTCGCCCTCGCCGTGCCCGCTGCTGCACAGAGCGACCGCGAGATCGAGCGTTCGGAACGCGCCTTTTCCGATCTGGTCGAGGGCTGGGAAGTCGCGGGCGAGCCTGAATCCTGCATCACCACGTTCAATTCCAACCGCCTGCGGGTGGTAGAGCACGTGGGCTTTGCCTACCGCCAGGGTGACACCATGTGGGTCGCCCGCGCGCGCAATCCGCAGAACCTTGGCGCCTGGGACGTGCCGATCATCGACCGGTTCGGCTCGCAACTGTGCCGTCATGATTCGATGCGCACCGTCGATCGCAGTTCGGGCATGTTCAGCGGCAACCTGTTCCTCGACGATTTCGTGCCTTATCGCCGCGTCGACGCGGGGTGATAGCGGGGCCTGACTACAGATGAGCCTGGCACCGAGGCGCTGGGCTGCCGACCTGCTGCACGTCTGGTTTCACACGTTGCGCCCCGCCGACTGGTGGGGTGGTTCCGACCATATCGACGCCATGCTGGAGGCGCGTTTCCGGGGCGAGTGGGAGGCGCTGCAATCGCGCCCGCCCGCCAGTTTCCTGCACGATCCGCAAACCGCGCTGGCTGCGATACTGTTGTTCGACCAGATACCCCGCAACCTGTTTCGCGACGACCCGCGCGCCTATGCCAGCGATCCGCTCGCACGCGCAGTGTGCCACGGCGCGCTCGGCAGGGGTTTCCTTCCCCGATTGGCGGGCGTGGAGCGGCAATTTCTCGCCATGCCATTGATGCATAGCGAGGACATTGCCGACCAGCGCCTGTCGCTTGCCCTGTTCGCTCGCATCAACGGCGGCAGCAGCTTCGCCTTTGCGCGCAGCCACCATCGCATGATCGCCCGGTTCGGCCGCTTTCCGCATCGCAACCCGGTGCTTAGTCGTGAGAGCACCCCGGCGGAGAACCGCGCGGTGGAGGCGGGTTTCGCGTGGTAGCTACTTCGGCCTGAGCAGCTTCGCCGGTCGCGCGCGCTGCGCCTCGGCAAACAGGCCGTAGGTGCGGTTGACGTAGTTGGAGACGTCGGTGATCGAGGCCAGGTAGCTGTCCAGCTCGGGCGTCATCTCCTGCTCCACCAGCCGCACGCGGGCAGACGGGTTCTCGGTCTCGAACGCCACGTAGAACCATGGCTCGCCGCGCTTCAGCACCAGCGGTTTCGACAGGTCGTACCATTCGAACGCCCAGGCCAGCGGGCGCGGCCAGATGTGAATGGGATAGCGCCCACCCATCTGCACGCCGGGGCGGGGCACGGGAAACCAGTGCAGGTAAGGCGCGGTCTGCACCACCCACGCGGGCTCGTCCGCCACGAAGACGTAGGGCGCCGTGAACTGGATGATCGGGCGATCGGGATCGCGCCATTCGCCGGGCGGCTGCACGATGAACAGGTTGGCGCGCCCCTGTGGCCGCATGGCCGACTGTTCGCCATCCACATCGGTCAACTGGATCTGCCCCTGCGCGTTGCGCTGAAAGGCCAGCGTGATGTCCACCGGGCAGGGGATGACGAAATGCCGCCGGTCGAAGTCGATCGCGGCGGGGCAGGCCTGGATCGACTTGGCGCTCGCGGCCTTGCGATCGGACCGGCTGAACCCGTGCGGCGGCGCCCAGATCGCACTGCCGTTGCCCGGCCACTTGACCGTCCAGCCCACGGTCAGCGTGCGCGACTTGCCCCGCGCTTCCGCCTCGGCGGCGCCGGCGTCCTCGGCAAAATAATCGTCCCAGCTCATGCAATGTCCTTGGCCGTCGCGGCGTAATATTCGCACAGGTCCTGCACCGGGCACACCTCGCACCGGGGCGAGCGCGCGTGGCAGATACGCTTGCCCAGCTGGATCAACCAGAAATGCCCGTCGCGCAAGGCCCAGGCCGGGCTGCGCGCCTCCAACTGCTCGGCGGTGCGGTCGGCGGTCTTTGCTTGCGTCAGCCCGATGCGGTTGCACACGCGGTGGACGTGGGTATCGACCGCGATCACGTCCGCCCCGAAGGTGAAGCTCATCACGATGTCGGCGCACTTGCGGCCGATGCCGGGGAGCGCAAGCAGCCCCTCGCGTGTCGCCGGCACCGTGCCGCCGTGCTCGGCCAGCAACACCTCGCAGAACCGGCGGATGTTGCGCGTCTTCGTGTTGTAGAGGCCGCACGGCTTGATGGCGGCCGCGATTGCCTCGTCGCTGAGCGCCAGCATCGCGCGCGGTGTCCTCGCCAGCGCGAACAGTGCCGCCGCCGCCGCGGCGGTATTGCGGTCGAGCGACTGGGCCGAAAGCATGCACGATATGCAGGACCGAAAGGCATCCGGCTGGCCCTTGGGTCCCTTGGCGTCTTTCGTGCGCCCGGGCATGGCGCGCGAAAGGCGGCTGAATACCTCCTCGACCGCGGCCGAGGTCAGCACGGCAGCGGATCGTCCACCTTTTCCAGGCTCGGATAGTCGGTGTAGCCCTTCATGCCGCCGCCGTAGAAGGTGGCGGGATCGGGTTCGTTGTAGGGGCCACCGGCGGCGATGCGCCCCGGCAGATCGGGATTGGCGATGAACAGGCGGCCAAAGGCGACGGCATCGGCATGGCCCTGCGCAATCCAGCGCGCGGCCTGTTCCGGCGTGAAGTTGCCGTTGGCGATGAACGTGCCGTCGAACGCCTTGCGCATGGCGTGGATGATCGCGTCGCCTTCGCTCTTCTCGCCGTCCGCCCCGCCGTGATCGGTCGCGCGCACGGTGTGCAGGTAGGCCAGTCCGCGTCCGGCCAGCAGCTTCGCGGCTGCCGGGTAGGTTTCCGCGGGGTTCTCGTCCGCACTGCCACCCGCACCGCCGATGGGGGTCAGGCGCACGCCCACGCGGTCCGCCGGCAGCTCGGCGGTGATCGCCTCCACTGCCTGGCCCAGCAGGCGCAAACGGTTGTCGAGGCTGCCGCCGTAATCGTCCTCGCGGCGGTTTACGCCGGTGCGCATGAACTGGTCGATCAGATAGCCGTTGGCCGCATGCAGCTCCACCCCGTCGAACCCCGCCTGCGCGGCGCAGCGTGCGGCATTGTGATAATCCTCGAGCACGCCTTCGATCTCGTCCAGCGTTATGGCGCGCGCCTCGGTAAAGGGCACCTGCGGGCCGTCGGGGTGGCGGTCGCCGACGAACGCCTCACCCTCGGGCGTCCAGGCGCTGGAGGAAACGGGTTGGCCCTCGTCCGGCTGGAACACCGGGTGGCTTACCGCGCCCACGTGCCACAACTGGCACACGATCCGCCCGCCGGCGTTGTGGACCGCGTCGGTTACCGGCTTCCAGCTTTCCACCTGTTCTGCGGTAAAGATGCCGGGCGTCCAGGCATAGCCCTGCCCCTGCCGGCTTATCTGCGTCGCCTCCGAAACGATCAGGCCTGCGCCTGCGCGCTGCGCGTAATACAGGGCGTGAAGCCCGGTCTGCGTAGCCTCCAGCCGTTCGGACCGGGCCCGGGTGAGCGGGGCCATGACGATACGGTTGCGGGCTTCGATAGCGCCCAGTGTCACGCTGTCGAACAGCGGCGAGAGGTCGGGTTTGCTGGGCTTGCGATCGGTCATGGAAACTCCGGAATATAGGTTTTGTATGGCAACTCGAATACGGTGGGGAGCGTTCCCCATTACCCAGGCGCACGCCCTCGGCCGGTGTCGCAGCAAGGGGCAATCGGGCAACGATGGCAGTGCGCCACGCTGGGGCGGCAGTGGACCTGCCCCAGCCGCTTCACCAGCAGGTGATGCTCGTCGATGGCGGCGGCGCTCCATTCGGCGGGCAGCAGCGGCATGAGCACGTCATAGGCACGGGCCGTATCGGCACGCGGGGGGACGAGGCCGGTGCGCTGCATTACCCGGCGATGGTGCCCGTCGATCACCAGCGCGCGCCGGGCGAACAGGCTGGTGTTCATCACCCCCGCGGCGATCTTGCGCCCCACGCCAGGCAGCTTCTGCAGCCAGTCCATCGCCGCGTCATCGGGAAGATTGGACAAGTGCCGCAGGTCCACTGCCCCGCGCTGGGCGATGATGGCGCAAAAGCACGCGCGGATGCGCTCCGCCGCGACAGCGGGAAAGGTCTGGTTGGCAAGCACGGCGGCGATATCCGCAAGCTCGGCATCGGCGACGCCCTGCCAGGTGCCAAAGGCGTCGCGCAGGGCGTCGGTGGAGGCGTTGGAGACGGGCGTCCGGGTCTGCGCCCCGATGACCCCCTGCACCAGCGTCCAGACCGGGTCCTTGCGCCGTTCGTCGGGCCGTTCGATCCGGCCAAAGGCAGCGATCAACGCGGCATGGATGCGCGCCAGCCGATCGGTGCGTGGATCGGTACCGAAGTCGAGCTGCAACATGCGTCGCAAGATGGGGGAAGAGACGCCAGAAAGAAGTCCGCCCTTGCCTCATCGAAGCTTTTCGAAGGTAAATATCCCGCATCCGTAATCGAGATCGAGAGCCTTCCCCTCGATAGCGCAATCAAGGTGCAGGTCTCCCTGGTCGTCGACATAGTCGAAGCGCACCAGCTTCATTGTTTGGGCAATCCCGGGGTGCCGCAGGATCCAGTTGGGATGGAACACCCGCTGCTCGTTGAACTGCACCTCGTCGGCGCGGCCGATCGGGAAGCTCAGGTAGAGACGCCCGCCAACCTCCGTCAGGTCGATGAGGTTGTGCACACCCTTGTTGTGCCCGTCGACATCGATGGGATCGAAATAACGGCCCAGTCCGAAATGCTCGATGGCGTGCAAGCACGAGACAGAATCCGCCTTGCCAAGTTACTGGGGCCGGGTGAGGTCCACCTGAACGAACTTGATGTTGGTGTGAACCGAGGGCGGAAGGGGGCGAACGTCGACGACCTCGACCTCGCGAAAACAGGCCAGTTGAGCTACGAACCCATCGACCCGTGAAGCGACGTCGATATGCCGCCGCGGCTGTGCCTCGAAGACTAGTTTGGCCACCAACAGGTCCTGGTGGAAATAGTCTCCGCTTGCCGTGCCAGCGTTGTCGGCAAAGTCATACAGGATCATCGAGTTGCCCGTGATCGTCCCGCCCTGGCGCAGAAACTCTTCACATTGGGCGCGATACTTGCGGTAATTCTTCAGGGCCCTGACACGGCCCGGATTAACGCCGATACCGTTGAACAGCATCTTCAATGATCGCCGCAGCGAATTGGCTTTCTGCGTCATGTCGCGCTCTATCTATCCTACTCCCACTCGATCGTGCCCGGCGGCTTGCTGGTATAGTCGTAGACCACCCGATTGATGCCCTTCACCTCGTTGACGATGCGCGTGGCACATTGGGTGAGGAAGGCGGCATCAAAGGGATAGACGTCTGCCGTCATGCCGTCGGTGCTGGTGACGGCGCGCAGGGCGCAGACGCTGTCGTAGGTGCGATAGTCGCCCATCACGCCGACCGTGCGCACCGGCAGCAATACGGCAAAGGCCTGCCAGATCGCATCGTAGAGGCCGGCGTTGCGGATCTCCTCCAGATAGACCGCATCGGCCTTGCGCAGGATGTCGCATCGCTCCTGCGTCACCTCGCCGGGGATGCGGATGGCGAGGCCTGGTCCGGGGAAAGGGTGGCGGCCCACGAACATGTCCGGCAGGCCAAGCTCGCGGCCGAGATCGCGAACCTCGTCCTTGAACAGCTCGCGCAAGGGTTCGACCAGCTTCATGTTCATGCGGGCGGGAAGCCCGCCGACATTGTGGTGGCTCTTGATCGTCACGCTGGGGCCACCGGTGAACGAAACGCTCTCGATCACGTCAGGGTAGAGCGTGCCCTGCGCCAGGAATTCCGCGCCGCCGATCTTGCGCGCTTCCTCCTCGAACACCTCGATGAATTCCGCGCCGATGAACTTGCGCTTCTTCTCGGGATCGGTCTCTCCCGCAAGGCCGGCCATGAAGCGCTCCTGCGCATCCACCACCACCAGCGGGATGTTGTAATGGTCGCGGAACATGGTCTCGACCTGCTCGCGCTCGTTCATGCGCAGCAGGCCGTGGTCGACGAACACGCAGGTCAGTTGCTCGCCGATCGCCTCGTGGATGAGGATCGCGGCGACCGAGCTGTCGACCCCGCCGGACAAGCCGCAGATCACTCGCCCGTCGCCAACCTGCGCGCGGATCTCGGCAACCTTGGTGTCGCGATAGGCGGCCATTGTCCAGTCGCCGGCAAGGCCGCAGACGCGGTGGACGAAGTTTGCCAGCAGCCTGCCGCCATCGGGTGTGTGGACGACCTCCGGGTGGAACTGGGTGCCGTAAAAGCGGCGCGCTTCGTCCGCGATGACGGCAAAGGGCGCGCCGTCGCTGGTGGCGACGATCTCGAACCCGGGGGCGAACTGCGTTACCTTGTCGCCGTGGCTCATCCACACCTGATGCCGGTCACCGACCTGCCACAGGCCCTCGAACAAGGCGCAGCCCTTGGTAACGGTGATGTAGGCGCGGCCGAATTCGCCTTCCCATTCGCCCTGGTTGCCCGGCTCCACCTTGCCGCCGAGCTGGTGGCTCATCACCTGCTGGCCGTAACAGATGCCCAGTATCGGCACACCCGCATCGAACAGCATCTGCGGCGCGCGCGGGCTGCCATCCTCGGGCACGCCGGCGGGTGAACCGGACAGGATGATGCCCTTGGGCCGCATCCGTCGGAAGGCTTCCTCGGCAAGCGTGAAAGGCGCGATTTCGGAATAGACCCCCGCCTCGCGCACCCGGCGCGCGATGAGCTGGGTTACCTGGCTGCCGAAATCGACGATCAGGATGGAGTCAGGCAGGATAGGTTCGGGCTGGTGATCGGTCTGCATCCCCGGCCATTGCCCGAAGTAGCGGCAATCTGTCCAGCGCCCGGCCCGGCGCGCGATGCGCAACAGTCCGCGTACGGCAGTTGCAAAACACGCAACACTTGTCGATATTTTCGCATTTGAATAATTTTATTACAAAGCGCAAAGGCACGCCACAGCCGGGGCCGGACAGCTTTTCGCACCCCGTACGAATAAGAAAGATAAGAAAATGCGCAATCTCCTCACCTCCGTGCTCGCCTCGATCGCGGCCGTCTCGGTCAGCGCCACGCTGTTCACGGGCATTCTCGTCTAATCACGAGCAATCCAGTCCCCCGGCCCGAAGAACTCCCTCCCCCCCCATGAGCTTCGGGCCATGCGAAAGGCCGCTCCCGCCCCGGAGCGGCCTTTTTTATTGGCCGGCATCAAATAAGGTCCGCGTCCGAAACGGGGCGTCAGGCCTCCTCGTCCTGCGGCGGTTCGAAATCGACGCGGGCGAGCCGCCAGTCCGGCACATCGCCCGTCAGCACCTTCTTGCTGGGCAGCCGGGCGGGTGGTGCGATCCCGGAAACGGTGGCCACCATGTATCGCCCCGATTCGCGCAGTCTGACCTCGCAACCCGGGTAATGTTCGCGCAGGCGCCGGCGAACACCATCCGCCTCTTCGGACACCGCAGGTCCGTCCATCTCCCGCGGCTCGCCATCAAGCAGCTCGGCAGAAGCCGTGCGGATGCTCTTGACCCCGTCCTTCAGGATCGAGAGCGCGATCAGCAACGCCGCCGCGCTGTCCGCCCACCAGTAGCCTAGCCCGATACCCGCGATACCGACGATGCCGGTCACCCCGGTCTGCCAGTCGGCCTTCTGCATCAGCGCATCGGTGTGCAGCACCTTGTCGCGCAGGCGCCTTGCCACCGGCAGTTTGCGGTGACCGAGAATAACCGGCGGCACGATCGAGTAGACGAGCGCGGCGATCATCAGCCAGCCGAGCCACACGCGCTGGCCGAAAATCTCGACCGGACCGACGGTGGGATGCTCTTGCGCGATCAGCGCGCTGATTGCTTCCCAGGCGACGAAAGACCCCACCATCGTCAACGCCACCGCCGAGATGAGAAAGGCGAGGCTGTTCACCCGGGCAAAGCCGAACGGATACCGCGCCGTGGCAGGCTTCGGTTCAATGCGACTGGCGACGAGAAAGGTGATCGCCGGGACCAGGCTGAGCAGGTCTTCGACCAGCGCACTGCGCATGGCCTGGCTGGTGCCCATGGCGAAATACATGACCACGATGATCGAACCCATCCAGGCCAGCGTCCACCATTCCAGGCGCTTGGCGCGGGCATAGTCAGCGGCGATTGCGGCGGGGATGCCGCTCACCGGCTCACCTCGTGCTCGACCAGCGTGATCCAGCCGTTTTCCCCGTTGCGATAGGCGAAGCGCGGCACGCGCTCAGACTTGCCGGGCGCGTCCGCGCGGCCCGGCTGCTTGCCGAAATGGACGTGTGTGGCCCATGGCGAATCGCCCGCGAAACGACCGTAGACCAGATCGAGCCTGCCCGCTTCCAGGGCTTCCAGCAGTTCCTCTGCATGGCCCGGCGTTCGCTCTATCCTCGCGTCCGTTGCCTCGGCCACGCGGACAAGAGCCGCGCGGACGCTGGCGTCGGGATCGGCCCCGGCGATCTCGCCCAGGCGAATGATGCGATCATCGCGCACCCGGTCGGTCGTGCCGCCGGGATCGAGTGGTATGCCGCATCCCGCGACAATCGCGCAGGAAACCATCAGCGTGCTGATCGCCATTGCCCTCATCGCCAAGCACAACGCACGAACGGCGCGCCTGGTGCCAATGCGGTGGACAAAGCGGGGCGCGGGGGCAGCAAAACCTTCCGGATACGCCTTGGAACGCCTATATCTCCCGGATGGACGAGAACACCCCGAACCCCCCCGAACCGACCCAGGCGCCCACTCCCGCGGTCGCTCCCCAGAAGCAGCGCCAGAACGGCGACTATGGTGCGGAAAGCATCAAGGTTCTCAAGGGCCTGGACGCCGTGCGCAAGCGCCCCGGCATGTACATCGGCGATACCGACGACGGGTCGGGCCTGCACCACATGGTATTCGAGGTTTCCGACAACGCCATCGACGAAGCACTGGCCGGGCATTGCGACCTGGTGCTGATCGAGCTGAACCCGGACGGCAGCGTCAGCGTGGAAGACAACGGCCGCGGCATCCCGGTCGGCATCCATAGCGGCGAAGGCGTGTCAGCCGCCGAGGTCATCATGACCCAGCTGCACGCGGGCGGAAAGTTCGAGAACACCAGCGACGACAATGCCTACAAGGTCTCGGGCGGCCTGCACGGCGTCGGCGTTTCGGTCGTCAACGCCCTGTCCGAATGGCTGGAGCTGGTCGTCTGGCGCGACGGCAAGGAACACTGGATGCGTTTCGAAGGCGGGGACGCGGTGGAAAGCCTGCGGATCACCGGCGACGCCCCGCCGGTCGAAAGCAACGGCGACGAGGATGGCCTGAAAAAGGGCACGCGCGTCACCTTCAAGGCCAGCGAGGACACGTTCAAGAACGTCATCGAGTTCGATTTCGAGAAGCTGGAACACCGCTATCGCGAGCTGGCCTTCCTGAATTCCGGCGTCCGCATCAAGCTGCGCGACAAGCGGCACGAGGAGCCGCTGGAACATGACCTGTGGTACGAGGGCGGCATCGCGGCCTTCGTGAAGTATCTCGATCGCAACAAGCAGCCGCTGGTGCCCGAGCCGATCTCCGTCAGCGCGGAAAAGGACGGCATCGGCATCGACGTCGCGCTGGAATGGAACGACAGTTATTACGAAAACGTCCTGACATTCACCAACAACATTCCGCAGCGGGACGGCGGAACGCACCTGGCCGCCTTCCGCGCGGCGCTGACCCGCACGCTCAACAACTACGCCACGTCGTCCGGCCAGTTGAAGGGCGGCAAGATCAACCTCTCGGGCGAGGACATGCGCGAGGGGCTGACCGCCATCGTCAGCGTGAAACTGCCGGACCCCAAGTTTTCCAGCCAGACCAAGGACAAGCTGGTCAGCAGCGAAGTCCGCTCTCCGCTGGAAAGCCTGATCGGCGAGAAGATGAACGAATGGCTGGAGGAAAATCCCGCCGACGCCAAGACCATCATCAACAAGATCATCGACGCCGCCGCCGCGCGCGAAGCCGCGCGCAAGGCACGCGAGATGAGCCGCAAGGGCGCGATGAGCGTCGCCAGCCTGCCCGGCAAGCTGAGCGATTGCCGCGAGCGTGACCCGGCGCTCAGCGAACTGTTCCTGGTGGAGGGTGACAGCGCCGGCGGCTCCGCCAAGTCGGGCCGCGATTCCAAGTATCAGGCGATCCTTCCCCTGCGCGGCAAGATCCTGAACGTGGAACGCGCGCGGTTCGACCGGATCATTTCTTCCAAGGAAGTCGGCACGCTGATCCAGGCGATGGGCACGGGCCTGCGCGACGAATTCAACCTCGACAAGCTGCGCTATCACAAGGTCGTGATCATGACCGACGCCGACGTGGACGGCGCCCACATCCGCACCCTGTTGCTGACCTTTTTCCACCGCCAGATGCCCGAGATCATCAAGGCCGGGCACCTGTTCATCGCCCAGCCGCCGCTGTTCAAGATCGCCAAGGGCCGCAGCGAAGTCTACGTCAAGGACCAGGGCGCGCTCGACCGCCACCTGGTGGCGAACGGCCTGCAGGACCGCGTGCTGGAAACGGCGGGCGGCGCACGATCGGGTGCCGATCTCGCCCAGCTCGTCGAACAGGCGCTGCTGCTCAAGAACCTCATCGCCTTTGCTCCGCGCAAGTACGATACCGCGGTGATCGAGGCCATGGCGATGGCGGGCGGGCTGGCGCCCGACCTTGCAAGGGCAGACCGGGAGGCCGCGCTGAGCCGGGCGGCGGCGCAGTTGCAACTTGGCGATGGCGAGGCCGACTGGTCCGCACGCATGACCGATGCGAACGAAGTCCGCTTCGACCGCGTGTGGCGCGGCGTGACCGATGTCCACCTGATCGAGGGCAAGTTCCTCGACAGTGCGGAGGCGCGCAAGCTGCACAAGCGCGGCGTGGAACAGGCCGAAACCTACGCCTCGCCCGCGCGCCTGGTAAAGGGCGGCGCGGCCACCACGCCCGAGCCGGACCCGGCGGACAACGCCGAGAGCGAGAGCGAGGACATGCCCGTCTTCGATACCGCCAGCGCCATCACCCGCCCGACGCAACTGCTGGAAGCGGTGCTCGTCGCGGGGCGCAAGGGCCTGACGATCAATCGCTACAAGGGCCTTGGCGAGATGAACGCGGAACAGCTGTGGGAGACCACGCTGGACCCCGACAACCGCGAGCTGCTGCAGGTCAAGGTGGAGGACGCCGACGTAACCGACGAGATCTTCACGCGCCTGATGGGCGATGTGGTTGAGCCGCGCCGTGAGTTCATCCAGGACAATGCGCTCAACGTCGCCAATCTCGATGTCTGACCGGCATCCCGCCCTCGCCTGATCCCATGCAGGTGCGGCCGGGCAGCCAGGAGGAACAGGTCGGTCGCCTGATACTGGCAGCCGTGGTGGTGACCGCGTTGCCCAATGTGCCGGTGCTTGGCTACGCGTTCTATCCGTTCGCCATCCTCGTCACCTGGTTCCACGAAATGGGCCACGGGCTGACGGGCCTGTTGCTGGGATTCGATTTCCACCGGCTGGTCATTCTGCCCGATGGATCGGGCCTGGCCCAGTCGCGAGGGGGACCTGCCGGTGCGGTTCCGCAGGCTCTCGTCGCTGCTGGCGGGCCGTTGGCGCCCAGCTTCGTCGGCGGGCTGCTGATCCTCGCCTCCAGCCGCCACGAATGGTGGCGCCCGGCGCTGCTCGCGCTCGCCGCGATGATCGCCTTGTCGGTCGTGATCTGGGTGCGCAGCGCCACAGGGCTCGTCGTTCTGCCGCTTGTCGCCGCCGGACTGGTCTGGCTGGTCATGAAGGGCCGCGTTGCATGGCAGCGGCCCGCCCTGCAATTCCTCGGCGTGCTGGCGGCGCTCAGCATGTTTGGCGACTGGCGGTATCTGTTCACGGAGACCGTCGTCGTGGGTGGGCAGGTGATGTTGTCGGATACCGGTCAGATCGAACGGGCGCTCCTGTTGCCCCACTGGTTCTGGGCCGTCGCGCTGATCGCCATCGCCGGGCTGGTTGTCGGCACGAGCCTGAAGTTCGCACTCGCCCGCGATGGTTGAGCGCGGGCACATAGTCCCCGCGCCCAACGTCAAGTCCCGGTGCGTGGTCAGTCGGCTTTCAGGCGGAAACGGTCGGCATTCCCGTCGCCATCCTTGTCCTGCCGCAGCACGTCGATACCATCGTCGTCTGTTCCGACAGTGCTGTGGCGATCCCGGTCTTGCAACGATGTCTCGACACGGCCGGCTCCGTCGTCTCGAGGCATGAGGGTGTCGGTGTGGCCATCCCGGTCCAGGTCGGTGCCGGCCGGCGTTTCGGCAGAGCGAGTGGTCGTAGCCGGCGCAGCGGGTATGGTGAAGGGGGAAGAGGTGTCCGATGTCGCCGTATCGGCGCTGCTGCCAAGATGGTCGTAGAGCGCCTCGTAATGCTTCATCGCCTGGCGCATGTCCTCGGTCGAGACGTTGCCCGATCCGTGGCGCGCGGCGATGTCGTGGCCGGCGCGGTAATGGCGGGCGACATCGGCGTGATTGACGGTCAGGTCCTCGAACCGGCGATCGAAATCGGCCATCGGGTAGCCCACGGTCTTCATCATGGTCGCGAGCATCCGGTCGGCGTGGAGCACGGCTTCGATCGGACTGTCGACGAACACGGACTTCACCTCGCGCCACTCGCTGGCGAAACGCCCATGCTCCTCGGCGGTAAGAGAGCGGATTTCCAGCGCCTCGACGCGCTTCTCCCGCTCGATCAGCGCCTTTTCGGCAGCCGTCCGGTCACCCGCATCGCTCAGCGTGCGATCGTATTCGTCGCCGAACTTGTCGCGGAGCCGGTCGGTAGCGCGGCGCCGCATCGACATCCAGATGCCGACCGCGACCAGCAATGCGATGACGACGATCACGCCGATAAGGACGTTCTGGTCCATGGAAATGCTCTCCTCTGCGACCCCGTCCGATCAAGGCTGCAACGGGCCGCATGGGCAAGCGTTCCGCCAGAGGCGTGGCACCAACCCTAGCCTGCCATTTCATCGAGCGTCCTGGTCATGGCCTCGAGCGCCACGAACCGCTGGCAATCGGGCATGACCCGGCGATAGAAGGCGGCGATCTTGGCCAGGTCCGCGCGGTAGTCGCCGGTCGGCATGATCGGCTCGCCAATGCCGCAAACCTTGCGGTCGTAATCGACATAGGCGGGCACGATCGGCACGCCTGCGCCGTGGGCGATGTGGTAGAACCCGGTGCGCCATTCTCCGCTGGATGTGCGCGAGCCTTCGGGGGCCACGACGAGCGCCAGCGTGTCGGCCTTGTCGAACGCGTCGATCACCGATTGGACGTATCCTCCGCTGCGCGACCGCACCACGGGGATGCCCCCCATGTCGCGCATGAAGCGCGTCATGGGCCAGCGGAACAGCGTGTGCTTGCCAAGGAAGCTGGGTGCGATCTTGAAATGGTTGACCACGCCGGCAAAGGCGATGAAGTCCCAGTTGGAGGTATGCGGTGCGCCGATGAAGACGAACTTGGGCACGCTTGGCGCACGCCCTTCCAGCCGCATGTTGCGCGTCGACCACAGCCAGACCAGCACGCGCCAGGCCAGGCGCGACAAAAGGCTCGAATTCTTGTCTCTCACACAGCAAGCTCCCCCCGGTGCCGTAGCAGCCGGAGGGAGCCTTGCCACTAGCGTGGCGTGTTAATTCGCTGGGTTTGTTGCGCGGCGATTATTCAGGGGCGACCGGGCTGCCCGGCTCCGGGAAACGCGAGAATACCGCGTCGCCTTCGTTGGCACGGGCGTAGCGTTCGCCGGACACGGTCGCGGCGTTCTCGGTGTTCAGCTCCATGTCTTCCTGCAGGCGGACGAGCTGGCCGTTCGACACGGTGAACCATGTCGGCGAACCGTACCAGTCGGCGATCTGGAAGCGATAGCCGTCGGGCGTGGTGGTGTAGGTGCCGGACTGAACCTGGTTGTCGGGGCCGACATATTCGTAGGTCGAGTCCGCCGAATTGATGCGCACCGCAGTTTCGCCATCGGTGCCGGTGTAATTGTAGACGCCCGAATAGTCGCCGGCGTCAGCCAGCGCGGTGGCCGGGCCCGCTTCTGCGTTCATGTTCGCATCGGCCATCGCGTTGTCGTTCGCCATCGTATCGGCGGCCGCGGTGTCGTCGGTCATTGCCGTTTCGTCGGCGTCGTTGTCACCGCAGGCGGCCAGCAGCGCGAGGGGGGCCGCGGCGGTCAGGATCAGATATTTACGCATGATTGTGTTCTCCTTCGATGGACTGCCAACGAAGAAGAGGGGCGATGTATCCGGCAATGCGGCGAAAATGTGACGAAACAGTGCGATAATGCGCCGCAATCAGGGATGCGGGCGGGGAAATCCGTGCCGCTCATGCAGCGCCGCGAGCAATGCGGGCAGGTCGTTGACAAAGCCGCCCTCGGCAAGGACGAGCGCCGGAAGGTTCTGGTTTTCCACCCCGATGGCCGCGACCACGTCCTTGCGCGGGCGCGGCCATGGGACGCGGACGATCTCCAGTCGCATGGCGCGATCGGGGTAGGTCGCCAGCAGCCCCTCCACGGTCATGCACGCTTCGCAATAGAAGGTTTCTCCGCCGTGCGCAGGGTCGGCGTAGTCGTGCAGCAAGAACAGGCGGTCCCTCATCACATCCGGAACACGCCGAACTGCGGGCGCTGCGGCCACGGCGCCTCGAGACAGGCGGCAAGCGACAGGCCGAGCACGTCGCGGGTCTGCACGGGATCGATCACGCCATCGTCCCACAGACGCGCGGTGGCATAGTAGGGGTTGCCCTCGTCCTCGTACTTCTGCCGGATCGGGGCCTTGAACTGCTCGGCCTGTTCGGGCGTCCAGTCGTCGGCATCCCGGTGGACGGTGGCAAGCACGCTCGCCGCCTGCTCGCCGCCCATCACCGAAATGCGCGCATTGGGCCAGGTGAACAGGAACCGCGGCGAATAGGCGCGCCCGCACATGCCGTAGTTGCCCGCGCCGAAGCTGCCGCCGATCACCACGGTGATCTTGGGCACCTGGGCCGTGGCGACGGCGGTGACCAGCTTGGCCCCGTGCTTGGCAATGCCTTCCGCCTCGTACTTGCCGCCGACCATGAAGCCGGAGATATTCTGCAGGAACAGCAGCGGAATGCCGCGCTGGCAGGCAAGCTCGATGAAATGCGCGCCCTTCTGCGCGCTTTCGGAAAACAGCACGCCGTTGTTGGCGAGGATGGCGACGGGCATCCCCCAGATGTGGGCAAAGCCGGTCACCAGCGTGGCGCCGTAGTCGCGCTTGAATTCGTGGAACTCGCTGCCGTCCACCAGCCGGGCGATCACCTCGTGCACGTCGTATGGCGCGCGCACGTCGTCGGGGATGAGGGCGTAGAGGTCCTCCGCATCGAACCTGGGCGCGCGCGGCTCCTTCAGGTCCACCTGCGCCTTGGGCGAATGGCCCAGGTGCGACACGATATCGCGCACGATGGTCAGCGCGTGCTCGTCGTTGTCGGCAAGGTGATCGACGACGCCCGATTTCTTCGCGTGGAGCGCCCCGCCGCCCAGGTCCTCGGCGGAAATTTCCTCGCCCGTCGCGGCCTTTACCAGCGGGGGCCCCGCGAGGAAGATGGTGCCCTGATCGCGCACGATCACGCTCTCGTCGCTCATGGCGGGCACATAGGCACCCCCGGCGGTGCAGCTGCCCATGACGCAGGCAATCTGCGGGATGCCCTTCGCGCTCATCTGCGCCTGGTTGTAGAAAATGCGCCCGAAGTGGTCGCGATCGGGAAAGACCTCGGCCTGATAGGGCAGGTTCGCACCGCCGCTGTCGACGAGATAGATGCACGGCAGGCCGTTGGCCTCGGCAATCTCCTGCGCGCGCAGGTGCTTCTTCACCGTCAACGGGTAATAGCTGCCGCCCTTTACCGTGGGATCGTTGGCGGCAATCATCACCTGCCGACCCGAAACGCGCCCGATGCCGGCGATCATGCTGGCCCCCGACACATCGCCTTCGTACATGCCGAAGGCAGCAAGCTGGCCGACTTCCAGAAACGGCGAGCCCGGATCGAGCAACCGTTCCACCCGCTCGCGCGGGAGGAGCTTGCCGCGGGCGACGTGCCGCTCGCGATGCTTCTCGCTGCCGCCGAGCGCCGCTGTCGCGACGTGGGTGCGCAACTCTTCGGCAAGCGCCCTGTTATGCGCAAACCGGGCCTTGGCCTCGGCGCTCTCGCGGTCAAGCTTGCTGGTGAGGACGGGGGCTGTCATGTCAGCGCTTTCTCACGAAATCTGCGCGCAGGACCAGTCCCTTGATGCCGGGATATTTGCAATCTATCTCCTGTGCGTCGCCGGTCAGGCGGATCGCCTTGATCAGCGTGCCCTGTTTCAATGTCTGGCCTGCGCCCTTGACCTCAAGGTCCTTGATCAGCGTTACCTGGTCGCCATCCGCCAGCACATTGCCGACCGCGTCGCGCACCTCGACAGCGTCTGCCGCCTTTTGCCGGGACGCAAGTTCCGCGGCAGGAAGCCACTCACCGCTGTCCTCGTCGTAGACGTAGTCGTCGTCGCTCATGCTCGGCCCCCGATCAGCTCGCGACCGATCAGCATCCGCCTGATCTCGTTGGTGCCGGCGCCGATATCGAGCAGCTTGGCGTCGCGCAGATAGCGTTCCACCGGCCAGTCGGTGGTGTAGCCCGCACCGCCCAGCGCCTGCACCGCCTCGCCCGCGACGCGAAAGGCGTTCTCGCTCGACAGCAGGATCGCGCCCGCCGCATCGAACCGCGTCGTCTGGCCCTTGTCGCAGGCCTTTGCCACGGCATAGGCATAGGCGCGCGCCGATTGCAGGGCGACGTACATGTCGGCGACCTTGGCCTGCATCAGCTGGAAGGCGCCGATGGGCTTGCCGAACTGCGTGCGCTCGCGAACGTAGGGGATCACGGTGTCGAGGCAGGCCTGCATGATGCCGATCTGCACGCCCGAAAGCACCACGCGCTCGTAGTCGAGCCCGCTCATCAGCACCTGCACGCCCTTGCCGACCTCGCCCAGCACGTTGGCGTCCGGCACATGGCAATCCTCGAACACCAGTTCGCTGGTGATGGAGCCCTTCATGCCCATCTTCTCGATCTTCTGGCCGGGCGTGAACCCGGTCATCCCGCGCTCGATCAGGAAGGCGGTGATGCCCTTGCTGCCGGCATCGGCATCGGTGCGGGCATAGACCACCAGCGTTTCGGCGGCATGGCCGTTGGTGATCCAGAACTTGGTGCCGTTGAGCAGGTAGCCGCCCTGGACGCTGTCCGCCTTCAGCTTCATGTTGACCACGTCGGACCCCGCGCCCGGCTCACTCATCGCCAGGCTGCCCACGTGCTCGCCGCTGATGAGGCCGGGGAGATACTTCGCCTTTTGCTCTGCATTGCCCCAGCGGGCGATCTGGTTGACGCAAAGGTTGGAATGCGCGCCGTAGCTGAGGCCCACGCTGGCGCTGGCCCGGCTGACTTCCTCGACCGCGATCAGGTGTTCCAGATAGCCAAGCCCGGTGCCGCCGTCGGCCTCGCTCACGGTCATGCCGTGCAGCCCCAGCTCGCCCATCTCCGGCCACAGCTCGATCGGGAACCAGTCCTCGGCATCGACCCTTGCGGCCAGCGGCGCGATCCGCTCGTCGGCGAAGCGGGCGACGGTCTCGCGGATCATCTGGGCTTCTTCGCCAAGGCCGAAGTCGAAATCGGGGGTCGCGCGCATGCGGGGGTGGCTCCATTGCATCAAAAAAGGGGCGGGGATGCCGGTGCCAATAGCAAGGCGGCGGCACAAGGCAAACCGCATTGGCGAAGCGCGCCCGCATCACCTATATGGCGCACTTACGCGAAACCCCACGAGGCGATGTCTTGAACCTGCACGACCCCAAGCCCCGCAGTGCCATGTCTCCAACCGCGCCGGAATATGGCGACGAGGCGGAGCGACTGCGCGTGCTGGACAGCTACGAAGCCGCCGCGATCGAGGACGATCCCGAACTGCAGGCCATCGTCGCTTTCGCCGCCAAGCTGTGCCGGGCGCCGGTGTCGATGGTCTCGCTGATCAAGCAGGACACGCAGCATTTCCTTGCCCGTGATGGCATCGACCAACGCGAAACCGACCGCGACGTGGCGTTCTGCATCCACACCCTGGGCAAGGACGAGATGCTCGAGGTGCCCGATGCCACCAGGGACGATCGCTTCGCCGACAACCCGCTGGTCACCGGGCCTGCCAACGTGCGCTATTACGCGGGCCAGCCGCTGGTGTCGGAGGAAGGCGCCTCGCTCGGCACGTTGTGCGTGATCGATACCGAGGCGCGCGATGTGCCATTGGAGGACTTCCAGCGCGAAGGCTTGCGCGTGCTGGCGCAGGCGGCAATGCGGCGACTGGCGGCGCGGCGCATCCGCCTCTCCGCCGACCGCGCGATCGCCGAGCGTGAGGAGCGCCTGCGCCGAGTGCTGGAGGGGCTGCCGCAGATCGCCTGGTCCGCCGACGAACACGGAAACTTCGACTATTTCAATAAGCGCTGGGCCGAGCAGACCGGCGCCCCGCCGCCCGGCTCGGCCGACGCGTGGCGTCCGTTCATCCACCCCGACGATGCCGATCGGGTTCTGGACGAATGGCAGCGCTGCCTTGATGCGGGCAAGAGTTTCGAGGCAGAATATCGTCTGCGGCAGGCCGACGGCAGCTGGTTCTGGATGCTTGGGCTCGGCGTCCCGGTATCCGAACACGAAGGCGATCCGGTGCGCTGGTTCGGCACCGTCACCGATATCGACGAGGTGCGCCGTGCGCTGGAGGAGCGCGATCTGCTCGCCCACGAACTGTCGCACCGGATCAAGAACCTGTTTGCGGTGGTAATCGGCCTTGCCACGTTGAAGGCGCGCAAGGATCCCGCCGTTCAGCCCTTCGTTGCCGAGTTGACCGATGTCCTGCGGGCGCTGGGACGGGCAAACGAATTCGTCCGCGCCGGCCATGCCAGCGTCAGCCACGACGCGCTCCGGGGCCTGCTGGGCGCGTTGTTCAAGCCCTATCGCGACGGTTCCGGCGAGGATCGCGTGCGGATCACCGGCGACGATGTGCCGGTAGGTGCGGCAGCCGCCACCCCGCTGGCGCTGGTGTTCCACGAACTGGCGACCAACGCGGCCAAATACGGTGCGCTGTCCGTCGACGAGGGCCACGTCACCCTGACCATGACCGACGAAGGCGAGACCGTGCACCTGACCTGGCAGGAGCACGGCGGCCCGGCGGTGATCGAGAGCGGCGAAACCGGGTTCGGCTCCCGCCTCGTGGAAATGAGCGTGACCGGGCAGCTTGGCGGGAGCTGGCAGCGGCATTTTCGTGCTGACGGGCTGGTGATCGACCTGACCGTTTCCAAGGCCGCCATCGCCCGCTAGCCTGCGCGGCGATGGATCCCGCCGCCGCCCCGCCCTTCCTGCGCTTCGAGAGCGTGGCCCGCCAGTTCGGCGACACCACGGCGGTAGCCGGCGTGTCCCTCGCCATCGACGCTGACGCATTTGTGGCGCTGGTGGGCGCCTCGGGGTCGGGCAAGTCGACCCTGCTGAAGACCGTCAATCGCCTGGTCGAACCCGATGCCGGCCGCGTGCTGATCGAGGGCCGCGACGTCGCCGCCATCGCGCCTGCTGCCCTGCGCCGTTCCATCGGCTATGTCTTTCAGGGCGTCGGCCTGTTCTCCCATCTGCGCGTGGCCGAGAACATCGGGATGGTTCCGCGCCTTGAGGGCCAGCGGCTGACCGCCGACCGTCTTGCCGAACTGCTGGCACTGGTCGAGCTCGATGCCGGGCTTGCCACGCGCTATCCCGACGCGCTCTCGGGAGGCCAGCGCCAGCGCGTGGGCGTGGCTCGCGCACTGGCAGGAAACCCCGGACTGCTGCTGATGGACGAACCGTTCGGTGCGCTCGACCCGATCACCCGCGCAGGGCTGGGGGAGCGGGTGCGCGCGCTGCACGACGAGCTTGGGCTGACCACGATCATGGTGACCCACGACATGACCGAGGCGCTGCTCTTGGCCGACAGGGTGCTGGTGATGGACCGGGGCCTCGTCGTTGCCGACGAGACGCCTGCCGCGTTGATGCGCGGTGCCGGCGGCGCCGTGGCGCAGGCGCTGGTGGCGGTGCCACGTGCCCAGGCCCTCAGACTGTCGGACCGGCTGGCCGAGGCAACGCGATGAACGCCCTGATCGACGCGCTCGGCAATCTCGGCCCGCAACTGGCCCAGCACGTTCTGCTGAGCGCCACCGCCGTGGCGTTTGCCATGGTTTTCGCCCTGCCGCTGGCGGTCTGGGCCAGCCGTTCGCCCGCCGTGGAGCGCGCGGCGCTGGGCATGGCGAGCCTGGTGCAGACGATCCCCGCGCTCGCACTGCTCGCGCTGTTCTTTCCCGTGCTGCTGGCGGCGCGGGCGGTGTTCGGCGATGGATTGCCGACGCTGGGCTTCCTGCCCGCCTGGCTGGCGCTGTCGCTCTACGCCCTGCTGCCGATCCTGCGCAACGCGGTCACCGCGCTCGCCAACATCGATCCGCAGGCGATCGAGGCGGCGGACGGGCTGGGCATGACGGCGGGGCAGAAGCTGCGGCTTGTGGAGGCGCCGCTGGCCGCGCCCTATGTGATGGCGGGCATCCGCACGGCCAGCGTCTGGACCATCGGCGCGGCGACGCTTGCCACGACCATCGGCCAGCCGAGCCTGGGCGATCCGATCTTTGCCGGCCTGCAGACGCAGAACTGGGCGCTGGTGCTGGCAGGCTGCGTGGCGAGCGCGGGCCTCGCCCTGCTGGCCGACGCCTTGTTTGCGCTGATCGAGCGCGGCCTGGCCCTGCGCCGTCTCCGGCTGGCGCTGCTGGGCGCGGCACTCGCGCTGGCGGGCGTTGCCGCCGCCGCGCTCTCCACCGTCAACTGGCGCGGCGGGGAAGAACGCGAGACGATCGCGATCGGTGCCAAGACCTTTTCCGAACAATACATTCTCGCCCGCGCGATCGGCATCGTGCTGGAGCAGGCCGGATACCGCGTGACTTACCGGGAAGGGTTGGGATCGGCCGTCATCCACGATGCGCTCGCCACCGGGGCAATCGACGTGGCGGTGGATTATACCGGCACGATCTGGGCCAACGAACTGGGCCGCACCGACAATCCGGGCCGCGATGCGATGTATGGCGAGCTGGTGCGCTGGGAACGGGAGACGAGCGGCACGCGCGTGCTTGGCCGGTTGGGGTTCGAGAACGCCTATGGCCTCGCCATGCGGCAGGACCGGGCACGCGCGGCCGGGATCGGCAGCGTGGCCGACCTTGCGGCAAGGGCACCGGGCATGACCGTGGGCGGCGACCCGGAGTTTTTCGAGCGGCCCGAATGGCAGGCGGTTCGGGCTGCCTATGGTCTGCGCTTTGGCGAGCAACGCACCTTTGCGCCCACGCTGATGTATGCCGCGCTCGCCACCGGGGATGTCGACGTCATCAGCGCCTACACCTCCGACGGGCGCATCGCGGCGGACGACCTGGTGGTGCTGGCCGATCCGCGTGGCGCCCTGCCCAACTACGACGCGATCCTGATGCTCGCCCCCGGTCTTGCCGACGATGAACGGCTGGCCGCCGTGCTGGCGCCGCTGGTGGACGCCATCGACGTGCGCACGATGCGCGAGGCGAACTACATGGTGGACCGCGAGGCGGACAAGCGATCGCCGGAAGAGGCCGCGCGCTGGTTGCTCGGGCAGTTACCCTGGAAGCCTACCCCCCCCCTCTAGAAACCCACCCCGTCGGGCCAGTCCGGTCCGGCAAGGCCCATCACCTTGAACAGCTGGCCCATTTCATCGGGAGCGGTCAGGCGGTGGACGGCGCGGTGCAGCGCATCGCGATGCTGCGGGGCAAACGCGGCCAGCGCGTCGGCGCGATTGGCGATGCCGAGCGTTTCCAGCCACTCGCCTTGCGTCACCGTGCCCAGCACGCGGCATCCCCGCGAGGCGGCGATCAGTTCCATCTGCGCAAAGTCGACATGGGCGGAAAGGTCCGCTTCCCCCGGCGCATCGAACAGTCCCAGCTTCTCGTGCGCGCGCACGGCCTGGACGCTCGAACCGCTTCGGGCATCGGTATAGCCGTAATCGATGATCAACGCGGCGCCGCCCTGGTTGGCCAGCCGCCCGGCGACCTCGAACAAGGTGGAGGCGGCGGCGGGCGATGTTTCGATGATCGTGCCAGCGGGTGCATCGCGGCGCGCCTCGGGCACGGCGGAATCCATCGGCTGGCGTCCCGGCACCTCGATGAACCGGCCCGCCGCGTCGCAGCCGACCATCACCTCGCGCCAGCCGGCGTCGGTCTTGACCAGTTGGCGCACGGCCAGGGCATCGAGAAACTCGTTGGCGACGAGCAGCACCGGCCCTTCCATCGGCACCCGCGAAAGGTCGTGATGGTGGATGGCGTCGGGCACCTGTTCCAGCTGCGCGTCGCGCAGGCGCGTGCTCCCCTCGACGAGGTGCATCCTTGGCTCCAGCCCGTAGCGCCGCATGGCGCGCCGGGCGTCGCGTGCCAGCGTCCCCCTGCCGGGGCCGAGCTCGACGTAGTGCACCGGTTCCGTGCGCCCGGCGCGGATCCACATGTCGGCCAGCCACAGGCCGATCAGTTCGCCGAACATCTGGCTGATCTCGGGCGCGGTGACGAAATCGCCGGCGCTGCCCAGCGGATCGCGCCTGGCGTAGTAGCGGGCGTTGCTCTCGCCCATGTAGTGCATCAGGCTGATCGGCCCGGTCGAGCCGATCAACCGCCGGAACACGTCGGCCAGATCGCGCGCCTCGTCGAATGCGCTCAAGCCGGTCCGGCCCCCGTGGCGGTGGCGGCCACCGGCGCGCCGCTGGCGATGGCCGGGCGGCGCAGCGCCCAGACGACCACGACAAGGCCCAGGACGATCAGCGGGATGGTCAGCCACTGGCCCATGCTGAGGCCGGTATCCTCCACCACCCAGGTCAGCTGCTGGTCCGGGTTGCGGAAGAATTCGACCACGAAGCGCGCCAGGCTGATGAGCACGGTGAACACGCCCACCAGCAACCCGGTGCGGAAACGTGCGCGGGTAAGCCAGAACAGGCTGAGCATCACGACCAGCACGATCAGCCCCTCGCCCACGGCCTGGTAGAGCTGGCTGGGATGGCGGGCCAAGCCCAGCGGGTCGCCGGGGAAGATCATCGCCAGCGGTGCGTCCGGCCCGGCAGGGCGGCCCCACAACTCGCCATTGACGAAGTTCGCCAGCCGGCCGAGCAGCATCCCCATGCCCACGCTGACGCTGATGTAGTCGGCCACGCGCAGGAACGGCAGCTTGTTGCGCCAGCAGACGTAGGCGATGGCCACCACCACGCCGAGCAGTCCGCCGTGGAAGCTCATGCCGCCGTCCCACAGCCTGAGCGCGCGCCAGGTGACGAAGCCGTCGCCGGAAAAGTCGGTCCACAGGCTCGGCTCGTAGAACATCAGGTAACCCAGCCGTCCGCCGAGGATCACGCCCAGCATGCAGTAGAAGAACAGGTCGTCGACGTGGACCTGCGCCATCGGCGCGCCGGGCGACTTGATCATGCGGCTGGTGTGCCAGTAGGCGAAGATCAGCCCGATCAGGTAGGCCAGCGAGTAGTATCGCAGGGTGAAGAAGCCGAGCTCGATACCCGGCGTGAAGCCGAGGTCGCGCCAGTAGATCGGCTCGCTCGCCGTAGCGGTGGCCAGAGCTAGCAGGTCGAGCATGGGTGAAGCGCCTCGTTGCTTGCAGCCGCCGCGCGGCCCGTGGGCCCGGAGCCTTGGCACAGGGCGTCGGTGGTTGAAAGAGGCGAGGCTTTGCCAAAGCGCGCGGCCACGCCTATTTCCAGTGGCGATGACGCTTCCCAAGGTTCCCAATCAGCGCAAGATCGTCGATCGCCGCGCGCTTGCCGCGGCAATCGACGCCGTGGTGGCGGAAAAGGGCGCGGCCAAGGGCCGGCCGGCCGTGGTCGCGTTGCTGCGCGCCGCGCTGGCGGACGGGCGCGCCGAGTTGCAGGGCCGGCTGCTGAAGCGCCCCGGCGCCGGGCACGAGCACGCGCATGGGCAGGCGTTCCTCATCGACCAGCTGATCCGGGTGATCCACGATCATGTGACCCTGCACGTCTATCCCGCCGCCAACCGGTCGAGCGGAGAGCGCATCGCGCTGGTCGCCGTCGGTGGCTACGGACGCGGCGAGATGGCGCCCTATTCGGACGTCGACTTGGCCTTCATCACGCCGGGCAAGCCGACCGCCTGGTGCGAACAGGTGATCGAGGCGATCCTCTACTACCTGTGGGATCTGAACCTGACGGTCGGCCACTCGTCGCGCTCGCTCGACGAGATGGTGCGCATGGCGAAGGAAGACCTGACGATCCGCACCGCGCTGCTGGAGGCGCGCTTCCTGTGGGGGGACCAGGCGCTCAACGCAGAGGCCGGGCGCCGTTACCGCGCCGAGGTGGTGCCGGGTTCCGAAAGCACCTTCGTGCAGGAAAAGCTGGAGGAACGGAACGCGCGCCACCGCCGCATGGGCGATTCGCGTTATGTCGTCGAACCCAATGTGAAGGACGGCAAGGGCGGCTTGCGCGACCTGCAGACGCTCTACTGGATCGGCAAGTATCTTTACCGTGTGCAGAGCGCCGCCGAACTGGTGGAAAAGGGCCTGTTCACGCACTCCGAATACCGCAGCTTCCGCCGCGCCGAGGGGTTCCTGCTGGCGGTCCGCGCGCACCTGCACACGCTTGCCAAACGCGGCGAGGACCGGCTGAGCTTCGACCTTCAGCGCGAGGTCGCGGCGCGGATGAACTACGCCGATCGCCCGGGCAAGAGCGCGGTGGAGCGGTTCATGCAGATGTATTTCCTGCAGGCCAAGCACGTCGGCCACCTGACCGGCGTGTTCCTCGCGCACCTCGAAGAGGAAACCGCGACGCGCGGCGTGGTGGCGGGCTTCTTCGACGTGGTGCGCAAGGGGCGGGCGAGGAAAATCGATGGCTTCGTGGTCCACGGCGGCCAGATCGCCGCGCCTGCCGACGACTGGTTCCAGCAGGATCCCGTGCGGCTGATCGCGATATTCACCCTGGCCGAGCGCGAGGGGCTGGACATTCATCCGGGCACGATGCGCATGGCGCGGCGTGATGCGGCCACGATCACCGCAGAGGTGCGGCGCGATCCGCGTGCCAACGCGCTGTTCCTGGACGTGCTGGCGGGCAGGAGAGACCCCGAACCCGTATTGCGCTGGATGAACGAGGCGGGCGTGTTCGGCCGCTTCGTGCCCGATTTCGGCAAGGTCAACGCCCAGATGCAGTGGGACATGTACCACCACTACACCGTGGACGAACACACCATCCGCGCCATCGGCCTGCTGTCGCAGATAGAGCGGCAGACGCTGGCCGACGATCATCCGCTTGCCTCGGGGATAATGCCACGCCTGGTCCATCGCCGTGTGCTGTATGTCGCCACCCTGCTGCACGACATCGCCAAGGGGCGCGGCGGCGACCATTCCGTGCTGGGCGCCGATGTGGCGCGGCGGCTGTGCCCGCGTCTGGGCATGAGCGAGGAGGAGACCGACCTCGTCGCCTGGCTGGTGCGCTATCACCTGTTGATGAGCGCCACCGCCTTCAAGCGCGACCTGTCCGATCACAAGACCATCGTCGATTTCGTCGGCGAGGTGCAGAGCCTGGAGCGGCTGCGGCTGCTGACCGTGCTGACCATCGTCGACATCCGCGCCGTCGGGCCGGGCGTATGGAACAGCTGGAAACGCCAGTTGCTGGCCGACCTTTACGAAGCGGCGCAGGAACGGCTGCGGCTGGGGCACAAGACCCACGGCCGGGCCGAGCGGGTGTCGGCCAAGAAGGCGCGCGTGACCGACCTGCTGGGCGACAAGGGCCATCTCGTCGCCGATCTCGACGACCGCTTCGACGATACCTACTGGATCGCCGAGCCCGAGGACGTGATCGCGCTCAACCTGCCGCACTACGCCGCCGCGCGCGATGGCGAGCTGCCGCTGTCGATAGAGGCGCAGTTCTCGCCCGAATTCGGCGCCACGCTGGTGACCGTGATCGGCAACGATCACCCCGGCCTGTTCTTCCGCATCGCCGGGGCCATCCACCTGGCCGGCGGCAACGTGATCGACGCACGCATCCACACCAATCGCGTGGGCAAGGCGGTCGACAACTTCCTGGTGCAGGATCCGCTGGGCAAACCGTTCTCCGAAGCCTCGCAGCTGGCGCGTCTGCGCAAGAGCATCGAGGACGCGTTGGCGGACCGCATCGACATGGTGCCCAGCCTTGCCAAACGGCCGCTGAAAGCCATGCGGGCGGAGAATTTCAGCGTCGCCGCGCGGGTCACCTTCGATAACGGCGCGTCGAATCGCTTCACCGTGATCGAGGTCAACGCCACCGATCGCCCGGCGCTGCTCAACCGGCTGACCCGGGCGATGTTCGAACAAAGCCTGCTGATCAATTCGGCCCACATCGCCCAGTATGGCGAGCGCGCGGTCGATACCTTTTACGTCACCGACCTGCTCGGCACGAAGATCCATTCGGAGGAACGGCTCGGCCGGATAGAGGCCGCGCTGCTGGAAGCGATCGCGGCAGGCAAGCCACGCGTGGCCGAGGCTGCCGAATAGCGATCGGCCTCACCGCGTTCAGGCCTGCGCGCGGGCGACAATGTGTTCGTAGATATAGGTGCCGAGCGGCTGGTCGAATTCGCATCCCGCGGTGTCGACCCGGGTCCAGCGCACCTCGGCATGGAGAAGTTGCAGGCCGGGAATGCGGATGAAAACGGGCGTGCCGCGCGGCGGCATGTCGAGGATGGTTACCTGGAACCCACCGGGCGTCAGGTCGGTCAGCTTGGCCTTGCGCCAGGCACGGGCACCCACGCGGATCTCGCAATCGAGGTCCACCTCTGCCCGGGGACCTTCCCTGCGCTGGCCGTGCTCATCGAAATTCATACCTGATCTAAGCCCACTCAACCCCGTCAACCCGCTGAAACAATCAGGCTTTCCGACCACGGCCGGCCTTCTATGATCGACGGATTAACCCTGTCCTAATGCGGGATTTTACAAGCCCTGGAGGAACCTGGCGCACGCGGTAGTCAGCCGATGCGGGCCACCCGCTTGTAACCGCTGCGCCCGGTGAAGCGCATTTCGTAAACACCGCTCCAGTGGCGCGAGATGGTGGCTTCCATGCCCTCGCGCGGACGGCCGCGCATGGAAGACCCGCTGACCTCGCGCCAGATCTGACCATTGGCAAGCCGCACGACCGAACGGTTCGATCCGTCGAAGAACACCTCGGCGACCTCGGCCGTGATGCTGACGTCGTCACGCTCGAACGCCTCGTCCGCGTCGCGGCGGCCGAAATTGGTGGCGATTTCCTCCTGCGTGCGCGCCTCGGCCTCGGCGATGACCACCCGTTGCGCCGAATAGGTGGTGTCGAAACACGCCAGCCGCTGCGCATCGTCGGCAAGGCCGGCGCAGGCGGCATAGGGATCGCCCGTTTGCGCCAGCGCGGGCACGGCGGTCGCCGCGCAAAGGGCGGCGGAGATGGTAAAGTTGCGAAACATGGTGGCGATCCGTTCGAAGGGAATGAAGAGTGTCGCGGCCCAGTCAACGCGCACGGCGCGGCAAGGTCAATAGCCTGCCGCCTCAGCGCCCGCCGAACAGCGCGGTGCCGACCCGCACATGGGTGGCGCCCAGCATCACGGCGGTCGCAAAATCGCCGCTCATGCCCATGCTGCGCCCGGCCAGGCCGTGATCGTCGGCCAGCTTGGCCAGCAGCGCGAAATAGGGTGCGGGCTCGATACCGAAGGGGGGGACGCACATCAGCCCGGCGATCGGAATATCCGCCGCGCGCGCCTCGGCCAGCAAGGCGGGCAGCGCGGCAATCGCGCAGCCGCCCTTCTGCTCCTCCTCACCGACGTCGACCTGCACGAAGCACGGCACCTGCCGCCCCGCCCTGTCGGATGCGCGGGCGAGCGCGGTGACCAGGCTGGAGCGATCCAGCGAATGGATGCAGTCGAACAGGCGCACCGCGTCCTCCGCCTTGTTCGATTGCAACTGCCCGACGAGATGGAGCGCGATGTCGCCATGCCGTTCGCGCAAGGCCGGCCACTTGTCCGCGGCTTCCTGCACGCGGTTCTCTCCGAACACGCGCTGGCCGGCGTCGATCAGGGGAGCGATAGCCTCGGCCGGATGGGTCTTGCTGACGGCCACCAGTGTCACCTCGGCGGGTTCACGGTGGGCAATCTTGCAGGCCCGGGCAATGTCCTCGTGCACGGTGGCGAGTCTCTGAGTGGCATTGTCGCTCATGCCCGCGCTATAGCGGCGGCGTGACGCGTGAGAAGCCCCTGCCCGACCTCTGGCTGCTGTCGGACGAGCGCAACGCGCACGCGCTGGCGCTCACGCTGCGCTCGTCCAGGGTGCCGCTCGCCCTTGTCTACCGTCACTATCACCTGCCCGACCCGCAGCGGTATCACGAGTTCCAGCGCCTCGCCCGCATCGCTCGCGCGCAGGGCCATCTCGTGGTGCTTGCCGACAGCGCCCTGACCGCGCGCGAATGGGGGGCGGATGGCATCTATGGGGCTCCGCTCGCGCTCGCCCCGCGGCGCCGCGACCTGCTGACGGTGGCAACGGCGCACGACATGCGCGAGCTTGCCCAGGCGAACCGCGTGGGCGCCGATGCGGTGATGCTCTCCCCCGTCTTCCCCACCCGCTCGCACCCCGGCGCGGCAGTTCTGGGCCCCCTGCGCTTCCGCACGATGGCGAGCCGGGCGACGATGCCGGTCATCGCGCTTGGCGGTATGACGCGGGGCGGCGCGCGCCGCCTTGGCTGGCCGCGCTGGGCGGCGATCGATGGCCTCTCGCGCACCTAGACATTGACCCGCTAGTCCCGCTGTGGGATTCCTCCCGCCGGGACGTATCACCAGAGGAAATGACCATGGCCAGCCGGGCCGCCAGACCTGTCGCGGACTGGAAAGCCGCCTTCCGCCGCTCGCTCGCGCGCTCCGCGCAGCTTGCGGGCGCAACGCTGCTGTACGCGTTCACGCTGTTCCTGGCGCTGGCGCTGGTCAGCTATCACCAGACCGACCCGTCCTTCTCCACCGCCGCCGGGGCGAGCGTGCGCAACTGGATGGGCAGCGCCGGCGCCTATGCCGCCGATCTTGCCCTGCTGGCCTTTGGCTGGGTAGCGCTGCTGTTCCTGCCGCTGACCTACGTCTTTGCCCGCAAGCTGTGGCGCGATGCCGAGGCGGAGGAACACTGGGACGGCAAGTGGTGGCGCACCGTGGGCGTGCTGTTGCTGGCGATGGTGCTGATCGCGACCGCGCTGGCGCTGGCGACAGACCCGCGCGAACACAGCTGGCCGGCAGGCTTCGGCGGCCTTGCCGGATTGCTTGGCGAAAGCGGCATCAGCGCGGCCGCCGGCCTGCTGCCCGAGGCGTTCCGGTTCTGGGCCATGCTGGCGGGCGGGGTTGCCAGCCTCGTCGCCGGGGCCATGCTGGCGGCCAAGGTCTTCGCCCTCGACTGGGCCAGCCTGCTGGTCGCCCCGCGCTGGCTGCGGGAACCGCGCAGCCTGGGCACGCCCGCCAACCCCTTCAAGGCCGAGGCCAAGCGCAGCGAGCGCCGCCGGGCGGAACGCGCCGAGGATGCCGAGGGGGAGGACGAGGACGGCGAGGTCACCCCGCTCGCCGATCGCCGCGCCCCGCGCATCACCGATGCCACCAGCGCGGCGCGTCCGGCCAAGCCGGTCACCAGCGCCGCTGCGCAAAAGGACATGTTCGCCCAGTACGAACTGCCCAGCATCGACCTGCTGGCCGAGGCGCCCAAGAACAACGCCCCGCCGCTCGACAAGCTGGCGCTGGAACGCAACGCGCGGCTGCTGGAAACCGTGCTCGACGATTTCAACGTCAAGGGGGAGATCACCGCGGTCAACACCGGCCCGGTGGTGACCATGTACGAACTGGAGCCCGCGCCGGGCATCAAGGCCAGCCGCGTGATCGGCTTGGCCGAAGACATCGCCCGCAACATGAGCGCGATCAGCGCCCGCGTCGCCTCCATCCCCGGCAAGACGGTGATGGGAATCGAACTGCCCAACGCCGACCGCCAGATGGTGAGCTTCCGCGAACTGATCGCGTCCGAAGCCTTTGCCGAGAACAAGGGCGGGCTGCCGATTATCCTGGGCAAGGACATCGGCGGCGCGCCCATCGTGGCGGACCTTGCCGCCATGCCGCACCTGCTGGTGGCGGGCACCACGGGATCGGGCAAGTCGGTCGGGCTGAACACAATCCTGCTCAGCCTGCTCTACCGCTTCACGCCGGCCGAGTGCCGCCTGATCCTGATCGATCCCAAGGTGCTGGAGCTGAAAAGCTACGACGACATCCCCCACCTGCTCGCCCCCGTGGTGACCGAGCCGCACAAGTCGGTCCGCAGCCTGAAATGGGCGGTGGAGGAGATGGAGCGCCGCTATCGCATGATGAGCGAGATCGGCGCGAGGAACCTTGCCGGCTTTAATGAGCGGGTTTCCGCCGCCGCCGCCAAGGGCAAGCCGCTGAAACGCACGGTGCAGACCGGCTACGATCCCGACACCGGCGAGGCCATGGTGGAGGAAAAGGAACTCGATTACGCCGTTCTGCCGCAGATCGTGCTGATCGTGGACGAGCTGGCCGACCTGATGGTCACCATCGGCAAGGAGATCGAGGTGCTGATCCAGCGCCTCAGCCAGAAGAGCCGCGCGGCCGGCATCCACCTCATCATGGCGACCCAGCGCCCGAGCGTGGACGTCATCACCGGCGTCATCAAGGCGAACCTGCCCACCCGCATCAGCTTCAACGTCACCAGCCGCATCGATTCGCGCACCATCCTGGGCGAACAGGGCGCCGAGCAACTGCTGGGCAAGGGTGACATGCTCTACAAGCCCAACACCGGCGCGCTCAAACGCGTCCACGGCCCGTTCGTGAGCGACGAGGAGGTCGAGCGCGTGGCCGACCACTGGCGCGCGCAGGGCGAACCCGCCTACGTCACCTCCGTCACCGAGGAACCCGAGGACGGCGGCGCCTTCGGCTTCGAGGACGAGTTCACCGCCTCCGACAATCCCGAGGAACGCAAGTACCACCAGGCGATCCAGGTCGTATGCGAGAACCAGAAGGCCAGCGGCTCATGGCTCCAACGCCAGCTGGGCGTCGGCTACAACACCGCCGCCAAGCTGATCGAACGCATGGAGGAAGACGGCATCGTCGGCCCGGCAAACCACGTCGGGCGGCGGGAGATCTACCGCGATCGGGACGGGAATCCGTTGTAGGGGACTTGTTTGCTTTCGGCCCCGTTGCGGACATTCTCAAGCCTGTTCGCCAACTTGCTCTTGAACCGGGATTTCCTTAGTCGCCGCTGATGAGAAAGAGGGCAGAGCCGAGAGCATCCATTGTTGGCGAGCGCGCGCCTTACTTCTGGGCGGGCTGTGCTGCGATCAGCGTGGGAGTTCTTTTACATTTGCCGATGCTGGCGATGGCGCACGGGATTGGCAACCACCTCGCCGGGATGCCGATGGATATGGGTATGCTGGCGGGTATGGCGCTGATTGCCGTCGGTGCCCCGCTGGCTTGCTACGGTGCGTTACCGAAGAAGCGCGCCCCGCATGGTGATCACGCCGGAACGAGTTACGAAGCCCCCGATTCGACGCCACTCAACCGCTGGCACGCTGCTACGCTGCTGGTGTTGACCCTTGGCCTCATCATAGACGTGATGAAGCCCGCCACGCTTGGGTTCGTGCTGCCAGGGATAGCGACGGAATACGGTATCGACCGTTCACGGGTAGCGTTGCTGCCACTCGTCGCGTTGACCGGGACAACCATCGGCTCGTTTCTATGGGGCTGGCTGGCGGACATTTACGGTCGTCGAGTATCCATCCTGCTATCCACGATTCTGTTCGTTTCTACCGCGATCTGCGGCGCGATGCCGGAATTCGAATGGAACCTGGTGATGTGCTTTCTAATGGGCATATCAGCGGGTGGTATGCTGCCGGTGATCTATACCCTGCTGGCCGAGGTGATGCCGCCCCGGCACCGCAGCTGGGTGCTGGTTTTGGTAGGAGGAACCGGACTGGTCGGCGGCTATCTTGCAGCCAGCGGCGCCGCTTACGTGCTGGAACCGATCTTCGGATGGCGGGCGCTCTGGTTGCAGGGTTTCCCAAGCGGCCTGTTGCTGCTCGCGCTGGCGCGGTTCATTCCAGAAACACCGCGCTTTCTGGCAGAGCAGGGCAGGGCGGTGGAACTGACGGAAATGCAGCGCAAGTTTGGTCTTCTGCCTAAGCCCCGGCCCGTCCGGCCGCCCACCGATGCGCCGTCCCCCGCAGACCATCGGCAAATCACCGTGGCACTGACTGTAACTGCCCTTTGTTGGAGCTTCGTCAATTTCGGCCTACTTCTATGGTTGCCGTCGGACCTGCAGGCGCGCGGTTACAGCGCCGAGATCGCCAGCGGCATTCTTGCCAAGTCCTCGCTTTTGGCCTTCCCGACCATTCTGCTCGCAGCATTCTTCTATGCACGGCATAGCAGCAAGTGGACGCTGGTCGGCACCGTGAGCCTGACTCTCGTGGGCTTGCTCGGAGCGTTGCTGCCAGCCGAGGTGTTGAGCTGGGAGCCGATGCTGGTATCGGTCATCACTATCCTGATCGTAGGCACGAACGGAACGATAGCTGTGCTGTTGCCCTACACAGCTGAGAACTACCCGCTCGGCACGCGCGGCCGGGCGACCGGACTGGTGGCGGGGAGCAGCAAGTTCGGCGGGGTAGCAGTGCAAGTTGCTGCCTTGGCGGGATTTGCGCCAACGCTAGTTGGGGCGGCACTGGCGCTGCTGCTGCCTACAGCAGCTTCGGCAGGAATGCTTGCTTGGGCTGGGCGCGAGACACAAGGCCGCAGTTTGCGCGAACTCGAAGCGGAGTAGAACCAGAGCGTTCGCTTCGCCAAGTAAGCGAGTTCTATATCGAGACCGCTTTCCACCCCAATCGCCGACGTTCCGCGATTGAGCGGTAGCTGACTGTAATCCCCCCTAGCCCCTCCGCGCCCGATTTGCTCTAACGCCCGCAATGGAGGGCACCGGCAAAAAACCGCGCGAGATGCGCATCGTCGGCTGGCGGGAGCGGGTGGACTTGCCCGAGCTTGGCCTGCGCGGCGTGCCGGCCAAGATCGACAGCGGGGCGCGCACCAGCTCGCTGCACGCCACCATCCTCAACGAATTCACCCGCGACGGCGAACGTTTCGTGCGCTTCGCGGTCGATTACGGGCAGAGCCATGTGCGGCAGATCTGCGAGGCGGTGCATATCGACATTCGCGGCATCACCAGTTCCAACGGCGAGACGCAGCGGCGCATGATCATCAAGACGCCGCTCACGATCGGCGCCCTCACCTTTCGCGCCGAAATCAGCCTGGCAGATCGCAGCGACATGAAATTTCCCATGCTGATCGGGCGCAGTTCGCTGCGCCGCAGGTTCGTGGTGGACAGCGGCCACTCGTGGTTGCAAACGCGCGGGCTAACGCGGGTCGCGGGGCACAAGCCCTGAGTCGCGCGCGTTGCATCCCCACATAAAGGCCCGACCGGCAGAGGTTCGCCCCATGAAAATCGCCCCATGAAAATAGCCATGCTTGCGCGCAACGCGAAGCTCTATTCGCACCGGCGCCTGGTAGAGGCGGCGGAGGCGCGGGGGCACACGCTCGACATTCTCAACACCACCCGCTGCACGGTGAACATCGCCAGCCACCGGCCCACGATCATCTATCACGGGGAGCCGGTAACGGGATACGACGCGGTCATCCCGCGCATCGGTGCATCGATCACGCAATACGGCCTCGCCGTGCTGCGCCAGTTCGAGATGCAGAACGTCTGGTCGCTGAACGAGAGCGTCGCCATCGGCCGCAGCCGCGACAAGCTGCGCTCCATGCAGATCTTCGCCAAGCACGGCCTCGGCCTGCCGCTGACCGCCTATGCCAACGATCCCAAGGAGGCCGAGGCGATCATCAAGGCGGTGAACGGCCCGCCGGTCGTCATCAAGCTGCTGGAGGGCACGCAGGGCATCGGCGTGGTGCTGGCCGATTCGATGAGCAGCGCGAAATCCGTGATCGAGGCGTTTCGCGGCGCCAACGTGAACATCCTGGTGCAGGAATTCATCAAGGAAGCCGGCGGCACCGACATCCGCGCGCTGGTGATCGGCGGCAAGGTGGTGGCGGCGATGAAGCGCACCGGCGCGGCAGACGATTTTCGCAGCAACCTGCACCGCGGCGGCAGCGCCCAGCTCGCCAAGATCACGCCCGCCGAACGCGCCACCGCCGTCAGCGCCGCCAAGCGCATGGGGCTGAACGTGTGCGGCGTGGACATGCTGCGGTCCAACCACGGCCCGGTGATCATGGAGGTCAACTCCTCCCCCGGCCTCGAAGGCATCGAGGCGGCGAGCGGCAAGGACGTGGCCGGCATGATCATCGATTTCATCGTCGCCAATGCAAGGGCCGGCGGCACCAAGACGCGCGGCAAGGGCTGACGGGCGCGCAATCACCGCTGCCGGGCCGGCGGGCCTGCGCGATGGTTACCGAAAATATATCATCGTATAAGTCTCGGCATACTGCTGGCCGTTTGAAACGGAACCAACCAATCTCTCCGCGTCGGCAAGCCCATTACCCCGACACCGGGTTCAGGCTGTTGTGGTTCAAGGTGCCCGACTGGGACGTGGTGCTCGACATTTCCAGCAAGTGCAGCGCCGCCATCGGGCTTGGCTACCTGGGGTGCGACATCATCCTGGACGAGAACGACGGGCCGATGGTGATCGAGGTCAATGCCCACCCCGGCATCGAGATCCAGAACATCAACCAGAAGGGTCTGCGCGCCAAGATGATCGAGGCGGGCGAGAAACTTTAACCCCTCGACGCTAGGGTGGCGCGGTCAGGCCGCGATCGAGGAGGGGGAACGCAATGTTCGGACTGTTCAGGAACAGGCAGCCAGTGCCGGATGGCCCGATCATCGTCAGCCATTCCACCATCATCGATTGCCATCCCGAACTGCTTTACCGCACCGTCGATTTCGGCGACGAGCGGTGCTGGAAAAAGGAAGTCGGCTCGGTCGCGCGGACCGGTCCGGACAGTTTCGTGATGACGCTCGACATGGCGCCCGACCTCGTCTTCCCCGTCAGGGTGCTGGAGGCGTTGCCGGAAGAGGCCTACACCTACGAATGCACGATCGAGCCCAAGGTCGGTCGCCTGGTGAAGTCCACCGAACGCTATGACATGAGCGCCGAGGGCGACGCCACGCACGTCACCCTGACGATGCTGGCCGAAATGGACGCAGGAATGTCCAGGCGCGAACGCGCGCAGGAAATGAAAATGCTCGGCGTGGCGGGCGGCAATGCGCTGGCCAAGCTCAAGATCCATGTCGAACAGGGCGTCAGGATGATCCGCGAGATCGAGGCGCTGCAATAGCCGGATACGGCAGGCACCGGGTCCGCCGGTGCGGTTGCTCCCAGGGTTACGGGGCGCGGCAGGCCAGGCCCTCGCGATCGTGGTGCGCATAGGCGGGATAGGGGCACAGCGGCATGGTCTCGCCTTCATGTCCCGGTCGCCCGCTTGCCGGCACGGCGCCCGGCGGCGCGCCGCCTTCCGTCCATGCGACCAGCGGGCCGAGCAGGTCGAAGCTGTCGTAGGCATCGCCGCCCTGACAGTGGCCCATCCCCGGCACCATGTAGAACCGGGCAGCGGCATCCCAGTTCGCTTCGCCATTGGCGGCGCGGGCGCGGTCGAAATAGCCGAGCGTATCGAATGCGCTGAACCACGGATCGGAGACGCCGTGGAAATAGATCAGCTTTCCGCCGCGGCCCAGATAGGTGGACAGGTTCGTCCAGTAGGCGGTGTCGGTCAGTCGCCCGACCGCATCCCATTGCAGATCGTGCAGGCGTGCGGAAATATCGATCGCGCGGCTGGCATTGGCCGGGCCGAACGGGCTGGGCTGCCCGGCGGGGAGATAGCCCGGCAGGCCCGGACCTATCCAGGTGATGCCGGTATCCCACGGGATGGAGACGTAATAGTCCTGCCCGGCGAACATCGTCTGCAGCACCTCCACCCGGTCGGGGGCGAGGCATTGTCCGCTCTGGCCGGCGGAACAGGCCAGCGGCGCGGGATCGAAGGCGCGGCAGGCGGCGACGTTCATGATCATGCCGTCCACGCGCCCGTCCGCGCCATCGCACTGGCGGGTCAGCTCGGCATCGATCGCCGCGATCTCGCCGGAAGAGAACCGCGCCGCCTCGGTCACGCCGGCCGGCTGGGTGGCGTTGAGCAACACCTGGGCGTGCTCGATGGCGAGGTTGGAGTGGCCCGGCCGCATGGCTGGCGCTCCGATGGCGATACCGTCGAACAGTTCGGGATAGCGCTGGCTCGCCAGCATCCCCTCGCGCCCGCCGGTGGAGCATCCGGTCATGTAGGAATGATGCGGGGCAGCGCCGTAAAAGCTGCCGGTCAGCGCGCGCGTGGCCAGCGTCACCGTGCGCACGGCGGCTTCGGCGAAATCGAGCGCGGCGCGCTGGTCGGCGTAGAAGCTGGCGTCGAAAACCTCGCCCCGGTGCCCGCTGTCGTGGCTCGCGACCGCGAACCCGCGGGCCAGCGCCGGCAGCGATCCCGCCGCCACCGGCCCGGTGGCAGGGCGCACGACGCCGTTCAGCCCGCCCCCGCCCTGCAACAGGTAGCGCCCGTTCCACGCTTCGGGCAGGCGCAGTTCGAAGCGGATGCCATAGGTCGCGCCGCCCACCCCGGTGCGCGGATCGATTACTCCTTCGACCAGGCAATGCCGGGGCAGATCGGCGGTTGCGTCGACCAGCCGGGCATTGGCGATGGCGGTTCCCGGCATGGCGGCGGCGCTGTCCGCCAGCGCCTCGCAGCGCGCGGCAAAGGGCGCGGCGGCAGATCGGCCAGAAAGGCCAGCGTCCTGCCCCAGCATTCCCACCAGAAACGCAATCGTCAGCATGGCGCCTTCCTCCTGTCGCGAAGGCTAGCAAGACCGCACGATCCTGCAAGTCCCGGTGCCGCCGGGGAGCGAGGGGATTGGGATTGCAGGCAAAAGGTTTCGCCGGTAACGAACCGGCACACCTCACCGGAGAGAACGTCCCATGCGCATCGGCTGCCCCAAGGAAATCAAGAACCGCGAATATCGCGTCGGCCTGACCCCGGAAAGCGCGGGCGAACTGGTGGCGCACGGGCACGAGGTCTTCATCGAAACGGGCGCCGGCGGCGGCATCGGCGCGTTCGATTCCCACTACACCGATCGCGGCGCGACGGTCGTTCCCACGGCGGACGAGGTTTTTGAGAAGGGCGAGATGATCGTCAAGGTCAAGGAACCCCAGCCCGAGGAGATCGCCCGTCTACGCGAAGGCCAGGTGCTTTATACCTATCTCCACCTCGCGCCCGATCCGGAACAGACGAAGGGTCTCGTGGCGTCCGGCGCGACCGCTATCGCCTACGAAACCGTCACCAGCCCCCACGGCGGCCTGCCGCTGCTCAAGCCGATGAGCCAGGTGGCCGGGCGCATGAGCATCCAGGCCGGCGCCAGCGCGCTGGAAAAGGCGCACGGCGGGCGCGGCGTGCTGCTGGGCGGCGTTCCGGGCGTGATGCCGGGCAAGGTCGTCATTATCGGTGGCGGCGTCGTCGGCTTCAACGCCGCGCAGATGAGCGCGGGGCTGGGCGCGGACACCGTCATCATGGACCTGAACCCCGAAGTGCTGGAAAAGGTCGGCACGCATTTCGAGGCGCGCGCCTCCACCCGCTTTGCCAGCCGCGCGAACATCGAGGAAGCCGTGGCCGAGGCGGACATGGTCGTAGGCGCAGTGCTGGTGCCCGGCGCCGCCGCGCCCAAGCTGGTCAGCCGCGCCATGCTCAAGACCATGAAGCCAGGCGCCGTGCTGGTGGACGTCGCGATCGACCAGGGCGGCTGCTTCGAGACGAGCCGCGCCACCACCCACGACGATCCGACCTACGTGATCGACGACATCGTGCATTACTGCGTCGCCAACATGCCCGGCGCGGTCAGCCGCACCAGCACCTATGCCCTCAACAACGTAACGCTGCCGCACGCCCTGCGGATCGCCGACATGGGCTGGAAGGAAGCCATGCGCGCCGATGCGCACCTGGCGCAGGGGCTGAACGTCCACGCCGGGCGGGTGACCTACCCCGCCGTGGCCGAGGAACTGGGCTACGACTGGCTCGACGTGGCAGAGGCGATCGCCTGATCTGCCGCTGATACCTTCAAAGTTTAACCAGCTTGAAGGGTTATTGCCTTAGCCTGCTGCGACGTGGGGGCTCGGCTTTACCTTTTTCTCGCCCTGGTGGCGGCGACGGCGCTTCTTGCCTTGGCAAGCGGCGCCCCCGCGCCCGCAGACCGGGCGGCGGCGTGCCATGCCTATTCGCAAGGACCGCTCGCGCCTGATGCAGCCCTGGCCAGTCTCGACTGGCGTTGCGACAACGACGACTGGGAGGACGGGCACGCCATTACCTGGCTGCGCTACGATACCTCCGCGCAAGGGGAACCCCCACGCTATTTCATAGGTGGTACTTCCGTGTTCGAACGCATCGGCGCCTACGCCCTTGCGGATGGCAACGTCGTGGCCCAGGCCCGTTTCCTGCCTGGCGAGGTCGATCCCATTCCGGCGGGCGCCGGCTTCAGCCTGCCTCTTCCGTCCGGCGGAGCGGCGGCCGACACCTGGCTGATCGCCATAGAGCGCCCCCACAACGTGACCATCGCATCCGAGGCGCGCCTGCTGGGCAGCGATGGCAAGGATCCTTCCATCCGACGAGGCATGGTCCTGCTGGCGCTCATCACCGGGATGCTGGTGATGCCCCTGCTGTTCGATGCCATGTTCTACCTGGTGCTGCGCGAGCGGTTCGTGCTGCTGCACGCGGGCATGACCGTGGCGATGATCGGTTATCTGCTGGGCAGCGGCGGAGTAGCCTGCGCCTTTGTCGAGATACCGGTCAACTGGCTGGCCCGTATCGGCCCTGTATCCTACGCGCTTGGCGTGGGGCTTGCCGGCTTGTTCGTCCACGCCTTCCTGGAACCCGATGCGCTGAGCGGGCGCATGCGCCGCTTGCTGAAGCGAACCGCGATCTGGTCGATGATCGTGCCGGTCTTCGCCGGATTGCAGCTGCCGCTTACCCAGAGCTTCGATAATCGCCTCTACTTCATCGCCTTCCTGCCCGTCATTCCCATCTATGTTGCCGCCATCCTCAGCGCCATTCCGCGTGGCAGTCGCGCCGCCTGGTTTCTGGCTGCTGCCTGGTTTCCCGTGGTGGCGGCCAGCATGGTGCGGCTGCTGCGCGGCATGGGCCTGTTGCCCGGCGCGGGCGGACCCGACATCTCGCTGTTCGTGGCCCTGGGCGTGGAAGTGACGATCGTGGCGCTGGCGATCGCCGACAGGTTCCTGGCCGTGCGCCGCGAACGCGACCGGGCGGTGACCAAGGCGCGTGCATTCGAAACCCTGGCCGAGCATGACAAGCTGACCGGCCTGTTCAACCGCCGCGCCTTGGAAGACCGGTTCGGAACGCTGCGCGCCGACGGCTTTACCACGCTGGCTGTGCTCGATCTCGACCACTTCAAGCGCGTCAACGATCGCTATGGTCATGCCGGCGGCGACGAGGTTCTGAAGTGCGCCGCGCAGGCCATTACCCCGCCGCACGGGGACACGCTGGCGTTTCGCATGGGCGGGGAGGAATTCGTGCTGCTGCTGCGCGGGTCCGATACCTTCGCGCGAGCGGAGAACAAGCGCCGCGCCATCACCACGCGCATTGCTGCCAGCGGGCTGGTGGACACGCCCGTCACCGCCAGCATGGGCATCGTCGAGGTGCCGCACGGCGCGCTGGCCGACACCGGGTTCGAGACGCTCTACAACCGGGCCGATCGCCTGCTTTACGAAGCGAAGGCGGCGGGCCGCGACCGGACGATGACGGAACGGCTCAAGGTGTTCCATCCGCGCCGCCAAACGGAACGACGCGCGGCGGCATAGCGTCAAGCGGGCATCCAGCCACCTGCGGGCATGAACGGGGCGGCAACCTCGCTCGGCACGCGCAGCAATTTGCCGCTGGCCTTGTCCACCATGGCCCAGGTCGTCACCGCGCGCACCAGTTCGCGGCCCGCTGCGTCGACAAAGGAGAAATGGCGGTCGAACCGTGCTCCTCGCGGGCCCTGCAGGATCTCGGTGGTGGCAGTCACCGTCTCGCCCTCGCCCACGTTGCCGCGGTAGTCGATTTCGTGCCGGGTCACGACCCAGGCGTAGCTTGCCACGTCCTCGGGCCGCGCCGTGGCGTTCCAGTGCGCCGTGGCCAGGTCCTCCATCCAGCGCACCCAGACCGCGTTGTTGACATGGCCGTTGGCGTCGATGTGCTCCGGCCCGGCGACGAAGTCTTGCGAGAACGCGTTGCTCATGCCTCCACCCCCAATTGCCAGAGCACGAAGGCGACCTCCTCGGCGGTTTCGCGCAGGCCCTCCCAGCGGCCCGACTTGCCGCCGTGGCCCGCGCCCATGTTGGTCTTCAGCAGCAGCACGTTGTCGTCGGTTTTCAGTTCGCGCAGGCGGGCGACCCACTTGGCCGGCTCCCAGTAGGTAACGCGCGGATCGTTGAGGCCGGCGGTCACCAGCATCGGCGGATAGCCTTGCGCGCGCACGTTGTCGTAAGGGCTGTAGCTGGCGATGTGCTCGAAGGCAGCCTTGTCCTCCAGCGGGTTGCCCCATTCGGGCCATTCGCCCGGCGTCAGCGGCAGGCTCTCGTCGAGCATCGTGTTGAGCACGTCCACGAAGGGCACGTGGGCCACGATCGCGCCCCACAGCTCGGGCGCCTGGTTGACCGCCGCCCCCATCAATTCGCCGCCCGCCGAGCCGCCACTCGCCGAAATGCGGCCCGCCTGCGTATAGCCCATGTCGATCAGCCCGCGGGCCACGTCGACGAAATCGTTGAAGGTGTTGGTTCGCGCCGCCAGCTTGCCGCCCAGATACCACTCGCGGCCCAGGTCGTCGCCGCCGCGAATGTGGGCGATGGCATAGGCGAACTCGCGGTCCACCAGGCTGAGGCGCGAGGTGGAAAAGCCCGGCGGCACGGCATAACCATAGGCGCCGTAAGCGTAGAGATGCAGCGGGCCGGGCCCATCCCCGTCATTGATGCTGCGATCCTTGCGATAGACCACGCTGACCGGCACCTTTGCCCCGTCGCGTGCCGCGATCTCCACCCGGTCGACTGCGTAGAGGGAGGGGTCGAACCCGCTGGGGATCTCCTGCACCTTGCGCACCGTCAGCCGGCGGCTGGCAACGTCGTAGTCGTAGACCGTGTCGGGCGTGATCATGCTCTGGTAGCCGAGCCGCAGCGTATCGGTCGCCCATTCGGCATTGCTGCCCAGCCCGGCAGTGAAGCTCGCTTCGGGGAATTCAATGGTCTCGATCCGCGCCGGATCGTCGTAATAGCGCACCTCGATCCGGTCGAGGCCCGCCAGCCGCCCGTCGACGACGTAGAAGCCTTCGAACAGGTCGAACCCGGTGATGTAGAATTCGTCCGACCCCGCGATCAGCGTGGTCCACTCGCCCGGCGCGGCCAGCGGCGCGGTGGCGAGGCGGAAGTTGACGTGGGTATCGTTGGCGAGGACGTAGATCGTCTCGCCGTTCAGATCGACATCGTATTCCACGCCCTTTTCGCGCGGGCGAACCATCAGCGGTTCGCCCAGTGGGTCGCCGATGGGCAGCAGGCGCACCTCGCTCGTCTCGTTGTCGCCGGCCGACAGGATCAGCCACTCGCGGTTGGACGACATGCCCGGCGATGCGGTGAAGCCCAGCTGCGGCTCGTGGTAGATCTCCACGTCCTCGCTTGCCTGGGTGCCAAGGCGGTGGACGAGCACGCGATCCACGCGCCACTGGTCATTGGCGCGGCCATAGACGAGCATGGTATCGCCCGCCGCCCAGATCAGCGCGCTGTTGGTGCGTTCGATGGTGTCGGGAAGGTATTCGCCGGTCTCGAGATCGACCACGCGCACGTCGTAATACTCGCCCCCGGTGGTATCGAGCGAATAGGCCAGCAAACGTCCGCTCTCGCTGACGGACATATCGCCCAGGCTGAAATAGTCGTGCCCCTCGGCAAGCGCCGGCCCGTCGAGGATCAGCTGGCGCTCCCCGCTGGCCAGGCCATTCGCATCGAGCCGGCGGCGATAGACCTTGCGGTATTGCCCCCCCTGCTCGAACTCCGACCAGTATTCCCACGCACCATCCTTGTAGGGCACGGTGGCGTCGTCTTCCTTGATGCGGGCGCGCATCTCGGCAAACAGCCGGTCCACCAGCGGCTGGTGCGGTGCCATCTGCGCCTCGAAATAGGCGTTCTCCGCCTCGACGTGGGCGAGCACCTGCGCGTCGGTCACCTCCGGATAGCCGGGATCGCGCAGCCAGGCGTAGTCATCGGTGATCGTGATGCCGTGATGCGTCGATGCGACGGGGCGTTTGGCAGCTACGGGCGGGAGAGCTTGCGCTTGGGTGGCATGAGTCATCGAAGGGGCCTATGTAGGGGGAAAGGAAGGACCGCAAGACATGCTGATGCAGACCCATGAAGCCCGTGTTTCCGCTCTCAGGGAGGAGCTCGCCCGCCGCGAACTCGACGGGTTCGTGGTGCCGATCAGCGACGAGCACCTGTCCGAATACGTCGGTGCTTATGCCCAGCGGCTGGCATGGCTGACCGGTTTCGCCGGATCGGCGGGCAGCGCGGTCGTTTTGCGCGAGCAGAAGCAGGGCCTCGGCGCGGCGATGTTCGTCGACGGGCGCTATACCATCCAAGTGCGCGACCAGGTCGATGGCAACCTGTTCGAATACAAGTCCGTCCCCGCCGATGCGATGGACGACTGGATCGCCGCGAACGCGCGCGAAGGGGCGCGCATCGGCTTTGACCCGTGGCTGCACACGCGCGGCTGGGCGCGCGCGATGGAGGCGCGGCTGAAGAAGGCGGGCATGCAGCTCGTCGCGGTCGACAGCAACCCGATCGACGCGGTGTGGACCGACCGGCCCGAGCCCAGCGCCGCCCCCGCCTTCATGCAGGCGGACGAGCACGCCGGTCGCTCCAGCGCCGACAAGCGCGGCCAGATCGCCGACTGGCTCAAGGCCGAGAAGCTGGATGCCGTCGTCATCAGCGCGCTCGATTCGGTCGCCTGGGTGCTGAACGTGCGCGGCAAGGATGTCGATCACACGCCGGTCGCCTTGAGCTACCTCGTGGTGCAGGCCGACGGCACTGCCGACTGGTTCATCGCCCCCGAAAAGGTGACCGACGAGGTCGCCGCCAAGCTGGGCAACGCCGTCCGCATCCGCGCGCGAGAGGACTTCTCCGCCGCCTTTGCGGATCTCGCCGGAAAACGCATCGCCGCCGATCCGGAACGCAGCGTCTATGCGATCTTTGACCGGCTGGACGAGGTCGGGGCCGAGATCGTGAGCGAGACCGATCCCGCCGTGCTGCCCAAGGCGATCAAGAACGCGGCCGAACAGCGCGGCCATCGCACCGCCCAGGCGCGTGACGGGGCCGCCGTGGCCCGCTTCCTCCACTGGCTGGCGGGCGAAGCGCCCAAGGGCACGCTGGACGAGCTGTCCGTCGCCGCCAAACTGCACGAATTTCGCAAGGGCACGGGCGAACTGCTCGACCTGTCGTTCGATACCATCAGCGGCGCGGGCTCCAACGGGGCGATCTGCCATTACCGGGTGAGCGAGGAGACCTGCCTGCCGCTGGAGCCGAACAGCGTCTACCTGGTCGACTCGGGCGGGCAGTATCAGGACGGCACCACGGACATCACCCGCACCGTCTGGGTCGGCCCCGATGCTCCACCCGCCGAGGTGAAGGACCGTTTCACCCGCGTGCTGAAGGGCCACATTGCGCTCGACCGCCAGGTCTTTCCCACCGGCACGCCGGGCAGCGCGCTCGACACGCTGGCGCGGCAGTTCCTGTGGATGGCGGGACTCGATTACGCCCACGGCACCGGGCACGGCGTCGGCAGCTTCCTTGCCGTGCACGAAGGCCCGCAGCGCATCGCCAAGGGCCGCGGGGCGCAGGCGGGCACCGATCAGCCGCTCTTGGCGGGCATGATCCTGTCCAACGAGCCGGGCTACTACAAGACCGGCGAGTACGGCATCCGCATCGAGAACCTGGTGCTGGTCGAGGAACGCCAGATCGACGGGCAGGAGGGTGACTGGCTCGGCTTCGAGACGCTGACCTTCGTGCCGATCGACCGGACGCTGGTGGATGTGAATTTGCTGTCGGATGCCGAGATCGCCTGGTGGAACACCTACCATGCCAAGGTACGCGACGTGCTTGCCCCGCAGCTTGACGGCGACGACCTTGCCTGGCTGGAGGCGTCCTGCGCACCGCTGTAAGAATTGCGATGGGTGCGGGCGCTGGCGCCGCCCGCCGATCGTCTTGCGTGCCGATGAATAGGCGGCGGCCACGGCGACAATATGTGACAATTTGCCCGGAAACCGGCAAAGTCCTGCGACAAGGCATCGCTAGACCGGATGGTGAGAGCAACGGGGTCGTCTCTCCCTCCCTCCCCCCCCATGAAGGCGCCCCGTTGCTCCAACGTTTCACATTCGGAGACTTCGCCATGACCAGAACCATCACCTTTGCCATCGCCGCCGCCTCGCTCGCCATCGGCGGTGCCGCCGTGGCACAGGACCGCCCCGCGCGGGCCGACCGCACTGCCGATGTCACCCGTGCCGCCGCAGAAACGCGCGCCACCGCCACCTTTGCCCGCATGGATGCCAATTCCGATGGCGTGCTCAACGCCGCCGACCGCGAGGCGCGCGCCCGCACGATGTTCGCCGCCCAGGATGCCAATGGCGACGGGCTGCTGAGTTTTGAGGAAATGCAGGCGCACCGCACCCAGATGCGCAGCGAGCGCGGCGAAAACGGCCAGCGCATGATGCGCCGCGGCCATCGCGGCATGGCCGGCATGGGTATGCGCGGGACACGCTCAGCCGATGCCGAGCTTACCGCTGCTCAGTTCACCGCCGCCGCGCTCGCCCGCTTCGATGCTGCCGACGCCGACGACAACGGCACCGTGACCGCTGCCGAGCGCCGTTCGCAGTGGCAGGAACGCCGCCAGGACCGGGCCGAGAACAGGCGCGGTCAGCGTCCTGCGCAATAAATGACGGAAGCCCCCGTCAAGTTGCTGCTCGTCGATGACGAAGCCAGCCTCCGACAGCCCCTGGCCGAGTATCTCTCGCGCCAGGGGTTCGTCGTGCAGCAGGCGGAGGATGCCTCCAAGGCCCGCAGCGCCCTGCAGGACCACACGCCCGACCTGGTGCTGCTCGACATCATGATGCCGGGCGAAGGCGGGCTGTCGTTGTGCCGCCACCTGGTCGAAACGCGCGATCTGCCGGTCATCTTCCTCACCGCGAAGGGCGAGGCGACCGATCGCATCGTGGGGCTGGAAATCGGCGCCGACGACTACGTGGTCAAACCGTTCGAGCCGCGCGAACTCGTCGCCCGCATCCGGTCGGTCCTGCGCCGCGCCGCCAAGGGCGGAGCTGGGGCCACGCGAGAGGACGACGCGGACTACGAGTTCGACGGCTGGAAGCTCGATCCGCTGAAGCGGCGGCTGACCGATCCCGAGGGAACGGTGGTGCCGATCTCGTCTGCCGAATTCCGCCTGCTCACCGCCTTTCTCGACCACCCCAAGCAGGTGCTGGACCGTGATCGCCTGCTCGACATGGTGCAGGGCCGCGAGGCGCACCTGTTCGACCGCGCGGTGGACAACCAGGTCAGCCGGCTGCGACGCAAGATCGAGGTGGATTCGCGCGATCCGCGCCTGATCCAGACGGTCTGGGGCGGCGGCTACCGCCTCGCCTGCGACGTCGCGCGAACGGGCGCTGTGGCCTGACCGCGATGCACGCCAGCCTGCGTATCTTCCCCCGCTCGCTGCAAGGGCAGATGCTGCTCGCCGTGGCGCTGGCGCTGCTGGTGGCACAGGTGATCGCCGGCGTCTTCCTCTACCGCGCCGCCACTGCGCACGGGGAAGCCGAGGTCGTGAACACGCTCGCCTTCCAGCTGATCGCCGACGTGCGCAATCCGCGCAGCCAGTGGCGCGCCGAGGCCGATCGCCGGCGCGGTGGTTTTGTCGAACGTCGCCGCGCGCTCGCCATATCGCTGCTGGACGAGGGCACGCGGCAGCGGCGGGAGCGCGCGCCCGACCGCGAACAGGCGCTGGCAGACGTGCTGCGCAGCCAGGGCGTGGCCGTGGCCGAGGTCATCGTTCTTGCGCCCATCACCCCCACCGAGCGTCAGCGCCTGCGCGGCGGGCGACCGGGGAACGGCACCAGCATCGTGCTGGCAGGTTTGCGCGAAATTCCGGCGGGCGACTGGCGCATCGCCGCACACGAACTGCCGCGCTTCACCGGAAATCCCTTGCGCGGGGTGCTGGTGCAGACCGTCATCCTCTACATCGTGCTGGTGGGCGGCCTCGCGCTGCTGCTGCGCCGCATCACCCGCCCGCTCGCCCTTTTGACGACGCGGGTCGAGCAGTTCGGCGGCAGCACCGACGGCGCCCCGCCGCTCGCGCCGTCCGGCCCCGATGACACGCGCCGCCTGATCGTGGCGCACAACGCCATGGAGGCCCGCATCGCCGCGCTGCTCGATGAAAAGGACGTGATGCTCGGCGCCATCGGCCACGATCTCAAGACCCCGCTGACCGCGCTGCGCGTGCGCATCGAAAGCGTGGAGGACGAGGGCGAACGCGCGCGCATGGCGGCGACGATCGAGGACATTACCCGCTCACTCGACGACATCCTTTCGCTTGCCCGGGTTGGCCGCCCCTCGGACCCGCTAGAGCGTACCGACCTCGGCGCGCTGGTCGCTTCGGTGGTCGAGGAGTTCGAGGATCTGGGCGAGGCGGTCGCGCTGGAGACCACCGAGAAGATCGCGCTGCCGCTGCGCGCCACATGGCTGCGGCGGGCGCTGCGCAACCTGATCGGCAACGCGCTGCGCTATGGCAACGATGCGCGCATCCGGGTCTCGCGCGAGGGCGAGGCCCCACGGCAATGGGCGGTGATCCGCATCCTTGATAGCGGTCCGGGCATCAGCGAGTGCCAGATCGCCACCATGCTCGAACCCTTTCAGCGCGGCGAAGCCAGCCGCAATCGGGAGACCGGCGGCGCGGGGCTGGGGCTGACGCTGGCCCGCGCCATTGCCGACCAGCACGGCGGCACGCTGCACCTGGCCAACAAACTGGGCGATAGCGGCGCCGTCGAAGGGCTGGTGGCGGAACTGCGCCTGCCGCTCTAGCGCATCAATCCGCCGACGATATTGCGCACGAAGGCATTGAGCCCGGTCCGCAGCGGATCGGCGCTGGACCTGCGACCAAGCGCGGTTGCCACCGCCACCGACGCGAGCGAACCGGCCGCAGCCCGTGCGCCGCTCTTGCCCGCCCGTTCCCACAGCGAGGGCGACCGGCGTTCCCGCCTGCCCACTTCCTCGCGGCCCTTCTCCTCGACCTCGGCACCAGTCCTCGCCGCGTCCTCGGCCTTTTGCGCCAAGACCTCCGCCGCGCTCTCGCGGTCGACCCGCTCCTCGTACTTGCCCTGGAACGGGCTCGCCGCCTGGATGATCGCGCGTTCCCGCGCGTCCACCGGGCCAAGCCGGCTGCGCGGCGGCTTGATCAGCGTGCGCTGGACCACGGTGGGCGCGCCTTCCTCGTCCAGCGTGGAGACCAGCGCCTCGCCCACTTTCAGCTCGGTAATCGCGGTCTCGACATCGAGATCGGGATTGATGCGAAAGGTTTCCGCCGCGGCGCGGATGGCGCGCTGGTCCTTCGGCGTAAAGGCGCGCAACGCGTGCTGCACCCGGTTGCCCAGCTGGCCGGCGACCTGGTCGGGGATGTCGATGGGGTTCTGCGTCACGAAATAGACGCCCACGCCCTTTGAACGGATAAGCCGCACCACGCGCTCGATCGTTTCCTGCAACGCCTTGGGCGCATCGTCGAACAGCAGGTGCGCCTCGTCGAAGAAGAACACCAGCTTGGGCTTTTCCGGATCGCCCACCTCGGGCAGCGTCTCGAACAGTTCGGCCAGCAGCCACAGCAGGAAGGTGGCGTAGAGCTTGGGGCTGCGCATCAGCTTGTCGGCAGCCAGCACGTTGACCATGCCGCGCCCGCGCTCGTCCACGCGCAGAAAGTCCTCGATCTCCAGCGCCGGTTCGCCGAAGAAATGGTCCGCGCCCTGGCTCTCGAAACTCAGCAACTGGCGCTGGATCGCACCGATGCTGGGCTTGGACACGTTGCCATAGGTGCCCGACAGCTCCTTGGTATTGTCGTAGGCCCAGGCCAGCATATCGCGCAGGTCGGCGAAATCGAGCAGCAGCAGGCCGCGCTCATCCGCGGCGCGAAAGACGATCTGCAACACGCCCTCCTGCGTCTCGTTGAGGTCGAGCAGCCGGGCAAGCAGCAGCGGGCCCATCTCCGACACCGTGGTGCGGACCGGGTGCCCCTGTTCGCCGTAAAGGTCCCAGAACACCACCGGGTTATCGGCATAGGCATAGTCGGTCATGCCCAGCTCTGCCGCGCGCGATTCCAGCTTGGCGGCGTGCTTGAAGGTGGGGGAGCCGGGCATGGCGATGCCGGAAAGGTCACCCTTCACGTCGGCCACGAATACCGGCACCCCGGCGGCGGAGAAGCTTTCCGCCATGCCCTGCAGCGTCACCGTCTTGCCGGTCCCGGTCGCGCCCGCCACCAGGCCGTGCCGGTTGGCGCGCGAGAGGGCGAGCGCCTGGCGGTTGCCGGTAAGGTCGTTGCCGAGGAAAATGTCCACCATGCCCATGCCCATTCGTTTGTTGCCCGATCGGGCGGTGAACCGTAGAGCCACGCCGATGGATGGCAAGACCCCCTTCGTCCTGCTCGACGACGCGCGCGTGGACAGCGCCAGCGATGCGCATTTCTTTGCCGCACCGCGCGCGGTGTTCGTCGCGCGCGAGCCGGGCGAGGTGGCGGCGGTGCTGGCGGCGGCGGACGCGGCGCGGCTGGCAGGCGGCGGGCACCTGGCGGGCTATCTTGCCTACGAGGCGGGCCTCGCGCTGGAAGATCGCCTGGCCTCGCTGGCAGCGCGGCGCAGCGGAGCGACGGGGCCGCTCGTCTGGCTCGGCCTGTTCGATGCGCCCGAAGTCATTCCCGCGGCGCAGATGCCCGCATGGCTGGCGGCACGCGCCAACGGCGTCGCCAGCATCGGCCCGCTCGATCCGCAGGTTTCGACCGGTGCCTATCTCGATGCCTTCGACAGGCTGCAAGAGGCCATCCGCGCGGGCGATATCTACCAGGCCAATCTCACCTTTCCCCTCGCCGGGCCGGCGCGCGGCGATCCGCTGGCGATCTACGCCGCGATCCGCCCCGCGGCGGCGGCGGGATACGGCGGCGTCGTGTTCGATGGCTCGCACTACCTGCTCAGCTTCAGCCCGGAACTGTTCTTCGCCCTGCGTGACGGCAAGGCCAAGGTGAAGCCGATGAAAGGCACTCGCCCGCGCGGGCAGGATGCGGCGGCGGACCGGGCGATGGCGGAGGAACTCAGCCAATCGGTCAAGGACCGGGCCGAGAACCTGATGATCGTCGACCTGATGCGCAACGATCTCTCCCGCGTGGCCAGGGCGGGCAGCGTGCGCGTGGAACATCCCTTTGCGGTGGAAACCTACCCCACGCTGCACACCATGACGACCACCGTGCTGGCTGACCTGGACGAGGGGCGCGGCGCCATCGACATGCTGCACGCGCTGTTTCCCTGCGGCTCCATCACCGGTGCACCCAAGATCCGCGCGATGGAGCTGATCGACGAAGGTGAACGCGACGCGCGCGGCCCCTATTGCGGCGCGATCGGGCGGGTAGACGCGAACGGCGATGCCGCCTTCAACGTGGCCATCCGCACCGTGCGCCTGACGCCGGGCGAAAACCAGCGGCACAAGGCTGTGCTCGGCGTCGGCGGCGCTATCGTGGCCGACAGCGACGGCATGGAGGAATGGCGCGAATGCCTGGTCAAGGGCGCTTTCGTGCGCGGGGCGGCAGGCGGGCACGACCTGATCGAGACGATGCGCTTCGATCCCGACGAAGGGATGCCGCTTCTCGAACTGCACCTCGAACGTCTGAAGGCAAGCGCTGCCGAACTGGGTTTCGCCTTCGATCGGCACGACACGCGCAACCGGATCCACGCGCTGTGCTTCGAACTTGAGAAGGCGGCGCGGGTGCGGCTGGTGCTGGCGCGAAGTGGCGCGGTGACGCTGGAAAGCGCGCCCCTGCCGCAGACGCTGGCCGAGCCGCTGGCCTGTCTCGCCCTGCCGCATCCGACCGTGCCCGGCGACTGGCGCCTGCGCCACAAGAGCTCGGACCGCAGCTTCTACGAGGCCGCGCTGGACGTGGCGCGCGATGCCGGGGCCGCCGAGGCCGTTCTGGTCCGCGCCGACGGTCTGGTTACGGAAGGCAGCTGGACCAATCTTTTCGTGCGTTCCCCCGATGGCACGCTGCTGACCCCTCCCGCCACGCTCGGCCTGCTGCCCGGCGTCCTGCGCCGCTCGCTGCTGGAAAGCGGCGAGGCGCGCGAGGCGGAGCTGACGCTGAACGATCTATCCGGGGGCTTCCTCCTCGGCAACGCGCTTCGCGGGCTGATGGAGGCCCGATTGTCATGATCCCGATACCCATTCTCTACGAAGACGGCGAAGCGCTGGTGATCGACAAGCCGGCAGGCCTGTCGATCGAGCAGCCGCGCAAGGGCGGGGCGAGCCTGGAGGATCATCTCGATGCGCTGAAACTGGGATTCCAGCGCGCCCCGCAGGCCGTCCATCGGCTCGACACCGACACCTCGGGCTGCCTGTTGCTGGCGCGCAACCCCAAGTCGCTGAAGCGCTTCAACGCGGCATTCGAGGCGAGGCTCGTCGCCAAGACCTATCTCGGGATCGTCGCCGGACCCGTGGCCGAGGACGAGGGCACGATCGACCTGGCGCTTTCCAAGATCAGCAGCGAGGCCAAGGGCTGGCGCATGATCGTGGCGAAAAAGGGCAAGCCTTCGATCACCCACTGGACGAAGCGGGCGGAATTGCCGGGCGGGCTTACGCTGGTCGAGTTCCGACCGGAAACCGGCCGCACCCACCAGATCCGCGTCCATGCCGAACACGCCTTCGGGCGCAGCCTGCTGGGCGATCCGGTCTATGGCCACAAGGATGCGCGCGTGGCCCGCACCATGCTCCACGCCAGCGCCCTGACCGTTCCGCGCGAAGGCAAGCCGCCGGTGGAGGCGCAAGCGCCGCTCCCGGCGGATTTCCTGGCGCTGGGAGCCCGGCTGCCCGACGCTCCGGTGCCCGCTGACCCGCTGCCGGGGGCCGCGTAGTGGGCCGCATCCTCGAGCGGGCGAACGCCATCGCCGAGGAAAGCTTCGTCACCGCTTCCGGCCCCGGCGGGCAGAACGTCAACAAGGTGGCGACCGCGGTGCAGCTGCGCGTCAACATCTACGCCCTCGCCCTGCCGCCCGCCATATTCCACCGGCTGACCGCACTCGCCGGAAGCCGGCTCAACCAGGCGGGCGAGATCGTGATCGACGCGCGCAACCATCGCACGCAGGACGCCAACCGGCGCGACGCGCGCGAGCGGCTGGCGGCCATGCTCGAAGATGCCTGCCGCGAACCGAAGAAACGGGTGAAGACGCGGGTCAATCGGGTGGGAAAGATGAAACGCCTCGCCGGCAAGAAGGCCCATGCCGAAAAGAAATCGATGCGGGGCAAGGTCGACCTTTGAGCGCAGTTGGCGATCGGCCGCGTGCCTGCCTTGACTTTTCCCCGATTCTCGCGCAGAGGCGCGCTCGTGAAGGGCGGCGCCGTGCGTCGCCCCTAGTTTTTTCGGGCGTTTCGCCCTCGTGAACCTTTGAAGGCAAGACCATGGCGAAGCCCGCAACCATCAAGATCCGCCTGAACTCCACCGCGGACACCGGCCACTTCTACGTGACCAAGAAGAACCCGCGCAACCACACCGAGAAGTTCACCTTCCGCAAGTACGACCCGGTCGCCAAGAAGCACGTCGAATACAAGGAAGGCAAGATCAAGTAAGCGCGCCCCGCTGCACTGATCCTGACCACGCGACCCTGACCCAGCGATCCTGAACGCCGGGAACCGCAGGGGTTCAGAGGCGGTTCAACGCTCCAACGCCAGAAACCGGAGCATGAACACCTTGTCCCATATCTTCGCCAGACCCAATCTTTTCGCAAGACTGGGCCGTATTCGCCCCGCCGCCGCGCTTTTTGCCGGCGTCGCCACCCTTGCCGCGCCTGCCTCGCTGGCGGTTTCGTCGGCGCCTGCCGTCGCGCAGTCCCAGTCGAGCCAGCTCGATCGTGCCGTTGGTGCCTTGCGCGCCATCACCACGCTTCGCGCGGACTTCACCCAGACCGATCGTTCGGGCCGGAGCTACTCGGGCACGCTGACCCTGCGCAATCCGGGCCGCATCCGTTTCGAATATTCGGGCGATGCGCAGATGCTCGTGGTATCCGACGGGCGCGCGCTGACCTTTGTCGATTACGAGGTCAACCAGGTCGAACGGTATCCGATCGGCGAATCGCCACTGGGTGCTCTGCTCGACCCCAACCGCGACATGCGCCGCTTTGGCGAAGTCCAGTCGAGCCCGGGCAACGGCGTCATCAGCGTGATGGTGCGCGATCCCTCGCACCCGGAATACGGCGTGTTCAACTTCATCTTCTCGCCCGACAGCAGCGCGCCGGGCGGCCTGCGCCTGGCCAGCTGGGTTTCGCTGGACGCGCAGAACAATCGCACGACGGTGCGCCTGCGCAATCATCGGTATGGCGTATCGGTGCCCGACAGCACCTTTACCTACCGCGATCCGCGCCGCACCACGCGCCGACCGCGCTGATAATTCGTCCTCGGTTGAAAGGCGGTTTTCGGCTTGACGCTGCAGACCATCATATCGGCGCCGACTGGTTGTAGATTTGCGACAAGGTGCCACTTTTATTCATTGGCGCGACAGGCGCGAAACCCTAGTTATCAAGCCTCAGGACGAGCGGTGAAGCGGGTTTCCCCCCTGTTGCCCAGCTTCGCATAGCCGCCGCCTGTTGAAGCGTGACGAACGCTCAAGAACGAACCCCCGTCGCAATGCCCCCGCGACGGGGGTTTTTCGTTTAGCGATCCCTTTCATCCGGGGCGTTTTTGCGTCCGGGGTTTGTTTTTCCAATGTCCCGGCCTAGGTGACCGCCATGGTCTCCGTCGCCACCTGGAACATCAATTCGGTTCGCCTGCGCATGCCGCTTGTCGAACGCTTCCTCTCCGAGCAAGCGCCCGACGTGCTGTGCCTGCAGGAGATCAAGTGCCAGGAACACCAGTTTCCCGCCCAGGAATTTGCGGACCTGGGCTACGTGCATCAGGCAGTTCACGGGCAGAAGGGCTATCACGGCGTCGCCACGGTCAGCCGCCTGCCGTTTCGCGAAATCGCCCGGCATGACTGGCAGGACAACGGCGAGGCGCGGCACGTGGGCGTGGAACTGCCCGATCACGATGGCCTGGTGATCGAGAACGTCTATATCCCCGCCGGCGGCGACGAGCCTGACCGCACCAGGAACCCCAAGTTCGGCCAGAAGCTCGATTTTCTCGAACGGATGACACGCTGGGCGGAACGGGTCGACCGGCCCAGCCTGCTGGTCGGCGACTTCAACGTCGCCCCGCTCGATTGCGACGTCTACGATCACAAGGCGCTCATCAAGGTGGTCAGCCACACGCCGATCGAGGTGGAAACGCTGGCGCGGTTGCAGGGCGCGCACGATTGGGTGGACCTGGGCCGCAAGCACATCCCCGCACCGGAACGCAACTACTCCTGGTGGTCCTACCGCACCTACTGGCAGGGCAAGGACCGCGGCCGGCGGCTCGACCACATGTGGGCCTCGCCCGATCTCGCCGCGCAGAGCCGGGCGCACACCATCGCCGAGCATACACGTACCTGGGACAAGCCCAGCGACCACGTGCCGCTGGTGACCGAGTTCGATCTCTGAGCGGCGCGCGCCCTTCGCCCACTCGCCGCGTGGCCCAAGCGATCGATGCACTGCGGCACGGCTGGCCGATCCGCGTCGGCGATGCCCCGGTGCTGCTGCCCATCGAGACTGCTCCACTGCCCGAAGCCCGCGCCGCCCACTTGCTTATCTCGGCCGCCCGCGCCGAGACCTTGCGGCTCACTAATCAGCGCGCCGCAGCCGACGGTCATTCGCCCGTGCTGATCCGCGCGGCCGAGCCACTGCGCGTTGCCCAGGCGCTGGCGGTTGCGGACCCGGCGCGCGACCTCGACGCTCCGCTGAAGGGGCCGTTCCGCGCCGAGGACTGCGCCTGGCCCGCCGAGGCCGCCGCCGCCCTCGAACTCGCGCGCGTGGCAGGGGTGCTGCCCGCGTTCCTCGTCGCGCCCGCGCCGGAGGGCGAGCCGGTGGCATTCGCCGTGGCCGATCTTGCCGCCTGGAGCGATCCCGCCAACCTGCACATCGCCACGCGCGCCACCCTGCCCGTCATCGTGGGGGAGGACGCGCGCATCATCGCCTTTCGCGCCATCGACGACATGCGCGAGCATGTCGCGCTGGTGCTGGGCGAGCAGACATCGGACCGCGCGCCGCTGGTCCGCCTGCACTCCGAGTGCCTGACCGGCGATGTCTTCTCCAGCCTGAAATGCGACTGCGGCCCGCAACTCGATGCCGCGCTGGCGGCGATGGCGGTGGAGGCTGCTGCGGGCGGTTGGGGGCTGCTGCTCTATCTGAGGCAAGAAGGGCGCGGCATCGGCCTCATCAACAAGCTGCGCGCCTACCGCCTGCAGGACGAGGGGCTGGATACGCTGGAGGCCAACCGCAGTCTGGGCCTGCCGGCCGAGGCGCGCGACTTCCCGCTGGCGGCCCGGATGCTCGACCTGCTCGGCGTGGATACGATCCGGCTGATGACGAACAATCCGGCCAAGGTCGCCGCGCTGGAGGCGGCAGGCGTGACGGTGGCGGAGCGCGTGCCGCACCAGTTGCCCGCCAACCCGCACAACCATCGCTACCTGGAAACCAAGCGCGACCGCGCCGGGCATTTGCTCACCTAGCCGCTCGTTGCCGACCTAAAGCCAGCGCCCCAGCGCCTGCCCCATGCGTACGGCATCGCCCGCGCCAAGGCTCTCGTCCCATTCGACCCGGCCCGGCTCGAACAGCAGCACTACGGTCGAACCGAGGAAGAACCGGCCCATCTCGTCCCCCGCGGCAAACGTATGTTCGCCATCGGCGTAGGAGCGGTGGCGCAGGGTGCGCGCGTGGGCCTGCTCGCGCCCGCCCCAGACGGTCTCGACACCCGCCACGATCATCGCGCCGACCATCACGCTGGCGAACAGGCCGTGCGGCCCGTCGAAAACGCAGGCGAGCCGTTCGTTGCGAGCGAACAGGTCGTCGACGTTTTCCGCCGTGACCTGGTTCACGCTGAAGAGGTCGCCCGGCACATAGACGGTGCCGAGCAGCTCGCCCCCGGCGGGCATGTGGACGCGGTGATAGTCCTTCGGGCTGAGATAGATGGTGGCAAAGCTGCCGCCCTCGAACCGCGCGGCGATCTCGGCATCGCCGCCAAGAAGCTGCGTCGCGGTGAACTCGCGGCCCTTGGCTTGGAAGATGCGGCCGTCGCTTATCGCGCCGATCTGGCTGATCGCGCCATCTGCCGGGCTGAGCACATGGGCACCGGCATCGGCCAGCGGCCGGGCGCCGGGTTTCAGCTCACGGGTGAAGAAGTCGTTGAAGCTGGCATAGGCCGCCACGGGGCGCGCGGCTTCGCTCATGTCAACATCGTAGGCCGCGATGAACCGGTGTATCAGGCGATCCCTGATCCACGGCGTCTCGCTGCCCGCGAATTTTCCGGCGAGGCGCGAGACGGCGTGATGCGGCGCAAGGTGCTGAAGGCGGATGAAGGTCTTGCTCATCAGCGCAGCTGGCTGTCCTTGGAGCCGCGCCGATTGATCGAGGAGTGACGCACTGCCGCATCGCGGCCCGACTGGCATTCCACGCAGGTGCGCACGCCCGGCACGGCCACGCGGCGCTTTTCGGGAATGTCTTCCCCGCAAATATCGCACCATTGCGCGCTCTCGCCACGCGGAATCCGCGCGCGCGCCGCGGCCACCGCGTCGTTCACGCTATCGTCGATCTGATCCTGCACCGCGCCATCGCGCGACCATCCGCCTGCCATGGCAAAGTCTCCTGACCTGCCAACGGCCAGCCTTTGCTGGCGTTCCGGGTCAAGTCGCTGGCGTCAGCGGATCCGCTCGTAACGGGATAGCCGGGGGGCAAGCGTGTTCTCCCCCACGCCAGCAACTTCTCCCGACCAGTCGGCGACGAAGATCGAACTGCGATCGACCCCGGCGGCGAAGCGCGCGTCGTTGCCCACGACCTGCAGGCCGGTGCTGGGATGGCTGCGTCCTTCCGCGGCGACCGCGATGAAGGCGGAATAGTTCTCCTTGTCCTGCCCTTGCACGAACCAGTTGTTGCTGATCTGCCCCTCGGCCCCGCCCGGCAGGTCGATCATGTAATTGGTGGCGCGCCCGGCGGCATCGTCAAAGCTGCTGGCGGCGATGTCCACCCGCGCCGCGCGCGATTTGACGTAATGCCCGCCGCGTCCCTGTTCGAAGCGGCTGCGGGTGACGCGCAGCGCGGCGAGATCGCCGGTGTAGATCGAATGGGCGCAGCCGCCCGGCCCCTCGCAGGTGCCGAGCCGGGTAAAGGTGGACCGGTCGATCACCATCGTCGCGCTTTCGTCCTGCGCGGTGAGGATGCCCTGCTGGCTGTCGCGGAACCAGCTTTCGGCCACGGTCAGGTCGCCCTGTTCCAGCCGGATGCCGGATCCGTTGAAATCGGGCACGCGCATGTTCTCGAACACCAGGCCAGCCACCTCGGCACTGCGTCCGCGCAGCACCAGCGCGGCCTTGCCCTCGCAGGTGACCCCGTCGAATATCGCCGATCCCGGCTGGGTGGCGAAATAGGAAATGGCGCCGGCGCTCTGCACCGCGCACTGCTGATGCCGGCCGGGCGCAATGGCGATCGTGCCGCTGGCATCGCCGATGGCGTTCACCGCGTCCTGCAGCCGATCGTAGCCGCGCCCGGTCTCCACCACGGTATAGGGTGAGGCGCCCGTTTGCGCCAACAGCGCTGCGGCGGGAATAGCAGCCACGGCCAGCGCGGCGACAGCCAGCGTCAGCCGGAAGCGGAGCGCCGCGTGGTTCGAACGAAGGGCCTGTGTCACCATGCCCGCACACGTAGCGCAACACGGTTAACGAACCGTCACTCCTCCACCTCCGGCGGGCGACCCCGGCGCGGCGGCGGCGTGCGCTCCACGCGAATGCCACGCCGCTCCAGCGCCTCGCGCAGCAGCACCTCGATCTCGGCGTTGACCGAGCGCAGCTCGGTCGCGGCAAGGCGCTCCACACATTGGTGGAGCGCCGGATCGAGCCGCAGCGCGAACGCCTTTTTCTGCGGAGCGCCTGCCATCTGTCTACTGGTAGAGCGAGCCCGCGTTCACCACGGGGTTCACCTCGCGCTCTCCGCACAATACCACCATCAGGTTCGAGACCATCGCCGCGCGCCGCTCGTCGTCGAGGTGGACGATGTCGTCGGCGCTGAGCTTTTCCAGCGCCATCTGCACCATGCTGACGGCGCCCATCACCAGCTTGGCGCGCGCGGCGATCACCGCTTCGGCCTGCTGGCGACGCAGCATGGCCCCGGCAATCTCGCTGGCGTAGGCGAGGTGGGTGAGGCTGGCCTCGTCCACCTCCACGCCAGCCACGCTCAGCCGCTCGTTGAGCTCGACCTGCAATTCACCGTTGATCACGTCGGGACTGCCGCGAAGCGTCGTCTCGTTTTCCTCGAAATCGTCGTAGGGGTGGCGCGCGCCCACGCTGCGCAAACCCGCCTCTATCTGGATGTTCACGAACGCCTTGTAATCGTCGACATCGAACACCGCCTGCGCCGTGTCGCGCACGCGCCAGACCACGTTGCAGGCAACGTCGATCGGGTTGCCGCGCCGGTCGTTGATCTTGATGCGTTCGGAATGGATGTTGTGGGCGCGCACGTTGACCTTCTGCTTGGCCATCCACGGCCATACCCAGCGCAGCCCCTCGGTCCGGTCGGTGCCGCGGTATTCGCCGAACAACGTGATGACCGCACCCTGGTTGGGCTGGATCATGTAGAAGCCGATCATCGCGAGCAGCGCCGCCGTGGCAATCACGCCTCCGCCCACCAGCCAGCCAACCGGCGACCGGCCTGCATTCGCCAGGCCAATTCCCGATACGAAGAGCCAGGCAGCCAGCGCAAGCAGCGCAAGCGTGACGAACAGCATCAGATAGCCGTTGAATCCGCCGCTGACGCGTTCCTGACTGCGGTTCATCGAAGTGTTGTGCCCGACCATGTTACCCTCCTGTTTGATATAAATATGATATCGCAATAATAGCGGGTTCAGCCGCGGTCAAGACCCTGTTGAAATACGGTGCCATCGCCCTATATTGCCTGCGCGGACCGGGCCCCTCTGGCGCGGCGCTTGCAGCCTTTGGGCCTTGCGCTGCGTGATGTCGGACCGCATCGGATGTTGCCGATGCCGGGCCCGGGTCTCCTCCCCACCCTCCCCTGCCCGGGCCAAGGTGTCGGCAGCACCCGATCGAACCACAATCTTCGTTCGATAGGGAAATTCGTCATGTCCAAACGCCTGTTCCGCCTGATGGAACATCATCAAAAGCTCGATGCGATGATCGCCGCCGCCCGGCGCAGCCGCGGCGGCGATGCGTTCGCGCTGCTGCGGCTGAAGAAGCTGAAGCTCGCCATCAAGGATCGCATCGCGCGCGCGATGAAGAACCGCTCCCTGGCCCGATAACCCCCGGCGCACGGGGGAACGGCCACGGCGCCGCCACCGTGCGCCCTGCTGTGCGGAGAACACGCCATGGAATTTCTCGTCACCGACTGGCTCGGAACCCCCGTGTGGTTCTGGCTGGTCTTCGTAGGCCTCGTCCTTGCCCTTACCGCCTTCGATCTTGGCGTGCTGCACAAGGAAGACCGCGAGATGGGCATCGGCGAATCGCTGAAGCTCAGCGCGTTCTACATCGGCGTTGCGCTCGCTTTCGGCGCGTGGATCTGGGCCGAGCGCGGGGCCGAGCTGGGGATGCAGTATTACACCGGCTTCTTCATCGAAAAGGCGCTGTCGATCGACAACGTCTTCGTCATCAGCCTGATCTTCACCTACTTCGCCATTCCGCCCAAGTACCAGTATCGCGCCCTGCTGTGGGGCATCCTGGCGGTCATCCTGCTGCGCGGCCTGATGATCGCGGGCGGCGCGGCGCTGGTGGCGGAGGCTTACTGGGTGCTCTACATCTTTGCCGCCTTCCTGGTGTTCACCGGCATCAAGATGTTCTTCGCCGGCGATCACGCCCCTGACATCGCGAACAATCCGGTGGTGCGCTGGATTTCCACGCACATGCGGGTGACGCCGCAACTGCACGACCAGCACTTCTTCGTGAAAGTCGCCGACAACAAGACCGGCAAGCTGGTGACCGCGGCCACCCCGCTTTTCCTGGCGCTGGTCGTCATCAACCTGGCGGACCTGGTCTTCGCCATCGACAGCGTGCCGGCGATCTTTGCCATCACCACCGATACCTTCATCGTCTACACCAGCAACATCATGGCGATCCTGGGCCTGAGGGCGCTCTACTTCGCGCTCGCGGCGATGGTGCACCGCTTCTACTACCTAAAGTATGCGCTGGCCGCGGTGCTGGTGTTCATCGGTTCGAAGATCTTCGTGACCGACTTCCTGCTCGGCGGGGCAAAGTTCCCCCCGCTGCTGAGCCTCGGCGTCACCGCGGGACTGATCGCGGGCGGCGTATTCTATTCGCTGTGGAAAACCCGCCACGGCGAGGATGCGGCACCGCAATTGCCGCATGATGAGCTCAGTTCTCGCGGATGACCTTGAGAAACGCCTCGCCATAGGCGGCCCGCTTCTTTTCGCCGACGCCGGGTATCCCCGACAGTTCGGCGAGGGAGGCGGGCCGCGCCGCGGCCATGTCGCGCAGCACCGAATCGTGGAACACCACGTAGGGCGGCACCTTCGCCTCGGCAGCCAGCGCGCGGCGCAGTTCGCGCAAGGCATCGAACAGCGGATCGCCGATGGGGTTGGGCACCGCACCGCGCGAGCGGCCCCGCCGGCCGCGTCCCTCCGGCGGCTGCACGATGGCGACCTCGGCATCGCCCGTCAGGATGGCACGCGCGTCGCCTGCCAGCACCAGACCGCCGTGGTCGTTCGCCGCCAGCGCGCCGCGTGCCTGCAAGGCCCTTGCCAGCGGCGCGATCAGCCGCGCCTCCTCCCTCTCGACGATGCCGAACACGCTCAGCTTGTCGTGACCGCGCTGCGTGATCCGTTCGTCCGCCGCGCCGGTCAGCACCTTTTGCAGGTGGCCAAGGCCAAAGCTTTGCCCGGTGCGATAGGCGGCGGACAGCAGCTTGCGCGCCAACTCGGTGGCATCGACGACCTTGGGCGGATCGAGGCAGTTGTCGCAATTGCCGCAGGTGGGCGGCGGATCCTCGCCGAAATGCCGCAGCAGCACGGCGCGCCGGCAGCCCGGCGTCTCGACGAGGCCCGCCAGCGCGTCCAGCCGCGCCCGCTCGCCCGGCTGGCGCGCCTCCTCCAGTTCAGCCACGCGCTGGCGCGCGGTTACGAAATCGCCCGCGCCCCACAGCATCACTGCCAGCGCCGGGTCGCCATCGCGCCCCGCACGCCCGGTTTCCTGGTAATAGGCCTCGATAGACTTGGGCACGCCGGCATGGGCGACCAGCCGCACGTCGGGCTTGTCGATGCCCATGCCAAAGGCGATCGTGGCGCAGATCACCATGTCCTCGGATGCGACGAAGGCCGCCTGGTTGGCGCTGCGCACCTCGGCCGGCAGCCCTGCGTGATAGGGGCGCACCTCGCGCCCCGTCTCGGCGGCCAGCTTTTCCGCCAGCTGTTCCACCTGCCGCCGCGTCTGGGCGTAGACGATGCCCGGCCCGGGCTGCTCGGCCAGCAGGTCGGCCAGCTGGCGCGAACCGCTCTGGCGCGGGCGGATGGCATAGCGGATATTCGGCCGGTCGAAGCCCGCGATCACCAGCCCGTCTGCCGGGATGCCGAGCTGGGCGAGCACGTCGGCGCGGGTGTGGGCGTCCGCCGTTGCCGTCAGGGCAAGGCGCGGGACGGCCGGGAACAGGTCCATCAGGGGGCGCAACTGGCGATAGTCGGGGCGGAAATCGTGTCCCCATTCGGAAACGCAATGCGCCTCGTCCACCGCGAACAGCGCCAGCCTGCCATCGCGCAGCATTCCGGCGAACCCGGGCTGGCTCGCCCGTTCGGGCGCCACGTAGAGCAGATCGAGCTCGCCGGCGCGAAAGGCGTCGATCGTCTCGCGCCAGTCGGCATCGACGGATGTGAGCGTTGCCGCGCGAATGCCGTTCGCCCGCGCGCTGCGCAGCTGGTCGTGCATCAGCGCGATCAGGGGGGAGACGACGACGCACGTGCCCTCCAGCAGGGTGGCGGGCAACTGGTAGGTGAGCGACTTGCCAGCACCCGTGGGCATCACCGCCAGCGTCGATTGCCCCGCCAGCACGCGCTCGATCACCTCCGCCTGCCGCCCGCGAAAGTCCGCAAAGCCGAAGATGCGCCGCAGTTCGGCCTGTGCTGTTGCAAGATCGGGAGCCATGGCGCGGCCCTGACAGATCGCCGGCATCATCGCCAGCGCGCGCGATGCCCATTCCCACACGCGCGGGGCTGCGCTAGGGAGCGGGGCATAGACAACCCTTACTTGCCGCAAAGGTCACATTGCCATGAAGAAGCTCGCTCTCGCCCTCGCCACGCCCGCCGCGCTGGTGCTCGCCGCCTGTGGTTCGTCCACCGATGCCTCGGAAGATGCCGTGGCGGACACGGTGGAAGTGCCCGCCGATGAAGCGATGGTCAACGTGCCCGAACCCGTGGTCGACACCCGCGCCACGACCGAAGCGCAGGCCGAAGAGGTCATCGAGGAAACGCAGCAGACCGCCGAGGAAGCCGCCGACGATGCCCAGGCCGCTGTCGACGATGTACTCGATGCCGCCGCCGCCGCCGACGCCGCCCAGAACGCCGCCGCCGCAGCGGAGTGATCCCGCGCTCGCTGTTCCTTTTGACCCCCTTGTCCTCGCTGGCCGCGCTGCTGACGCTCGCGGCCTGCGGGGACGAGGCGCCGCCCGCCCCGCCCGCCGATGCGCAGGCCAGCGAACAGCGCGCCCTGGCGCAAGCTGCCGAGTTGCTCGACGAGCGGCCCGATACGGCGGTTGACGCCGGGCCCACCGCCGGATCCGCCGCCGGGGCGGATGGCGATCAGTGAAACTGGATCGCGCGATCCGGCTGTGATAGTCCGTCGCCAATGAACGACATGGCCGAGATTTCCGCAGCCCAAACCGATTTCGCGGCGCTGCCCGAAGTCGACGCGGGCGTGTTCACTGCTCCGCTCCGACGACCCGCCCACGTTGGCGAGGACTGGCTGGAGCCGGCGCAGACCCAATACACCTCCGAAGATGACCGCATCTGGGACGACCTGTTCGACCGGCAGATGCAGGTTCTGCCCGGCCGCGTATGCACGCCGTTCCTGAAAGGGCTCGAACGGCTCAGCCTGGGCAACGGCGGGGTGCCCAGCTTCGATCGCCTGTCGCGCGAACTGGGTTCGCTGACAGGGTGGAGCGTGGTGCCGGTGCCCATGCTGATCCCCGACCACGTGTTCTTCTGGCACCTTGCCAACCGCCGCTTCCCGGCGGGCAACTTCATCCGCACGCGCGAGACGTTCGATTACATCCAGGAACCCGACGTGTTCCACGACGTGTTCGGCCACGTCCCCATGCTGACCGATCCGGTGTTTGCCGATTACATGCAGGAATACGGCCGCGCCGGATGGAAGGCGATGCGGTACAACCGGCTGAAGGCACTGGGGTCGCTTTACTGGTACACGGTCGAATTCGGGCTGATGATGGAGGACGGGGAGCCGCGTATCTATGGCGCCGGCATTTCCTCCGGCCCGACCGAGGCGATCTTCGCGCTGGAGGCGCAGAGCCCCAACCGCATCATGCTGAACGTCGACCGGGTCATGCGCACCGATTACGTGATCGACGACCTGCAGCCGACCTACTTCGTCATCGAAAGCTTCGAGGATCTCTATCGGCAGACAGTGGAGCGCGATTTCGATCGGCTCTACCGCAGCCTTGGCCCAAGCTTCACCTACGCCAATTCCGCGGTGATCGACGTCGACAACGTGCTGCACCGGGGCAGCCAGGAATATTTCCTGCGCGGCGGCCGGGGATCGAACGCACAGCCGGTCTAGCCGACCTCGATACTGCGCAAGGAAAAAGGCCGGCACCCGCAAGGGCACCGGCCTTTTTTGTATTCGCTCGAGAGCGAAGGCTTACATGCCTTCGGTGGTCTCGGTCGTCACGGCGGTGCCTTCGTCCATGGCTTCGCCCTGGACTTCCATGGCGTCGGCCTGGTCTTCGGCGGCGTCGGTCATGGCGTCTTCCTGCGCGTCGGTGATCTGGCCGGCATCTTCCATGGCTTCGGCCTGGTCGCTCACGACTTCGGCGTTCTGCTCACCGGCGTCTTCCATGGCGTTCTCGTTCGCGCCTTCGCAGGCAGCGAGGCCGAGGCCCAGGGTGGCGGCGGCGGCGAAAGCGATAATCTTCTTCATGACATTGTCCTTTCAGGGCCCTGCGAACGGAAACATGGCGAAATTGTGGCCCAGCGGCTCGTACATAGTGCACAGGTTTTGTGGATTCAATTGGGTTTCAACGGCAGGCTATCGAATTGCGGCGAATTTGTGACCGCGATGGAGGCGACAGCGAGGCGAAACGGAACGGGGGCCGGAACGTCCAGCGCCCCGGCCCCCGCATTGTTCGATGCGTCCGCCCGACAGGCGCACGCGCCGGAAACTGGTTACATGGCCGATTCGTCGACGGTGGTGCCGATCGGCTCGTCGTTGGTGCCCATGTCGGTGTCGCCTTCGGCGGCGTCTTCGACGCGGTCGGCCTGCTCTTCCATCACGTCGGCTTCGGCGTCGGTGATCTGGCCGGCATCTTCCATGGCATCAGCCTGGTCTTCGATGCCTTCGGCCTGCTCTTCGGCAGCTTCTTCAGCCGGGCTGTCGCAGGCGGCGAGGCCAAGCGTGGCGGCGGCGGCGAAAGCGATAATCTTCTTCATAGGTATTCCCCTTCTGATGCACTCGCTCGCAAGATGCGGCGAAATGCTGGCATATCGGCCCGGCGTAGCGCCCGGCCATTACCCGATTTGGGCAACTGCGGCGCAATCCTGCCGCATTTTCGTCCCAATTCCAAGGGTGAACCGACGGGCGGGGGCAGGAGTTCCCCTTTTTGATGGTTACCGCAGGGCGAACCAGGCCAGTGCGGCCACCCCGATCACGATGCGATACCAGGCAAACGGCTTGAAACCGTGGCGGCTGATGTAGGCGACGAACGCCTTGATGACCGCCAGCGCGACCACGAAGGCCACGACGAAGCCGATGGCGATTTCGCCCCAGCCCACGGCGCCCGTGCCGATCTCGCTGCCGTGCTTCCACAGTTGCAGCACGGTGGCACCGGTCAGCGTGGGCAGCGCCAGGAAAAAGCTGAATTCGGCTGCGGTCTTGCGATCGACGCCCATGGCCATCGCACCCAAAATGGTCGCGCCCGATCGGCTGACGCCGGGCACCATGGCAAGGCACTGGACCGCGCCCACCAGCGCCGATTGTCTCAGGCTGAGCGCCGCGACGCCGCCCGATTCCTGCGGATCGGCATAGTGTTCCACTGCCAGGATGGCAAAGCCGCCGATGATCAGCGCCCAGGCGACGATCGTGGCGTTCTCCAGCATGACCTCGATCTGGTCACCAAAGGCGAGGCCCAGGACCACGGCGGGGGTAAAGGCCACCAGCAGGTTGCGCACGAAGGCCACGGCCTTGGGATCCCAGCGGAACAGGCCGATGAAGGCTTCCCAGAAGGTGCGCCAGTAAAGCACCGCCACGGCCAGGATCGCGCCCGGCTGGATGGCGATGTTGAACACCGCCCACCGCTCCGCGTCGTAGCCGAGCAATTCGGTGGCGAGAATCAGGTGCCCGGTGGAGGAAACCGGCAGGAATTCCGTGAGGCCCTCGACGATGCCGAGCAGGATGGCGGTGAGTGTGGTGTCCATGGCCGCGCGACTTCCCCGCACCGCGCCGCCAAGTCAAGCACCAGTGGCCCACAAAGCAAAAGGCCCGCCCCCGGCACGATGCGGGGGCGGGCCGATTGTCGACCGGTAAAGGCGCTTACCAGATGCGGATGCGCTCTTCCGGCGGGAGGTACAGCTCGTCATCGGTGGAGACGTCGAAGGCATCGTACCAGGCATCGAGGTGACGCACGGCGTTGTTCACGCGGAACTCGCCCGGCGGGTGGTTGGCGGTCATCACGCGGTTGCGCAGGCTTTCCTCGCGCTCCATGCCGCGCCAGATCTGCCCGAAGCCGAGGAAGAACCGCTGGTCGCCGGTCAGGCCGTCGATCACCGGGGCTTCCTGCCCGTTCAGCGACAGGCGATAGGCGCGGTAGGCCATCTGCAGGCCGACCACGTCGCCCAGCGTTTCACCCATCGACTGGCCGGCGCGCAGGCACACCGGGCCTTCGGGGCTTTCGACCGGGCAATAGGCCTCGATCAGTTCGCCCATGCGGCCGGCGTATTCCTCGAAGCCCTCGCGGTCGGCATCCTGCCACCAATTGCGCAGCGTGCCCGTGGCATCGAACTGCGAGCCCTGGTCGTCGTAGCCGTGACCGATTTCGTGCCCGATCACCGCGCCGATTGCGCCGTAGTTCACTGCCGGATCGTTCTCCGCATCGAAGAACGGGCGCTGCAGGATCGCGGCGGGGAAGACGATGCGGTTCGACAGCGGCGAATAGTAGGCGTTCACCGTCATCGGCAGCATGCCCCATTCGCTCGGATCGACCGTGGTCCCCAGCTTGGCGAGATTGTCGGCAATGCCCCAGGCCCGCGCGTTCATGGAATTGGCCAGCGGATCGTTGGCCGTGATCTCGAGCCCGTCGTAGGTCTCGAACTCGTCCGGATAGCCGACCATCGGCACGAAGCCTTCCAGCTTGGCGCGTGCCTGGGTGACGGTATCGGGCGACATCCACTCGTTCTCGTCCAGGGCCATGTTCATCGAACGCGACAGGTTGCCGACGAGCTCTTCCATCTCGGCCTTGCTGGCGGCGGGGAAGTAGCGTTCGACATAGAGCTGGCCGAGCTGTTCGCCCAGCGTGCCCTGGACAACGCCGATCGCCCGCTTCCAGCGTGCTTCCTGGGCTTCCTGTCCACCGATCGTGCGACCGTAGAAATCGAACACGGCGGTATCGAGGTCGCTGTGCAGGACGGAGGCATTGGACGCCAGGAACTGCACCGCCATGTAGGCCTTCAGGGTTTCCAGCGGAGTCTCGGTGAGGATTTCCATCATCGCCGGCAGACCGCCGCCGATCATGCCCATCTGCGCCTCGGTCAGGCCGAGCGCGGCAATCTCTTCCTCGGTTGGGGGAAGCTGGCTGGCAAGGAATCGCGTCTGGCCCATAAAGCCACCGGTTTCCAGGATGGTGTCGATGGGAAAATCACCGGCCATCTCGCGCAGCTGGTCAGGCGTCAGCTCGTTGTAGGTGAGCTGCGGCATGCGCAGCACCGAGCGGCCCCACTCGGCCTGCGCCACCTGGCGCTCGAACGCATAGATCGCGTCGGCCCACGCCTCGACATCGGTATACCCGGCCGCCGTCAGCATGGTGCCGAGATAGTCCTTGTAGGCTTCGCGGATGGCCAGGTTGCTTTCTGAATCGACGAGGTAGTAGTCGCGATCGGGCAGGCCCATGCCGTCGAACCCGATGCTGGGCACGTACTGCGTGGGGTTGCGGGCATCGATGCCCACCCCGATGCTGATGAGGCCACTATAGGCCGGCTGTTCGAACAGGGCGGCAAGCTCGGTCAGGTTGCTGACGCCGCGGATCGTGTCGAGGTAGGGCTGCGCCGGCGCGAGGCCGCGCGCATCGATCGCCTCGACATCGTAATAGGCGTTGTAGGCATCGACGATGCGGCGCGCCGTGGTGCCGGGCGCGGGGTTGGAAGCGACGAGTTCGTTCACCAGGGTGCGCACGTCCTCGCGCGACTTCTCGCCCAGCAGGTCGAAGGCACCGAAGCGCTGGCGGTCGGCGGGGATGGTGTTCTCGCGCACCCACTTGCCGTTGACGTAGGCGTTGAAATCGTCGCCCGGATCCACGGCAGCGTCGATACCATCGAGGCCGACGCCCCAGGTACCAAAATCCATGGTCGGCATCGGCGCGGCGTCGTCCTGCGCCATGGCAGGGATGGCAACGGCAAGGCCAAGGGCCGATACCGATGAAATCAAAATCTTGCGGAGCATCCGGCAGTCCTCTTGTTTTTTACGAAAGTCGTTGAAGTTGCTTACCTCTTAGCAGGTTCAGCCTGAACGGTTTCTGTCGTTACCAATTCGACGAACGGCATACCCGCCTCGACACAGGTCATCGCCGGCCAGGCTCACCTCGCCGCAGGCGCATCGGCGGTAGTCTCGAACTGCAGCGTCGCCAACCTGGCGTAAAGGCCGCCGTCGGCACTGAGACCGGCGTGATCGCCGATCTCCACGATGCGCCCGCCTTCCATCACCACGATCCGGTCCGCCGCGCGCACGGTGGCGAGGCGGTGAGCGATGACCAGCGTCGTGCGGTTGGCCATCAGGCGCTCCAGCGCGTCCTGCACCAGCCGCTCGCTCTCGGCATCGAGCGCGCTGGTCGCCTCGTCAAGCAACAGGATCGGCGCATCACGCAGCAGGGCACGGGCGATGGCCACACGCTGCCGCTGTCCGCCCGAGAGCCGCGCGCCGCCTTCGCCGAGGAACGTGTCGAGCCCGTCGGGCAGGCTGCGCAGGAAGGTTTCCGCATTGGCCGCCCGCGCCGCTTCCCAGATCGCCTCCTCGCTCGCATCCCATGCGCCATAGCGCAGATTGTCACGGGCGCTGGCGGCGAACAGGATGCCTTCCTGCGGCACCAGCGCCATGCGGCGGCGAATGGCGGCGGGATCGGCCTGGGTCAACGGCACGCCGTCCAGCTTGATGGTGCCGCTTTGCGGATCGTAGAACCGCTCCGCCAGCTGGAACACTGTGCTCTTGCCCGCGCCGGACGGACCGACGATGGCGACGGTCTCCCCCGGTTCGATGGTGAGGGTGAAATCCTCTATCGCACGGTCCTCGGGCCGGGTCGGATAGCTGAAGGTGACGCCGGCAAAGGCAAGGCTGCCGCGCGGCGGTTCGGGCAGGGCCTGCGGGCGGGCCGGGGCGGTGATGCACGGCTGCTCCGCCATCAGTTCACCCAGCCGGCTGGCCGCGCCCGCGCCGCGCAGCAGGTCGCCCATCACCTCGGTCAAGGCCCCGGCGCTGCCGGCCACGATTACCCCGGCAAAGATGAAGGCCCCGATGGTGCCGCCGCTGATCTCACCCGTCGTCACCAGCACCGCGCCGCGCCACAGGAGCAGCACCAGCCCGCCGAAGATCAGCGTGATGAGCAGCGCGGTCATCACGGCGCGGATCATGATCCGCACCTTGGCCGTGGCAAAGGTGCGTTCCACCGCGGCCTGAAACCGCCCGCTTTCGCGGATTTCCTGGTTGAAGCCCTGGACGATCTTCATCGCCGAGAGCACTTCGGTGGTAATGCCGCCAACGTCCGCCACCCGGTCCTGGCTGTCCCGGCTGATGCCCTTCAGCCGCCGGCCGAATATCACCAGCGGGATCATCACCAGCGGCAGGCCCATTACCAGCCACATCGCCAGTTGCGGGGCGAGCCAGAACAAGTAACCGATGCCGAAGATCGCCATGATGGCATTGCGCAGTGCGACCGAAAGCGTGGTGCCGACCACCTGTTCGATGATCGCGGTATCGGCGACCATGCGGCTGCTGATTTCCTTGGGGCTGTTCTCTTCGAAGAAGGAGGGCGAGAGCCTGAGCAGGTTGTCGTAGACCCGCGTGCGCACGTCGGCGACCACGCGCTCGCCCAGCCAGCTGATGAAGTAGAAGCGCACCGCCGTGCCCAGGCCCAGGATGCCGACCAGCACCAGCAGGTAGCGGAACCAGCGCCCGACATCGCCATCGCCGCCGAAACCGCGATCGATGATGAGCCGCAGCGCCGAGGGCAGCGCCAGCGAGGTGACCGTCGCTGTAACCAGCAGGGCCACCATGGCGACGGAATATTGCACGGGATACTTGGCGGCCTCGCGGAAGATCATCCGCAACGGCCCCAGCGAGCGCGCAGGCTTGGGTTCGTTTTCAGAAGTCTGCTGTGCGGGAGGCAGCGCCATGTCGAGGCTCGCCCTAGAGCAACCGACCGGCGGGTCAAGGCGCGCTATGCGGCAGGCCGCGTTGCAACTTGCAACGCATTCGGGCATTGTATGCTGCAAAAGCGAAGGGACGTGACGTTTGCTCTATTCCGCCTACGAATTCCAGAAGACCTGGCTGGCCGGTGCCGCCAACGTGGCCGCCGTCGGCGCGCGCCTGCTCGACAACCCGGCGCTGCCGATGGGCTACCTCGGCCTGGGCCCGGCAACGGCCAGCGCGCTCAAGGTCTTCGCCCACCTCTATCACGAACGCGGCAAGCCCGCGTTCGACCTGCAACCGGTCGAGGTCGAGGGCAAGTCCTTCCCCGTCAGCGAGACGGTGGTGTTCGAAAAGCCGTTCGGCGGCCTGCGCCGCTTCGTGCGCGACGGCCTGTCGGGCGATGCGCCCAAGCTGCTGATCGTCGCGCCGATGAGCGGTCACTACGCCACGCTGCTGCGCGGCACGGTGCAGCGCATGGTCGAAAACAGCGAGGTGTGGATCACCGACTGGGCCGATGCCCGCATGGTGCCGCTGAGCGAAGGGACCTTCGACCTCGACGATTACATCGATTACCTGATCGCGTTCCTCCGGCACATCGGGCCGGACACCCACATGCTGGCCGTGTGCCAGCCGAGCGTGCCCGCCTTTGCCGCCACCGCCCTGATGGGCGCGGCAAAGGACGAATGCCGCCCGAAAACCCTCACCATGATGGGCGGCCCGGTCGATACCCGCGCCAGCCCCACCGGCGTCAACGACCTGGCGATGGACAAGCCATTGAGCTGGTTCCAGAACAACGTCATCGCGTCCGTGCCGTTCAACTACCCGGGCGCGGGGCGGCGGGTCTATCCGGGCTTCCTGCAGCTTGCCGGGTTCATGAGCATGAACCTGGCCGATCACATGATGAGCCATTACGAGATGTTCAAGCATCTGAACGCGGGCGACACGGAGAGCGCCACGCGCACCCGGCAGTTCTATGACGAGTACCTGTCGGTCTGCGACATGACCGCTGAGTTCTACCTCCAGACGATCGAGCACGTGTTCCAGAAGCACTCGCTGCCCAAGGGCGAATTCGTCCACCGGGGCAAGGCGATCGACCCCGACGCCATCCGCGATACCGCGCTGCTGGCGATCGAGGGTGAACTGGACGACATCTCCGGCATCGGCCAGACGCGCGCGGCGCTGCAACTTGCCCCGCATTTGCCGGAAGCGAAGAAGAAATATCACCTCGCCAAGGACGTGGGCCATTACGGCATCTTCAACGGCAGCAAGTGGCGCACGAAGATAGCGCCCGTGGTCGAGCAGTGGATGAAGGATAACGGGTAGTTTCTGGGTGAGGCGTCAGGCCCCGGCAGGCGGCGGCACTGTCCGCCCTCCCAACACGCGCCGGACAAGCTTGCGCAGCGTCAGCACCAGCCACACGGTCAGTGCCAGCAGCACGGCTGCCACGCCCGCCGCCGCCCAGGGATATTCGTAGACCACCCACAGGATGCCGACCGTTGCGGCATCCTCCAGCGTGGACATGGCCACGTTGGAAACCGGCTCGGGCGAGGTGTTGATCGCCGCCCGCGCGCCTGCCTTGGCGCCGTGGGCCGCCAGCGCGCCCCCGCCGCCGAGCAGGAAGGCGACGACCTGCATGGCCGGATCCCCCGGATCGACGATGGCGAGCGCCAGCAAGGCGCCACCCACGGGCCGCACGAAGGTATGCACCGCGTCCCACAGCGAATCGAGCCAGGCCACCTTGTCGGCGAAGAACTCCGCCAGCGCGCCCAGCCCCGCCGCGCCCAGCACCCACGGGCTGGCGAGCACCTGCAAGCCATCGAGGTGATCGGGCAGCGGGACATATCCGGTGCGCATGGCAAGGCCCGTCGCCAGCACCACGAGATACATGCGCCACCCCGCCAGCAGGCTGGCGCTGGCGGCGATGCCGAGCAGTTCGATCAGGGGCAGGTGCGCGGCGCTGTCCATCGCGGCGCAATATCCTACCGACCGCGCGCCTTGTCGAGCTATTCCGCCGGGACCGCGCCGTGGCTGCGCCCGGGCCCCCAGCGCCGCAACACCCGCTGCGCCGGCTTCTCCAGCCGCGTGTAAGCGAAATGGCTGAGGCCCAGCAACACCGCGGCGTAGAGCGCGAAGCCAAGCGAGCCGACTCGCGCCCCCTCGTCCGCCAGCGCGATCTTCGCCAGCACGAACAGCGGGAAATGGATGAGGTAGGTGGCGTAGCTCACGTCGCCCAGCCATTCGAGCGGCCGACTGCCAAGCACGCGCGCCAGCGGGCCTGCGGACAGCGCCAGGGCCAGCAGCAGCCCGGCAAATCCCAGCGGCACCAGCAGGGTCTCGCCCCATCCGGTTCCCGACCAGACTCCCAGCAGCACCACCCCAACCACGCCCGGCGCCCAGCCCGTTCCGCCCAAACGCCACAGGTTGGCGAGCGCCATGCCGATGGCGAATTGCAGGACGCAGCGCACCAGGCCGAGCCGGGTGATCTCCTCGCCCAGGGACTGCGCCCCGAACGCGGTGAAGGTAGCCCACAGGGCCAGCGCAAACAGTGCCACCAGCGCCCACAAGGCGGGCCGCGGCAGGCTCTCCCACCGCAGCGCAAGCACCAGCAGCGGGAACAGCGCATAGGCCCCGATCTCGGCGCTGATGGACCAGGCGGGGTGGTTCCAGCTCAGCGCGTCCGTAAAGCCCCAGTTCTGCGCCAGCAGCAGGTGCAGTGGCAGCTCGCCCAGCGGATAGCCGGAGGTATCCCGCCCGGTCGCCAGCAGCACCACGACGAAGCCGATCAGCGCCAGCAGCACCGCTGCGTGCAGCGGCCAGATCCGCGCAAAGCGCCGCCACCAGAAGTCCGGCGCGCCCGCCAGCCCGGCGGCTCGCAGCTTAGGGCCGTAGTTCAGCCACATGACGAAGCCCGACAGCATGAAGAACAGGTCGACCGCGAGGTAGCCGTAGGCAAACAACGCGATGGCATCGGGCCCCGCCCACCCCGCAATCGCGGCGCGCGCGTGATAGAACACCACCATCCACGCAGCGACCCCGCGCAGGCCGGTGAGCGCTGGCAGGTGCAGCGCGGGGGAATGCAGCGCGGGGGAATGCAGCGGCGGGGCGATCACGTGGTCGCCACCTTGGCCTCTGCCTCGCGCAGCCACGGCTTAGCCCGCTCCACGCCCCGTTCGCGCCGGACCACGGCATTCACCGCGATCTCCAGCCCGACCATCATGAAGATGAACGGCTGATAGCCCACCCCGATGAAGGCCGCGCCGACCAGATAGACCACGTGGCCATGCTGCAGCGCCGTCGCCAGCGAACGCCAGCGGCGCGATTCGTCATCCTCGCGCAGGGCATAGCGCCGGCGCACGCGCTCCATCTGCCACAGGCCGGAAAGGTGGATCGCGAACCAGATGAACAGGCCGACATAGCCCTGCTCGCCCAGCACCTCGAAATAGGCGGAATGGTAGGCGCGGCTCTCCTCGGTGACCTCCTGATAGGTCACCTCCTGCGTGCCGCCGACCTCCTCCACCTGGCGCGTCTGATAGGTGAAGCTGTTGCCGCGATAGGCATCGAAGCCGCCGCCCAGCGGGTTGGCCTTGGCGTAGTTCCATGTCCATTCCCACACCGCCACCCGGGTGGAGGCGGACTGGTCGGACTGGTGATCGACGATGGTGCCCATGCGCTCGGTATAGCTGGCGGGCAGGAAGGGGATCGCCGCCAGCAGGACCGCCCCGGCGAGGCCGGCGTACAGCACCTTGTGCCGCGCGCTGCGCATCGACAATACGCCCAGCACCGCCACGCAGACCAGCCCGGTGCGCGTTTGCGTGCCCACCGGCACCAGTAGCGCGGCAAAGCACAGCGCGACCGCGAACGTCATCGCCAGCCGCCGCTCCGTGATGATCGTGGAAAAGCGCGCCACCCACACCACCAGCGGGATCATCGCCACCGCCACGGTGGACAGCGTGCTGCCTTCGTAAAGCCCGGTATTCTCCGCCACCAGCGAGGACAGCGCGCCGTATCCCCCGCCGCCCGAGAACACGGTCTTGATGCCGGCTGGAATGATGATCGTCGCCGCGCTCAGCACCATGACCAGCGCGGCGGCCTCGATCCGCAACCGGGTGCGCAGCGTCAGCGGCAGGAAGGCGGCGAAGACGAGGCCCTTCCACACCCAGTCCCATTTGAGCCAGGCGGTATCCTGGTAATCCGCCCACAGCGTCGTCAACCCGCACCACACCAGGAACAGCAGGACCAGCCCCTGTCGTGCGCTAAGACGGCTGCCCTTCTTGCTGTCGAGCAGGAAGTAGCCGGCAAAGGCCATGACGAAGACGACGAGCGAGATCGACAGCTGCGTCAGCAGGCCCCATGCCACCTTCTGCGGCGCGACGATGTCGACGTAGATATACAACAGCACCCACAGGAACGGCCGCCGGAACCCCATCGCCATGACCGCGGCGATGAAGGCAAGGAGGACGAGGTCACGCATCGGGGCCAGTCTTCGGCCGGTCGGCTTGCCCCGCCAGCCACGGGCGCGCCTGCGTTTCGTCCGCACCGTCCTCGGCATCCAGATCGGCGCGGGTGAGCAGCCGCCAGCCGACGAGCAGGATGAGCCCGTGCGTCAGCAGGATGGAAAAGATGTCGATCACGTCGGGTCGGCCAGTCGGGCTGCTGTCGGGACCTGCGGCCATAACGCCAGTGTCTTGACGCGCCGTTAAGTAAACCGTGGCACTGATGCTGGCGTCATGCGCATCCTTCATGTCCTCGATCATTCGCTGCCGCTGCATTCGGGCTATACCTTTCGCACACGCGCGATCCTGAAGGCGCAGGAAGCCCTCGGCCTGGAAGTGCGCGGGATCACCGGCGTGCGCCATACCGAGGCCGGCCCGGCAGTGGAGACAGTGGATGGGTTGACCTTCACCCGCACCACGGCCCGGGTGGCGGGGCCGCCGGGCCTCAGGGAATGGCGCGAGATCGGCGCGCTCGCCGATGCCGTGGTCGCTTTGGCGCAGGACTGGCGGCCCGACGTGATCCACGCCCATTCGCCCGCGCTGGACGGGCTTGCCGCGGTGCGCGCGGGCAGGCGTCTGGGCATCCCGGTGGTCTACGAGATTCGCGCCTTCTGGGAAGATGCCGCCGTCGGCAACCTCGCGGGGCGCGAGGGATCGCTCAGGTATCGCCTAACCCGCCAGCTGGAGAACATGGCCGTGGCTGGCGCCGACCACGTGATGACCATCTGCCAAGGACTGAAAGCCGATCTGGCGGCGCGCGGCGTTTCGCCCGACAAGATCGGGATCATGCCCAACGGCGTCGATCTCACGCTGTTCGGCGCTCCTGCCGCGCGGGACGACGAACTGGCCGCCGAACTTGGCCTGGGCGCCGATGGATCGGGCGGCCCCGTCATCGGCTTCATCGGCAGCTTCTACGATTACGAAGGGCTGGACGACCTGATCGCCGCCATGCCCGCGCTGGTTGCCCGGCATCCCGGCGCGCGGCTGTTGCTGGTCGGCGGAGGTCCGATGGAGGCAAGCCTGCAAGCCCAGGCGGCCGCATCCCCGGTCGCCGATGCCATCATGTTCACCGGCCGCGTTCCGCACGCCGAGGTCGAACGGTATTACGCGCTGACCGACGTGCTGGCCTACCCTCGCAAGAAAAGCCGCCTGACCGATCTCGTCACACCGCTGAAGCCGCTCGAGGCGATGGCGCAGATGCAGCTCGTCGCCGCGAGCGATGTTGGCGGACACCGCGAGCTGATGACCGACGGGGTCACCGGCACCTTATTCGCACCCGACGATCCCGCCGCCTGCGCACATGCGCTTGCCGACCTCGTCGACCGGCGCGACGCCTGGCCCGCCATGCGCGAGGCGGCGCAAATCCACGTCCGCGAAAACCACGACTGGCATCGCAATGCACAGCGTTATCAGGTCGTTTACCAAGCCCTGATAACTGATCATCCGAACAGCCGCATTCCGGCCGCCGCCTGATTTTCGATTCGGGCGCGCGATCCGGCGGCGCAGAACAGGATGACGCAGTGGCTTCGATCCCCCTGGATCGCGATGGACGCAAAGGTGGCGGCAAGACCCCCATCAGCGCCCATCCGGCATTTCCCGCCATGGTCGCGCTGTGGTTCGCCGCGCTGTTCGGGCTCGGCTCGCTCATCGTGCCGGTGCAACTGGTCGAAACGCTGGTCGGTGCCACGGGCATCGCCGCTATCGTGCCCGCCGCCGCCCCTCCGCTCGGCCTTACCGCCCGGCTTGCGATCGCTCTCGTGGCAACGGTGGGCGGTGCCCTGCTGGGGTTCTACGCGGCAAGAAAGGTTGCCCGGCCGCGCCAGCGCTCGCTCGCCATCGAGCGCCAGGACGCGGGATTCCGCGCTCTCAACCCGGAAACCGATCTCGATGACGACGGGATCGCCCCCCATCTCGCGGCCCATGACGACGCCCCCCCGTCCGAACGCACGCCGCCGCCGCGCCGCCGCCTGCTGGCGCTGGAAGAGGACGAGGCAGTGAGCACGTTTCTCGACAAGGCCCCGCTGCCCGGCGCCGATTTCATGCAAGAGGGCGACGAGGGGGATTTCGCGCTCGATCTGGGCGAAGCCGAAGAGTTCGTGGAGGAAGGCGGGTTCAGTCAGGCCGACCAGCCCGGCGCGATCGATGATCGCCAGGCGTTCGCCCTTGCCCCCACGATTGACGACGACGCCGGGGACCCGCTCCCCGGCGACGATGAAGGGGCGGAGGATGATGATGCTGTCATCAGCGAGGTCGATGATTACCACGACCTCGCCACGCCGGTCGCACCCCCGGCCGTCACCCGGCGCGAGGCTGAACCCCTGTCGTTCTCCCCGCCGTCCCTTGCCCGCATGACCTACACGCGGCCGCAGGCTGCGCCCGCAGCTCCGCCGCGGCCCTTCGACGCGCCCGCGCCCGGCGCACAGCCGACCCCGCCCGAACTGTCGAGCGAACCGCAATCCACCGAACCTGCCAGCGAGGAACCCGTGTCCGACAATCAGACTTTCGAGCCCTTCGCCCATGGCGACGCCGACTTTCCCGACGCAACCACCGTGGATGATGCAGCCTTTGCCGGTGTCGAAGAGGTGGCCAGTGAAGGCGATGACGCGCTTGAGAATGTTGACGAGGGCGTGAGCGGTGCCGACGGCGAGACTGCCGACGCAGCCATCGGCCTGGTGCAACTGGTGCAGCGGCTGGGCGACACGATCGAAAAGCACCGCGTCTGGGTGAGCGAGCGCGCAGCCGAACAGGCCGCCGCAGACCAGTTCGCGGCAGAGCGGGCTCTCGCGGTTCAGCCGAGCCAGAGCGCTGCCCCGGTGCCGCAGGACTTCGACGCTGCCGCCGCCGACGAGGCGGCCCAGGCCATGGCCGCCTATTTCTCGCGCCCCGGTGCAGCCGCCCCGGCCACGCCGGTGCTGCCCGCCTCACCACCTGAAGCCGAACCGCGGGCGCCCGGAGCCTATGCCCCGTTTGCCGAGTCGGTGCACATCGCTTCCGCCCCGGCAGGCACCCTTGGCGAGGACGACGAGGACGAGGACGAAGACGAGATCGCCGATCTTGCCGCCTCGTTCCGGCTTCCGCTGGGCAGCGACGTCACCCGCGCCACGCCGACGCCGCGCCCCTCTTTCGATATCGCTCCGCTACCGCGCGCGGCAACCCCGGTCGCAACCCGCCCCGAAACCCGCCCCGAAATCCGCCGCGATGCGTCCTACGGATCGCTTTCGGCGGTGGCCAATCCGTTCCGGCGCTCCGAAGAATTCGTCCGCATCGACGAGCCCGAGCCGAACCCGGGTGAGGCCCGTCCGGCGGTCGAGTTCCCCGCCCAGGAAGCCCGTCGTCCGGCACCCGTGGCATCGCCGCAGGCTCCGGCGGCAGCGCCTCGCCCGTTCGACCCGCCGGCCGGGTCAACGCAACCGGCCGAGGGGCAGGCGCGCGCCTCGAACGACGATAACGAACGGGCCTTGCGCGAAGCGCTGCTCAACCTCCAGCGGATGAGCAAGTGATTATCGCGGGTTGATCGTTTGCACGCACGTGGTGCAGTGCAACAGAACTTGCCAAGACATCTTCCTGTCGCCATGAGGGGGTTTCGCGACATTTTCGTGCAGCCTCAGGCTGGAGAGTCGCGTTTCGTTACCGTTGAAACCGGTTGCGAGGCGCTGACCATCCCGCCGCTCCCGGCTGCCGCGACAGGAAGAGAGTGCCTTGACCGAATTGCCGCCCGCTGTGCCAACCGATCTCCCTGCGCCCCAGGGCCTGTATGATCCGGTGAACGAACACGATGCCTGCGGCGTCGGCTTCGTCACGCATATCAAGGGCGCAAAATCCCACGCCATCGTCACCCAGGCGCTGCAGATCCTGGCCAACCTCGATCATCGCGGCGCGGTGGGCGCGGACCCGCTGCTGGGTGATGGCGCTGGCATCCTGCTGCAGATTCCCGACAGGCTCTATCGCAAATGGGCCGACGGCGAAGGGCTGACCCTGCCGGCGCCGGGCGACTACGCGGTCGCCATGTGCTTCATGCCGCAGGAGGACGAGGCGCGCGCCTTTATCACCGAGCAGTTCGAGAAATTCATCGCCAAGGAAGGCCAGCGCCTGATCGGCTGGCGCGACGTGCCGACCGATCCCGAAGGCCTCGGCAAGGCGGTGCTCGCCTCGATGCCGGTGATCCGCCAGTGCTTCATCGCGCGGGGGCCCAACTGCGCCGACCAGGACGCTTTCGAGCGCAAGCTGATCGTCATCCGCAAGCAGACGCAGAACCCGCTGGCAGACCTCGCCGCGAAGCACGGGATGCCGGGCCTCGAAAAGCTCTACATGCCCAGCTTCTCCAGCCGCACCGTGGTCTACAAGGGGCTGCTGCTGGCGACGCAGGTGGGCACCTTCTACCGCGACCTGACCGACCCCGATTGCGAGAGCGCGCTGGGCCTCGTCCACCAGCGCTTCTCCACCAACACCTTTCCCAGCTGGCGGCTCGCCCAGCCGTTCCGCCTGATCGCGCACAATGGCGAGATCAACACCGTGCGCGGCAACGTGAACTGGATGAACGCGCGCCGGCGGACGATGGAATCGGACCTGCTCGGCAGCGATCTCGACAAGTTGTGGCCCATCGTGCCGCACGGGCAGAGCGACACCGCCTGCCTCGACAACGCGCTCGAGCTGCTGCTGCTGGGCGGTTACAGCCTCGCCCACGCGATGATGATACTGATCCCGGAAGCCTGGGCGAAGAACGACCTGATAGATCCCGCCCGGCGCGCGTTCTATGAATATCACGCCGCGCTGATGGAACCGTGGGACGGGCCCGCCGCGGTCGCCTTTACCGACGGCCGCCAGATCGCCGCCACGCTCGACCGCAACGGCCTTCGCCCGGCGCGCTATTGCGTGACGAAGGACGACCTGTGCATCCTCGCCAGCGAAAGCGGCGTTCTGCCGGTGGCCGAGGAGGACATCGTCAGGAAGTGGCGCCTTCAACCGGGGCGGATGCTGCTGATCGACCTGGAACAGGGCCGCATCGTCGAGGACGAGGAGCTGAAGGCCGAGCTGACCGCCGCGCACCCCTATGCCCAGTGGCTGGAGCGCGCCCAGTACAAGCTCGCCGACATCGAGACCATCGAGACCGACGAGGAAGCGGTGCAGGCCAACGCGGTAAGCCTGCTCGATCGCCAGCAGGCCTTTGGCTACACCCAGGAAGACATCGCCAGGTTCCTCGAACCCATGGCCGTCAGCGGCGACGATCCCATCGGCTCGATGGGGACCGATACGCCCATCGCCGTGCTCAGCAAGCGTTCGCGCCTGCTCTACGACTACTTCAAGCAGAACTTTGCGCAGGTCACCAACCCGCCGATCGACCCGATCCGCGAGGAGCTGGTGATGAGCCTGCTGACCATGGTCGGCCCGCGCCCCAACCTGCTCGGCCGCGAGGCGGGCACGCACAAGCGACTGGAAATCGCCCAGCCGATTTTGACAAACCAGGGCATGGAGAAGATCCGCAGCGTCGAAAAGGTGCTCGACGGCGCCTTTGCCACGGCCACCATCGACATCACCTGGGATGCTGCCAGCGGGGCGGATGGCCTCGAAATGGCGATCAAGGAGATGTGCTGGGCGGCCACAGAGGCGGTGCTGCAGGACAAGAACATCCTCATCCTCTCCGACCGCAGGCAGGGGCCGGACCGCGTGGCCATGCCCGCCGCGCTGGCGACCTCGGCCGTGCATCACCAGCTGGTGCGGCAGGGCCTGCGGATGCAGACCGGCATCGTGGTCGAGACGGGCGAGGCGCGCGAAGTGCACCACTTCTGCGTGCTGGCGGGTTACGGCGCGGAAGCCATCAACCCCTACCTCGCCTTCGAAACGCTGGAGGACATCCGCCGCCGCAAGGTGACCGAGCTGCCCCAGGAAACGGTCGAAAAGAACTATCAGAAGGCCATCGGCAAGGGCATCATGAAGGTGATGTCGAAGATGGGCATCAGCACCTACCAGTCATACTGCGGGGCGCAAATCTTCGACGCCGTGGGTCTCTCGTCGGCCTTCGTCGACAAATACTTCACCCGCACCGCCACCACCATCGAGGGCGTGGGCCTGGCCCAGATCGCCGAGGAGACCGTGCGCCGCCACGCCGCCGCCTTCGGCAACAACCCGGTGCTGGCCGAGATGCTGGATATGGGCGGCATGTACCAGTATCGCCTGCGCGGTGAGGAGCACGCCTGGACGCCGGCAAACGTCGCCCAGTTGCAGCACGCGGTGCGCGGCAACCTGCCCGAGAAATACCGCGCGTTCGCCGCCAGCATGAACGAGCAGAGCGAGCGTCTGCTCACCATCCGCGGCCTGATGGCCCTGAAGCCGGCCGGGGATGACGGTTTCCGGCCCCTGCCGCTCGACGCGGTCGAGAGCGCGGAGAGCATCGTCAGGCGATTCAGCACCGGGGCGATGAGCTTCGGCAGCATCAGCCACGAGGCGCATTCGACGCTGGCCATAGCGATGAACCGCATCGGCGGCCGCTCCAACACCGGCGAGGGCGGGGAGGAGCCGGAACGATTCGTGCCGCTGCCGGGCGGCGATTCCATGCGTTCGAAGATCAAGCAGGTCGCCAGCGGCCGGTTCGGCGTGACCGCGGAATATCTCGCCAATTCGGACGATATCCAGATCAAGATGGCGCAGGGTGCCAAGCCCGGCGAGGGCGGCCAGCTGCCCGGCCACAAGGTGGACAAGCGCATCGGCAAGGTCCGCCACGCAACGCCGGGCGTGGGCCTCATCTCGCCCCCGCCGCACCACGACATCTACTCGATCGAGGATCTGGCCCAGCTGATCCACGACCTGAAGAACGTGAACCCGGCGGCGCGCATTTCGGTGAAGCTCGTTTCCGAGGTGGGCGTGGGCACGGTCGCGGCGGGCGTTTCCAAGTGCAAGGCCGACCACGTCACCATCTCGGGCTACGAGGGCGGCACGGGCGCGAGTCCGCTGACCAGCCTGACCCATGCGGGATCCCCGTGGGAAATCGGCCTGGCCGAAACGCAGCAGACGCTGCTGCTCAACGATCTCCGCTCACGCATCGCGGTGCAGGTCGACGGCGGCCTTCGCACCGGGCGCGACGTTGCCATCGGCGCACTGCTGGGCGCGGACGAGTTCGGCTTCGCCACTGCCCCGCTGATCGCGGCGGGCTGCATCATGATGCGCAAGTGCCACCTCAACACCTGCCCCGTCGGCGTGGCGACGCAGAACCCGGAGCTGCGCAAGCTGTTCACCGGCCAGCCCGAGCACGTTATCAACTACTTCTTCTACGTCGCCGAGGAACTGCGCGAGATCATGGCGGAAATGGGCTTTGCCACCGTGCAGGAGATGGTCGGGCGGGTGGACCGGATCGACATGAACCATGCCATCCGCCACTGGAAGGCCGACGGTGTCGACCTCTCGCGCCTGCTGCACAAGGTGGATCTGGCCCCCGAGGTGCCGCTGTGGAACGCGCTGACGCAGGACCACGGCCTTGACGCGGTGATGGACCGCGAGCTGATCGAAGCCTGCGAGCCCGCCATCGCGCGTGGACAGGCGGTGCAGATCGACCGGCCGATCAGGAACCTCAACCGCACCGCGGGTGCCATGCTCTCGGGCGAGATTGCAAAGAGGCACGGTCACCGGGGCCTGCCGGTCGATACGATCCGGGTGAACTTCACCGGCACAGCCGGGCAGAGCTTTGCCGCATGGCTCGCCCACGGCGTGACGCTCGACCTCGTGGGCGATGCCAACGACTATGTCGGCAAGGGCCTGTCAGGCGGACGCGTGATCGTGCGCCAGCCAGGCGCCGTCAACCGCGATCCGGCGGACAACATCATCGTCGGCAACACCTGCCTTTACGGCGCCATCGCGGGTGAGGCCTACTTCGCCGGCGTGGCGGGCGAACGCTTCGCGGTGCGCAATTCGGGCGCGGTCGCGGTGGTCGAGGGCACGGGCGATCATGGCTGCGAATACATGACCGGCGGGGTCGTCTGCGTGCTCGGCGCGACGGGGCGCAACTTTGCCGCCGGGATGAGCGGGGGCATCGCCTACGTCCACGATCCGGATGGCAGCTTCCGCCAACACTGCAACATGGCGCAGGTGGACCTTTTTGCCATCGACGCGGATGCCGACGATCCGGAAGGCACCGGCCTGCCGCAGCAGCGCCCCGTCGACGTCGACAACCCCGGCATGGGCGATCCACTCTACCACGACGCCGCGCGGCTGCGCGTGCTGCTGGAGCGGCACAAGCTGCACACCGGCTCCGCCCGCGCCGCCGCATTGCTCGAGGATTTCGACGCGGCGCTGGGCCAGTTCGTCAAGGTGATGCCGAAGGATTACGCGCGGGCGCTGAGGCTGCTCGAGGCGGAACGCGAAGAGGCCGCGATGGAGGCGGCGGAATAGTCATGGGCAAGGAAACAGGCTTCCTCGAATACGACCGCAAGGATCGCACCTATGCCGCGCCCGAAGAGCGGGTGACGCATTACCGCGAGTTCATCGTCCCCCACTCGGAAGAGGGCCTGAGGACGCAGGCCGCGCGGTGCATGAACTGCGGCATTCCCTACTGCCACAACGGTTGCCCGGTGAACAACATCATCCCGGACTGGAACCACCTCGTCTACGAGGGCGACTGGAAGAACGCGCTGGAGGTGCTGCACTCCACCAACAACTTCCCCGAATTCACCGGCCGTGTGTGCCCCGCCCCGTGCGAGGCGGCCTGCACCTTGAACATCACCGACGTGCCGGTGACGATCAAGAGCATCGAATGCGCCATCGTCGATCGCGGGTGGCAGGAAGGCTGGATCCGGCCGCATCCGCCCACCCGCACCACCGGCAGGACAGTGGCCGTCGTCGGCTCCGGCCCCGCGGGACTCGCCTGTGCGCAGCAGCTCGCGCGCGCCGGGCATTCGGTGACCGTGTTCGAGAAGAGCGACCGCGTGGGCGGGCTGCTGCGGTATGGCATTCCCGACTTCAAGATGGAAAAGAGCCTCATCAACCGCCGCGCGGTGCAGATGGAAGCGGAAGGGGTGATCTTCAAAACGTCGAACGAGATCGGCGTCGACACCTCGATGAAGAGCCTGAAGGAAAACTTCGACGCGGTCGTTCTGGCAGGCGGGGCCGAACACCCGCGCCAGCTGGAAATTCCTGGTGCCGAGCTTCCCGGCGTGCGCCAGGCGATGGAATTCCTCGCCCAGCAGAACAAGCGCAACGCCGGCGACGACGAGGCGCGCGCCGCCCCGCGCGGCAGCCTGACCGCCACCGGCAAGCACGTGATCGTGATCGGCGGCGGCGATACCGGCAGCGACTGCGTGGGCACCTCCAATCGCCAGGGCGCGGCCAGCGTGACGCAGATCGAGATCATGCCCCAGCCGCCCGAAAAGGAGAACAAGCTTCTCACTTGGCCCGACTGGCCGATGAAGCTGCGGACCAGCTCCAGCCACGAGGAAGGCGTGGACCGCGACTGGGCGGTGCTGACCAAGCGCGTGGTGGGCGAGAACGGCAATGTCACCGGGCTGGAATGCGTGCGTGCCGACTGGACGGACGGCCAGTTGGCAGAGGTGCCGGACAGCGCATTCACGCTGAAGGCCGACCTCATCCTGCTGGCGATGGGCTTCGTCGGCCCGGTGCGGCGCGGCATGCTCGACCAGGCAGGGGTCGGCCTGACCGACCGCGGCACCGTGGACGCCGATGTGCGCGACTATCGCACCAGCGACGAGCGCACCTGGGCCTGCGGCGACATGCGGCGCGGGCAGAGCCTGGTCGTCTGGGCCATCCGCGAAGGCCGCCAGTGCGCCGCCAGCGTGGACGAGGCGCTGATGGGCGTTACGGAGTTGCCGCGCTAGGAAGGGCGGCGCTTCGCCGCTGCGATGCACGCACCGCGTCGAAGTCGGTCGTGGCGCGGCTCTCGATGCGGTGCTCGATCCCCTCGGCAGCAATGCCCGCATAGACGCAAGCGAGCGCGGGCAGGTTTTCCCGAACGAACGGAAGGTCCGCCGTTGCCATGCGATGGTTCAACGTCGGCGTCGTTTCGAAATACCACGCCCCGCAATCCTGCAACAATTGCCCGGTCCGCTCGGCGATGAAACCAACGCCTGCCGGCTCCTGTCCCGACATCTCAGCAGTCGGTTCGATCAGCACGAGATAGTCGGTTGGCGCCAGGGCCGAAGGTTCGGGCCGATCCAGCAGCACGACCGCAGATGAGGCGATTCCGCTCACCAGCGCGCCGAGCGCGAACCACGTGAGTTTCTGTCGTCTCGTCATGGAATCACAATGCCCAGTCCACGCCGCCACGTCCATGCGCGCCGAGAAAGTCGTTCGCGCGGCTGAACGGCCTCGAGCCGAAGAAGCCGCGATAGGCCGACAGCGGGCTGGGATGCGGGCTTTCGATGCGCAGGTGGGGTCCCGCGCGCAGGCCCGCCACCCGCGCTGCCTTGGCCTGGGCGTGGCTGCCCCACAGGATGAAGACCGAGGGCTCCTCGCGCGCCGCGACGGCCTGCACCACGGCGTCGGTCACCGCCGCCCATCCGGCGCGGGCGTGGCTGCCCGCCTTGCCTGCCTCGACGGTGAGTGCGGTGTTGAGCAGCAGGACGCCTTGCCGGGCCCAGCCTGACAGATCGCCGTGCGCGGGGCGGGCAATGCCGCAATCGGCCTCCAGTTCCTTGAAGATATTTACCAGCGATGGCGGCGGCTTCACGCCCGCCGGCACGGAAAAGGCCAGCCCCATCGCCTGCCCCGGACCGTGGTAGGGGTCCTGCCCGAGGATCACGACTTTCACCCTGTCGAGCGGCGTCAGCGCGAGCGCGCGAAAGCGATCCGCGCGCGGCGGATAGACCGTCCTGCCCGCCGCCGCCTCGCCGCGCAGCCAGTCGTCGAGCGCGCGGCCCGCAGGCGCGTCCAGAACGGGGTCGAGCACCGGTTTCCAGCTGTCTGGCACGAGGTCGATCATGCCGCCGGACTAGACTGCCATGCCGCACGCGCAAAGCCGCCCTTTCCACCAATCCCCGATGCGCCTATGGGCCAAGGCCTATGGCTGTTCATTTCCACGAAGAAGACCTCCCGGAAGGCGTGCTCGCCGATGGCCCGATCGCCGTCGATACAGAGACCATGGGCCTCATCACCCCGCGCGACCGGCTGTGCGTCGTGCAGTTGTCCGATGGGCAGGGTGACGAGCACCTGGTGCGGTTCGGCAGGGGCAGCGCCTTTGACGCGCCCAACCTGAAGGCGGTGCTGGCCGATCCTTCGCGGGTGAAGATCTACCACTTCGCGCGATTCGATCTGGCCGCGATCCAGTTCTATCTGGGCGTGATGGCAGCGCCGGTGTTCTGCACCAAGATCGCCAGCAAGCTGACTCGCACCTACACCGATCGCCACGGATTGAAGGTATTGTTGTCGGATCACCTTCAGGTGGACATTTCCAAGCAGCAGCAGTCATCGGACTGGGGCGCCCCGCAATTGTCCGACGCGCAGCGCGAATATGCCGCCAGCGACGTGCGCTACCTGCATCGCCTGCGCGAGGTGATGAGCGCCCGGCTGGACCGCGAGGGCCGCACCGCATTGGCGCAGGCGTGCTTCGATTTCCTGCCCGCACGCGCCCTGCTCGACATCGCGGGCTGGGCGGACAAGGATATTTTCAGCCACGAGTAAGCTGCTCGTGCGTTAGATAGGGCACAATGACCGTCGCCGCCGACCGGATGCGCTCGAAGCGCCAGGCCTTTGCCGCTCCGGGCTCTTCGCTCGACCGGATCGTGCGGCTGCTCGCGGTCGGCCTGCCTGCGCTGGTCGGCGTGGTGGCGGCGATGATGCTTATCACCCCGCTCAGCCCGCGCGGCGAAATCTCGTTCCTGCTCGATCGCAACAAGGTCGCCGTGGCCGAGGACCGGCTGCGCGTCGACGATGCGATGTATCGCGGGCAGGACAACCGGGGCCGCCCCTTCTCGCTGGTCGCGGGCGAAGCAGTCCAGCGATCCAATGCCGTGCCCCTGGTCGAACTTGACCGGCTGACCGCCCGCCTTGCCCTGACCGACGGCCCAGCCGTGCTGTCCGCCCAGCGCGGGACCTATGCCATCGACCGGGAGCAGGTGGGTATCCCCGGCCAGCTCAGCTTTACCGCTGCCGATGGCTACGAACTCGCCGCGCGCGGAGTAACGCTCGATCTTGCGAGCCGCGTGCTGACCGGCAGCGGGCGCGTCAGCGGGGTGATCCCCGCCGGCCGCTTCCAGGCCGATTCGATGCGCGTCGACCTCGAAGCGCGAACCATAACGCTACGCGGCAACGCCCGCATGACCATGGTGCCCGGCCGCCTCGCCGTGCCGCGCGGCCTCAACTTGTGACGAAGGACGATACCATGGATGACCACCTGCCCGAAGTCGCGGTGGCAACACGCAGTTCGCTCCGCACGCTGGCGCTGCGCGGTTTGCTGGCCGGCGGGCTTGCCGGAACGGTGGCGGCGATCGGCTTTGGTTCACTGGCTGCCGCCCAGTCGATCTCCGGCCTCGATGCCAACGCGCCGGTGACCTGGTCGGCCGAGATGGGCCAGTTGCAGGACCGGCAGAACCGCGTCGTCCTGTCGGGCGACGTGGTGATCGAACAAGGCAACCTGCGCCTTACCGCGGAACGCACCACGATCGCCTATACCGATGCCGGCACGCTGCGCATCCAGCGGATCGACGCGACCGGCGGCGTGGTGGTGACGCGCGGGGACGAGCGCGCGCGCGGCGATGCGGCGGTCTACGATTTCAACCGCCGCGTCATCGTGATGTCGGGCGGCGTGGCGATCAACCGCGGCAGCGACCGGCTCGACGGCGGACGATTGACGATCGACCTCGATTCGGGCGTCTCGAGCGTGGATGGTGCCGGTTCACGCCCCGCCGACGGCAGCCAGCGCGGCCGGGTTTCGGGCACCTTCGCAGTCCCCGAAAGCAACTAGGCGCAAGCAGCGCCCGGCAGCCGCGGTCTGATTGAGCGGTATCCTGGTGCCGTAGTCGTCGCCCGTTGATCATGCTTGAAGAGGAAAAGGCGCTTGGCTGATCTGCTCGTCACCGGCGGCGCCGGCTTCATCGGCGGCAACTTCGTGCACTACTGGGCGAACCGGCATCCGGACGACCGGATCGTGGTGCTGGACGCACTGACCTATGCCGGCAATGCCAGCACCGTGGCCGGCGTGGAGCAGGCCGAGCTGGTGGAAGGCGATATTCGCGACACTGCTCTGGTCGAACGCCTCTTGCGCGAACGCGGCATCTCCACGCTCGTCCACTTTGCCGCCGAGAGTCACGTCGATCGCTCGATCAGCGGGCCCGACGTCTTTATAGAAACCAACATCCTGGGCACCAATTCGCTGCTCAAGGCAGCGCGCAAGGTGTGGCTGGACGAAGGCAGCGGCACGCCGCACCGCTTCCACCACGTCTCCACCGACGAGGTCTACGGATCGCTCGGCCCGGAAGACCCGCCCTTTGCCGAAAGCCACCAGTATCAGCCCAACTCGCCCTATTCGGCGTCCAAGGCTTCGTCCGATCACCTGGTGCGTGCCTACCACCACACCTTCGGGCTCGACGTGGTTACCAGCAACTGCTCGAACAACTACGGCCCCTACCAGTACCCGGAAAAGCTCGTCCCACTGTTCCTGCTCAATGCGCTGCACGGACGCCCCCTGCCGATCTACGGTGACGGGATGAACGTGCGTGACTGGCTGCACGTGGCGGACCATTGCCGCGGGATCGAGGCCTGCCTTGCGCGCGGCGTGGCGGGGGAAACCTACAACATCGGCGGCGGGGCGGAACTGCCGAACATGGCGGTGATCGACACCATCTGTGCCGAGGTCGACCGTGCCTTTGCCGACAATGGCGACCTTGCCCGCCGCTTTCCCGATGCGCCAGCGGCTCGCGGCCGCGCGACAGCCGAACTCAAGACCTACGTCGAGGACCGCAAGGGCCACGATCGCCGCTATGCCATCGACGAGACCAAGGCCCGCGCGGAGCTTGGCTATGCCCCGGCGCACGGGTTCGAGGACGGGCTGCGGCAGACGCTGCACTGGTATCTCGCCAACGAGGCGTGGTGGCGTCCGCTGCTGGCGTGCTGACCTTACGGACAGAGCCGCCGCGCCCGGTATTCCGGCCCCTACGGTACCCCCTAACGCTGCTTTGAGGGGGCAGACCGCGCTTTCCACGCATTGCCATAAGCGCGCCATGGCGCTAGCGGCGCGGACACCGAGGAGAATACCCCCAAATGTCCGAAGCATCGAAGAAAACCGCCCTGATCACCGGCGTCACCGGTCAGGATGGTGCCTACCTATCGCACCTGTTGCTCGAAAAGGGTTACGAGGTGCACGGCATCAAGCGGCGCAGTTCCAGCTTCAACACCGGCCGGAT